>DRKN01000193.1 GCA_011051755.1 Gammaproteobacteria bacterium
GTGTTATGCAGGGCTAGCTTCAGTTTTTGGTTTTTCACCACAGAGAGCATGAAATAAACAAAGCTGTTTATCACGGCTAAAAACCGGGTATAAACTAAAATGAGGTTGCTTTTGTAGGGTGGGCGATGCCCACCCTACGGATCTGACATACAGGGCCGTGTGTGTAGGAGCGGGCCATGCCCGCGAAAACATCGTCAGCATGGAGGATTTTGTTCACTTTTTGTTCACTACAGAGATAACGCACAGGTTTTGTTTTTCTCCGTACACCCTTGCGGTAAGAGGTTTTCGCGGGCATGGCCCGCTCCTACAATTTTCCTGTGGTGTCCGGCAAGGCTGTCCGGGCGCCACTGCGCAATATCTGGACTGTCCGTTAATCCGTGCGGCTGGTCACTTCCAGCAGATGATAGCCAAACTGAGTCTTGACCGGGCCTTGTACCGTATTCACGTCGGCGCTGAAAACCACTTGATCGAATTCAGGCACCATCTGTCCCGGGCCAAAGGAACCAAGGTCGCCACCCTGCGCGCCCGAAGGGCAGCTGGAGTGTTGCTTGGCGATATCACCAAAATCGGCGCCGGTTTCGATTTCGGTTTTCAGTTGTTGACATTGTTCTTCGCTGGATACGAGAATGTGTCGCGCTGTTGCTTTCGTCATGGGGTCTCCAATCGTTTTAAGTTTTGTAAAATGTCCGCTGCAAAACACGTGCGCCAAGCAGACCACGTGCAGTATATCAGAGCCGGACTTGAGCCACCTCCCTGGACATTCGAGAAAAAGCCATGAAACAGATTCTTGTTTATTCCGATTCCTTAACCTGGGGAATCATTCCCTTGAGCCGAAAACGCTTGGGTTTTGATGATCGCTGGCCAGGCGTCATGGAAAATGTATTGAACAAAGATGCGAGATCGGTGAGGGTGATTGAAAACTGCCTGAATGGTCGGCGGACGGTTTGGGATGATCCATTCAAATCCGGGCGTAACGGTTTGCAAGGTATAGAACAAGTCATTGAAATGCATTCACCCTTGGATCTGGTGATTTTGATGCTGGGCACAAATGACTTTCAATCGATGCATCCACACAATGCATGGCATGCATCGCAAGGAATAAGATCCCTTATAACGGCAATCAGGAAAGCGCCTATTGAGCCCGGCATGCCTTGCCCGGAAATATTGCTGATTGCGCCGCCGCCCATTCAGGCGCCTAAGGGGCCGATTGCTGAAAAATTTCTGGGTGGTGAGAAAAAATGCCGGGGACTGGCCGGGGAGTATGCACTGGCCGCTAAGGAAAATAATTGTTTTTTCCTTAATGCTGCGCAGGTTACCGCTGCAAGTCAGGTTGATGGCATTCATCTGGATAAAGGGCAGCATTATATTTTTGGCAGGGCAGTGGCCGCCAAGGTGAAAGAGATCATCGCGTGAATATTTATCCGCAAGTGGATCATGCGGAATCGGGTTTGCTGCGTGTGGGGTCGTTGTTGTCGCCGTCATTGGACCAGTTGAAGGCGGCGGTGGCCTTCTGTTTGCCGGAAAAATCTCCCTGTGAGAACTTCAGTGCGTCGAAGGGATGGAAGTCGACGCGGCCGCCGACGATCCAGCCTTCGTTGACGTCGTCGTTTGCGGTTGACGGGGGTGTTGATGCTGATTTACAGCACGGAAGCATTCTGGGTGGGAAATGTGAAACGGAGATGACGGGGGAATGACGGTCTTGTGACCGTGTAGTGGGGTGCTGTTAGCGGTTGTTGCGGTTGGCTGAGGAGGGTGTGATAAAGTGAGTCATCTTGTTAATCCCCTCAGCGGGCTGGTTTATTTGTAGAAGGGCGCTCCATCGTGGATATCGTAACGCAGGGCCTGCTCGGGGGTGTCATGGCGCTGGCCGGCGCACGGCGGAAAGAGGTAAAGATTGCCGCCCTGATTGGCTTTGCCGCCGGCCTGCTGGCCGATGCCGATGCCCTTATCCGCTCGCCCGGCGATCCGTTGCTGACCATCGAGTTTCACCGCCATTTTTCCCATTCCCTGTTGTTTGTCCCCGTGGGCGCGCTCATCGCCGCGCTGATTTTGTGGCCCTTTTTACGCCGGCATATCGCTCCGGGCCGGCTCTATCTGTATGCCTTTCTGGGTTATGCAGCCAGTGGCCTGCTGGATGCCTGCACCAGTTATGGCACCCTGCTGTTCTGGCCCTTCAGCGATGAGCGCATTGCCTGGAATCTGATATCCATCGTCGATCCGGTCTTTTCCCTGACGCTGCTTGCCGCCATTGTGTACGCTGTCAGAAAGGCGCGGCCGCAGGTCGCCTGGGTGGGGCTGGGGCTGGCAGGGCTCTATCTTGCAGTGGCGGTGGTTCAGCATCAGCGCGCCGAGGGAGTGGCGCAGACCCTGATTCAGCAGCGTGGCCATACGGCCGTGCGGCATGTGGTGAAACCGACCATGGCAAACCTGTTGTTGTGGCGCTCCATCTATGAAAGCGATGGGCATTTTTATGTCGATGCGGTACGCGTCGGGCTGTTTTCCGAGCCACGCGTCTATCGCGGGGAGCAGGTGGTGAAGTTCGCTGCTGCGCAGCATCTGCCACAATTGCAGCCGGGCTCGGCACTGGCGCAGGACATTACCCGTTTTACGCATTTCTCCGCTGGCTTCGTGGCCCTGGATCCGACCCGCCCGGCGGTGTTGATCGATGTGCGTTATTCGATGTTACCTACCAGTTTGTCGCCGCTGTGGGGGATCGAGATGACCCTCGATAATCAGAACCGGCATTCGCTGTTTGTCAATTACCGGGATTTTTCGCCCGCCGACCGCAGCCGCTTTATCGCCATGCTGGCCGGGCGTGCATTGCCTTAGCAGCTGGTGGCGGCCTGGCCTTGTAAAATCAGCGTGTCAGGGGTTTCAAGAATGGCCCGCCTCCACGTTGCGGCTATCAGTAGGACGATGAGGCGGGTAAGATGGCGGATAAATTTCAGGGGGCATTATGTTGCCACAGAATGAGCGCGTTTATGGGTTCGGCCAGTCTGCGGTTTGATTATTGCCACCCCCGTTACTTTAATCTCTAAGGGGCCGTTTCACACCGCTTGTTGCGCACCAGCGCTGAACCGTGTATCGCGGGTGAATTCCTCCCAATACCCCTCCCCTTGGGGTGGGAGTGTTGACTTTGAGTGCGGCGAACCATTGCCGGAATCTGGCTGATCTTAGACTTGTAACGTCACCAATACACTGAATAATCCAAAGAGGATACCACTCAATGAGCAAAGGGAAACTTGGCATCGCCATCATCGGCCTGTCGACACTGTTGAGCACGGCGACCACTTTCGCCGACGCCACCATTACGCTACGCGGCATCGACGATGCTAAACAGACACTGATCCAGGTCAGAAATGGCGTCGTGCGAATGGGGGAGCAGGGCGATCCCGAATATTCGCTCTATGATCAATCCCGTGATGTGCTCATCTCTGTGGATGGACAGCAGGGTACTTACATGGAACTCGACCAGGCGATGTTGCAGAAGATGTCCGCGCAAATGGCCGGTGTACAGGGCATGATTGCGGAGCAGATGCAAAATATGCCGCCCGAGCAGCGTGCCATGATGGAAGCACCGATAGGCGGTATGATGGGGGGGGCGCCCGCCGATGCCGCGCCGGGAAAAAAACTGCAAGCCGAATCGCGTGGTGGCAAAACTATCGGTGGTGTTAGTTGTCACTCTTATGCGTTGTTTGACGGGGCGCGCAAGGTGGCTGACGTTTGCATGGCAAAGGCCGGTGACATCGCGATTCCCGCGGAGGACTATGCAACACTGATGGCAATGATGGATTTTATGCGTGACATGACTCAGGCGATGCCCATGGCGGACGAATCGGTTGATCCGCTGTTGATGAGTGATCTGCAGGGTGTGCCGCTGGAAATGAAAGGCTCTGCGGATGGGGATGATTTCACCTTCAGCTCTGTGTCGCAGGGGCGGCTGGCTGCCGGTCTGTTCGAGGCCTACAAGGCTTTGCGCAAACAAGATCCGATGCAGGATGCCATGCGTGGTGGCATGCCGGACGGTATACCCGATCACATGATGGATTCGCATCCATAATGCGGTATTTGTCGCTCAGGACGCCGAGATCACGGTTAGGGTGAACAGGGGTAGGGTGGCCGTGATTGGCCACGGTGGCGGATGAATGTTAGATCGGGAGACAGTGATTGAGTGTTAGAGGCTTTGCTGGATGGCGTCTTTTGGCGCTGCTGTTGTTGGGCTTGCTGACCCTGCCGGCGCAGGCCGGCGTGGCGACGGATCGCCTGAATGCTTTTTTTGCCGCCAAGGATGGACTGCGGGCGAGTTTTGTGCAGACGGTGCAGGCCCCGGCCTTTGATCAGCCGGAGGTCTCGCGTGGCACCCTGCTGTTGTTGCGGCCGAACCGTTTCCGCTGGGACTATCAAGAGCCCTATAAACAGCAGATCGTCGCCGACGGCCAGCGCCTGTGGTTGTATGACGAGGAACTGGAACAGGTGGTGGTGAAGCCGTTGGACACGGCCCTTGGTGATACACCGGCCATGTTATTGAGCGGTAGTGGCTCCGTCGAGGAGCGCTTTACGCTGAAAGAGTTGCCGGAGCGTGGCAACGGCCTGACCTGGGTGCAGCTGACACCGAAGCAGGAAGACACCGGCTTCGAAGCCGTGCGCTTGGGTTTTGACGCCCATGACTTGCGCCGCATGGAACTGGTGGATGGTTTTGGACAGGTGACGCGGATGCAGTTTTTCGACGTGGCCCGTGATACGCAGATATCCCCGGCGGCGTTTCGCTTCGTGCCACCGCCGGGGGTGGACGTGATTGGCGAGTCCGCTGAGACCGGTGATGACGCACGGCCATGAGCGATACGGCGGATCTGTTCGGCGGCAGACCGGTGGCGGCGATGCCGGATGCGCCGGAATCGCTGACCGGGCGCCCCCTGGCCGACCGCATGCGGCCACGTTCGCCGGAGGAATACTGCGGTCAGTCGCACCTGCTGGGAGAGGGCAAACCGCTACGCCTCGCCATCGAGGCCGACCGCCTGCACTCGATGATTTTTTGGGGGCCGCCGGGTACCGGTAAGACCACCCTGGCGCGCATGATCGCCAACCGCGCCAGGGCCGAGTTCATCAGCATCTCCGCAGTGCTGTCGGGTGTCAAGGACATCCGTGCCGCCATCGATCATGCCCAGCGCCTGCGCCGTGAACAGGGCCGTGCCACGGTGCTGTTCGTCGACGAGGTGCACCGTTTCAACAGGTCCCAGCAGGATGCCTTTCTGCCCTTCGTCGAGGACGGCACCGTTACCTTTATCGGTGCGACGACCGAAAACCCTTCCTTCGAACTCAACAATGCGTTGCTGTCGCGGGCGCGGGTGTACGTGCTCAAGTCGCTGGATCGTGAGGCCATCCGCGCCGTGATCGATGCTGCGCTGGGCGACAAGGAGCGCGGCCTGGGTGGGCGTCCGCTGGATTTTGCCGGGCCCCTGCGCGAGCTGCTGGTGGAGGCCGCCGATGGCGATGCACGCCGCGCCCTGAATCTGCTGGAGATCGCCGCCGATCTGGCCGAAGCGGGCGGGGATGGCCGCGAATGCATCAGCGAGGCTCTGCTCAACGAGGTGCTGGCCGGCGGCGTGCGCCGCTTCGACAAGGGTGGCGAGGCATTTTATGACCAGATTTCCGCCATGCACAAATCCGTGCGCGGCTCCAAGCCGGATGCTGCCCTGTACTGGATGGCGCGCATGATCGATGGCGGTGTCGACCCGCTCTACGTCGCCCGCCGTGTGGTGCGTATGGCCTCCGAGGACATCGGCAATGCCGATCCGCGTGGTCTGCAACTGGCGCTGAATGCCTGGGACGTGCAGGAACGTCTCGGCAGTCCCGAGGGCGAGCTGGCCATCGCCCAGGCCATCGTCTATCTGGCCAGTGCGCCAAAGAGCAACGCCGTGTACATGGGCTGGAAGGCGGCGCTGGCGGAGGCCAAGGGCTCCGGCTCGCTGGAGGTGCCGCTGCACCTGCGCAATGCACCCACCAAACTGATGAAGGAACTGGACTACGGGCGCGCCTATCGCTATGCCCACGACGAGCCCGAGGGCTATGCGGCGGGGGAGCATTACTTCCCGGATGAACTGGGCGAGCGGGTATACTATCGTCCCGTCGAGCGTGGTTTGGAGCTTCGCATTGGCGAGCGTCTGGCGCACCTGCGGGCGCTGGATCGGGCGCACCGGAACGAGAAAAAATGAACATCCTGCTAAGCGGAACCGAGCACTGATGCAGGTACTGGCCATTGCCGCCGGTGGTGCGCTGGGTGCCGTGTTGCGATTCTGGATGTCCAACGGCGTGTACGCCCTGCTGGGGCGTGGTTTTCCCTATGGCACCCTGGCCGTCAATGTACTGGGCTCGCTGTTGATGGGGTTCTTATTTGTGTTGCTGATCGACAAGTTCAGCCTCGGCCCGAATTGGCGTGCGGCACTGCTGATCGGCCTGCTCGGCGCCTTCACGACATTTTCGGCCTTCTCCATGGAGACATTGAACCTGATCGAAGAGGGTGAAACCATGAAGGCCCTGCTGAATATGGGGCTGAGTGTGGTGTTGTGTGTCGGTGCGGCCTGGGCCGGGGTGCTGGCGGGGCGGTCGATTTGATTCACCGGTCTGAAATCGCGTCGCGGAATAAGGGTCAGGAGCGGCTTCAGCCGCGACATTGTCAGGTTCGGCTGCCGCGGCCAAAGCCGTTTCTACAGTGGATACATGACTGTGCAGGATGATCGATGTGTGGAGAAGCCAATGATGAAAACCATCGAAGTGACCTTGGTACGTGTCTACCTGACAGAGGAAAAGGCGCACCTGTCGCGTTTGCTCAAGCGCCTCAACGATGAACACCGGGTGCGTGGCATGACGGTGTTTCGCGGCATCGCTGGCTTTGGCCAGACCGGTGCGCTACATTCCTCGTCATTGCTGGATGTGTCGCTGGATCTGCCGGTGGTGATCGAGTTCTTTGACGAAGCGGGCAAGGCCAGCGAGGTGATGGAAGAACTCTACGCCGTGGTCGGTTCCGGGCACATCGTTAGTTGGCCGGTGCAGTTGACCATCGAACAATGAACGATTTTTTATTTGCCACAGAGGCGCGGAGAACACAGAGTTTTTGACTCAAAAAATGCTTCTCTGAGTCCTCCACGCCTCTGTGGCGAAAAATACAAAACCAAAAGACAAACGATATGCTTGATCCAAAACTGATTCGCAATGACCTCGAAGGCACGGTGGAAAAACTCGAGCGCCGTGGCTTCAAGCTGGATAGCGAAAAACTGGCCGCGCTGGAGGCCGAGCGCAAGAAACTGCAAGTAGAGACCCAGGATCTGCAAAGCCTGCGTAACAACAGCGCCAAATCCATTGGTCGGGCCAAGGCCAGCGGCGAAGACGTGGCGCCGCTGCTGGCGGCGGTGGCGGATCTCGGCGACAAGCTGAAAGATGTCGAGCTGCGTCTGAACGATATTCAGCAGCAGCTCGATGAGATCCTTATGGGGGTGCCGAATATTCCCCATGCCAGCACGCCGCTGGGTATCGATGAAAACGACAACCAGGAAGTGCGCCGTTGGGGCGAGCCCACCGAGTTGGGCTTCGAGCCCCGTGACCACGTCGACCTGGGCGCGGGCCTGGGGCAAATGGATTTCGAAACCGCCGTAAAAATTGCCGGCAGCCGTTTTACGCTGCTCAGCGGCCCGTTGGCGCGCATGCATCGTGCGCTGACCCAGTTCATGCTGAATATGCATGCCGATGAGCACGGTTACCGCGAAACTTACGTGCCCTATCTGGTCAACAGCGACAGCCTGCACGCCACCGGTCAGTTGCCCAAGTTCGGTGAAGAGCTGTTTCGCATGGGCGACGGTGGCGATTATTATCTGATCCCCACCGCCGAGGTGCCGATGACCAATATCGTGCGCGATGAAATTATCGAGGCCGACAGGATGCCGTTGAAATTTGTCGCCCATACGCCTTGTTTCCGCAGTGAGGCGGGTTCTTACGGTAAGGATACCCGCGGCATGATTCGTCAGCACCAGTTCGAGAAAGTGGAGATGGTGCAGGTGGTGCGGCCGGCGGATTCCTATAATGCGTTAGAAGAGCTGACTCGCCATGCCGAACGTATCCTGCGTGAGCTTGTGTTGCCTTATCGGGTGGTTTCGCTGTGTACCGGTGATCTCGGTTTTTCCGCTGCCAAGACCTATGACCTTGAAGTGTGGTTGCCGGGCCAGCAGAAATATCGCGAGATTTCTTCTTGTTCCAATTTCGAGGATTTTCAGGCGCGCCGCATGAAGGCCCGCTGGCGTGATCCGGAGGCGGGCAAGCCACAGTTGGTGCACACCGTCAATGGCTCCGGTCTGGCGGTAGGCCGCACCCTGGTGGCGGTGATGGAAAATTACCAGAATGCCGACGGCGGCATTACCGTGCCGGAGGCATTGCGCCCCTATATGGGTGGGCTCGAGAGTATTCGATAGGTAAAACCTGAAATCACGAATTCAGGTAAAAATCTGGGCGACTGGAGCAGGGTTTCCATTATGCAATATTTCCCGATGTTTTTTGACATCAGCGACAAGCCATGCCTGGTCGTTGGGGGGGGGGACGTCGCTGCGCGCAAGGTGGCGTTATTGCGACGTGCCGCTGCGCGCGTCACGGTGGTGTCGCCGGCGTTGGGCGAGAGTCTGGCGACACGTCATGCCAAGCTTGAGATCAGCCATCTGGCGCGTGAATTCGAGGAAGGCGACCTGGATAACTGTACATTGGTGATCGCAGCCACCGATGATGAGGCCGTGAACCGGCGTATCTCCGAACTGTGCAAGGCGCGCAATCTGCCCGTGAACGTGGTGGATCAGCCTGCACTGTGCAGTTTTATCGTGCCCTCTATGATTGACCGTTCACCGGTGCAGGTGGCGGTGTCCACTGGCGGTGCGGCACCGGTATTGGCGCGCCTGCTGCGGGCACGGCTGGAGACCATGATTCCGACCGCCTATGGCTGTCTGGCCGAACTCATGGATGAATTTCGTGAGTCAGTGAAAGCGCGTATCTCCGAGCCGGAACAGCGCCGCCATTTCTGGGAAAACGTGGCCCAGGGTTCGATTGCCGAAATGGTCTTCGCCGGCAAGGAAGAGGCGGCGCGCGCCGCCATGCACAAGGCCGTGGATGAGGCTGCGGCCTCCGACCGGCCCCGTGGCGAGGTCTATCTGGTGGGGGCCGGGCCGGGTGATCCTGATCTGTTGACCTTTCGTGCTCTGCGTCTGTTGCAGCAGGCGGACGTGATCGTCTACGACCGGTTGGTGTCAGAGGAAATTCTGGATATGGCGCGCCGTGATGCGGATTTGGTCTATGTGGGCAAGACGCGTGATCAACACACCCTGCCGCAGGAGGATATCAATTTACTGTTAGCCCGCGTTGCCAAAAAGGGCAAACGGGTGCTGCGCCTGAAGGGCGGTGATCCTTTTATTTTTGGTCGCGGTGGCGAGGAGATCGAGACCCTGATGCAGGAGGGAGTCAATTTCCAGATCGTGCCCGGTATTACCGCGGCGGCGGGTGCGGCTTGTTATGCGGGCATTCCCTTGACCCACCGTGAATATGCCCAGTCGGTGGTATTCGTCACCGGTCATCTCAAGGATGGCAGCATGAGTCTGAACTGGCCGGCGCTGGCGCAGCCGCAGCAGACGATTGTCGTTTACATGGGCCTGCTGGGCGTGAAGGAGCTGTGTGGCAAGCTGGTGGAACACGGCCTGTCGGCGGATACGCCCATGGCGCTGGTGCAGCAGGCCACGACCCGGCGGCAGAAAGTGGTGATCGGCACCCTCGGCAGCATGCCGTCGATCATCGATACCACGGAGGTCAAGCCACCAACGCTGATTATCGTCGGTGATGTGGTAAGCCTGCACAAAAAACTGTCCTGGTTCGGTGGGGCAAAGGGTGTGGGAGAGGCGTAGGAGAGATGTAGGAACGGTTCTTCAGGCTGTTGCACTGGTACTGAAACGTTTTCCAAGCAAGCAGCCCGGTAGGGTGGGCAGTTTTTTCATGCCCACGTGGAATATGCGTCAACTGCGGCAAGCAAGTCCCCGGGAGTTTATCGTGCCGTCCTTCCCGGGTTTCGCAGGCTCAACCCAGGCTACGTTTCTGTCTGCTGCCTTGGTCGGCGGGTTGATGCAAGGGTGCTTATTGCACGGGTGTTGTTTCTTCTGCTGTCTCCCCCTTCCCTTCCATAGCGCGTTTGATGCCGCTGATGACGGAGCCCGGTAGGGTGGGCAGTTTTTTCATGCCCACGTGGAATATGCGTCAACTGCGGCAAGCAAGTCCCCGGGAGTTTATCGTGCCGTCCTTCCCGGGTTTCGCAGGCTCAACCCAGGCGACGTTTCTGTCCGCTGTCCTGGCCGGCGGGTTGATGCAAGGGTGTTTACTGCACGGGTGTTGTTTCTTCCGCTGCCTCCCCTTTCCCTTCCATGGCGCGTTTGATGCCGTTGATGACGGAGTCGAGGGCACGGTCGAACAGGGGTACGTCCTCGACGATCTGTGCGTGGCCGGCATTGAATTTGTCCAGCAGCTTCTTGAAGGTCAGGTCGGCAACCACCTTGTACTTGCGGTCAACGAAGGTGTATTCGCCGGTAAAATCGCATTTCCAGGCCAGCTTGCCACGGCTGCGTTTTTCCATTTCCGGGTCGGAGAATTCCACCCAGGTGCCGAGTGCCATGTCCTTGATCAGTTCGACATACCCGCTATCGCACTGATCCCAGTCATCCCAGTCCATGGCCTGGGTGGAGGCGAGAATGATTTCTTCGATGAATTCATCGGCCGCGTCAGGGACTTCATTGGCCTCCGCCGCAGTGTCGACGGAATCCGCCGTTTGCGTAGTATCTTTCGTGCTTGCAGGTGCGTTCTGCATAGCGCTGACGCCACCGCGCAGGCTGGCCAGATGCAATTCTTCGAGTTTATCGAAGATACGTTCGGTGATGGCGTGATCATAGGCGATCAGGGTCAGGCCGTCGCGCAGACCGTTGAGGACGCGTGGAATGATGCGGATCAGGTTCTGCCGCTCACTGACCACCAGCTTGGGTTGCACGCTCCAGATCAGGTCGTCGGCCACCTTCAACGCCGTTTCCCAGGCGGCGCTTTCGCTACCACCGTCGCGCAGGTAGATGTGTTGTAACACATCCTTCCAGGCATCGATGAGCAGGGCGCGGATAAAGGGTGGTATGCCCTGGTCTTCCACGCGTTGGCGGATCTCGCTGGCGACGGCGTCGCGCGCCTGCACCAATATCTCTTCCGCCAGACGGTTGGCCTCACGCTCTTCTTCGACGAAACGGGTGAATTCATCCAGCAGGGTGGCAAACAGTTCGGCATCGTCCTCGAATTCGTTGAGGATACGGTCGACCACGTATTCCACCATCTGTAGGGTTGGGTTTTCTTCCCCGGCATCTTCCGTGTCGATGTCTTCGGCGCCGATGTAGGCCAGCTCGTTGAGCAGTTGCCGTGCCGGATGGGTTTTTTTGGCGAAGAATTCCTTGTCGATAATGGCGACTTTGAGCAACGGGATTTGCAGGCGGGCGATGAGTGCCTTGATGCTGTCGGCGATGTGCGGGTCGTCGAGAATGAAATCGAACAGCATGCTGACGATGTCGATGGCATCGGTGTCGGCCTGACCGATCTGACGATCCCCGCTATCATCCACCGCCTGGTTTATCGCCTGTGTCAGGCCGGTTTTGATCAGGCTGGCGCTGAGGGGTTGATGGCCGTCTTGTTGCCCTTGCGCGAGTGCGGGCTGGCGGGTGAACTCGCTGTTGCCCTGCAGATTGGACAGGGCGCTGACGATGTCCTGCGGGGCGTAGTACAGGGCGATGCCGCCAGCACTGGCTTCGCCGGCGGGCAGGGGCTCGCCCGAGGCGATGGGCATGCCGGTGGTCGGGGTCGCTCCCTCCATGGCGATATTGCCACCTGCTGCCGGCACCCCCTCCGTGGGTACGGCGCCGGGAGCGCCAGTGAGCGTGCGGTGCTGGGAAAGCATGTGTTGCAGTGAGGTGAACAGGTTGCCGGTAAAGGCGGGGTCATCGGCCTGCCCAGCCGCCTCCTGCTGGGTCATGGCTGAGGCGATTTCGGCGATGATGTCACTCTCGCTACGCTGAGTCGTGGCGGTCTTTTCCGCCGATTTCTGTGCTGGTGTCTTGATGCGTGGCAGTACGCCCGCCGCAATCAGGTCGGCATTGATGGCGGCGTACATGTCGTCGAGTTGTTGCACGACGTGTTTGTCGAATAGTTTGTAGATGACCAGACGGATTTTAAGGTCACCACTGAGTTCGTCCACGGCGGCCGTGAATGCATGGCAGATGACATCCGGGCGCAGGGGGTTATTGTCCTTGTGGATTTCCTGGTCTTCGATGAGAAAATCGAGACGGGCGGTGAGGCCGTAGAGGGCCTCACGGTACTGTATTTCAGCGCTGGAGACCATATTGGTCAGGGCCAGTGACTCTTCCAGCTGCTCATCGCCGACCAGGCCGATCTGATCCAGAGGGCCCAGCTCTTCCGCGTTGCCGTGCCGGGCGCCTGCTGTATCCAGTGATTCATTGAACAGCCTGTCCAGTTGCTTGCGGTAGGCATTGCTCATGGCGTCCTTCTTCAGGCGGGTTTCGCGCATGGCGTCGAAATACAGGTTTTGCAGCTGGTTGTTTTCGGCCTTGTCAGCAAGGGCGAACAGGCTGTCATCCACCTGGCTGAAGAATTCCGGAAGGCATTTTTTCAGGTGGTGTTTTGCCGTGCGTCGCGTTGCAATAACGAGTGGCGGCAGGGGCATAGGGGTCTCCTCAGAGCTGGAATGCCGCTTGGAATGAAAGTCGATGATATTGCGTTGTTCTGCCATAACCGGTATCCCCGGGTGAGGGTTTGCAGGGTGTGAGACTTATTACTGCTCAGTCTGGAAATCTGCCGGACTTAAGGTCAGCGTAGCGGGCATGGCTGGAGAGTGAGGACAAATGGCCGTGGTTTTGCGGCGGATAGTGGCCTATGCAAGGAAAAATCAGGGACATTTGGACGTCTCTCCCATCAGTACAGTTGATTATTCTTAAATCCGACAGGTTACTGATTTTGCTATCGGCGCCAGACCGTACTGACGCAAGGGTAGAGGCTGTGATGGCGGTCACAGTTCATGGATTTGCATGGCTTGGCGTGACCTCGGTTAAGGTCTGTTGACGTTTCATGTTTATCACCGTTGAGCCTGAAACAGCGCCAATCAACACCCAAAGTGGGCGTTCTGGGGCGACAGTAGGCGGTTTTCTTAATAAACCTGCTTTGGGTGGTGAGGTACGAGGAGCCCCCTGTGTCAGGAGAGAGATTGGGTGGTTGCAAATGAACGAGAGCCCGCCCCGCGAGCACAGCGAGTGCTTTGGGTACGGACAACGCTACCGCATCCTGCTAACGCGCCTCACCTAAGAGCGACTACTTTTGGTACCTATATCCATGTAGGCACCGAGTGGCGTGTCTGCGTTGTCAGTCGCTTGTGTAGAACAGCGACATGCTACTCCTTTCGCCTTTTGCCGGACGAAAAAGCGGCCCCAACAGTGATGAAAATGAAACGTCAACAGACCCCGGTAAAGATGCGCCATGCTGAGACTGTTACTGATTGATATGCCGGACTACGGGTCACCAGGAGGTGTATGGACATTATTCTACAGTGGCTTTGATGATCCTGTTTAGCGGTCGGTATGTGGCTGTGATATCCTGCCGCGCCGAGCAAAGAAATAGCTTGTTGAGCAGGGCTTCAAACTGTAAAAGTAGGCGCTTTTCTTGATCACTTGTGGTTATGGTCTATATTTTCACACATCTTCATGTAACGGGATTCGGTGGATAGAAAGGTGGTTGCCCGTGGCTGATAAAGAAAGGCAGTGCCTTGCCAAGGGCATGGATTGTGCCGATCCGGCTGACCATTTACTTCGTGTTGGCAGGCTGTCCGGCCTTTATTTACTGTAATGCCGGAGAACCGTAGTTCACCCACTATCTTGTGATAGTTATCATCGCAGCTGTGGCTGCAGTGACCCTGCTGGATTGCCGGGTCGGCGATGATGGCTGGGAAAAACTGGAGAAAGAGTCCCGAAAGGCCGACTAGGTTGTCGGGCCGCTGCTGCTCTGGTGTTACCTTGTAGAGAATACGAGGCATCTGTGTCAGCCGGGATGTGAGTTAACATAGCGAAAAAAGGTGTGATTTGTCGCAATGGTCAAGAAAAAACAGATTAAGATTAAAAAGCAGGTCAAGAAAAAACAGCTCAAGAGCAAGGAGGCGATAAGGAAAAAGACTGTGGCTGAAAAGGCCATGGTGAAGAAGGCGGCGGCAAAGAAAAAAGTTGCAGTAAAGAAGGCTGCGGCAAAGAAAAAGGTTGCAGTGAAGAAGGCTGCGGTAACGAAAAAGGCGGTTGCCACTTCCAGGAGACTGACTGCCAAAAGTGACAAGGGCTTGGGTCTAACCTACATCACGCGCATGGATCACGGCAATACGCATGGCTGGTGGGTGCGTGTTTACAAGGATTCCAAGCCGGTTGAATCGAAATTGTTCTCTGATGGTGTGCATGGCGGTAAGTTGAAGGCCAAGAAGAAGGCACAGGATCATCGCGATTTGGTGGTGAAAAAGAACAAGATCGTACCGGTGCACCTGCGCAAAACCCGTGAGCACAGTGTGGATAAGCGTTCTACCAGTGGTGTTGTCGGTGTTACACTGTCGGTGGCGGAAAAGGCTGGCAGCCTGCGTGTGCACTGGAGCGCCCGTTTCATGGAAAAGGGGCGGCAGCGCAATGTATCGTTCTCGGTGCGCAAATATGGTTATGAGGGAGCCTTCCGCAATGCGTTGAAGGTGCGTTTTGCCGCCATCGAACGCCCGATGCCGCGTGGCCTCAAGCCACCAGCGCCGTCAAAAACACTTGAGCGCTGGATGAAAAAGCAGAATATCAACCCGGATGTCAACCGCGTCACCCGCTGAGGTTCCTATCGTGATCGTTGAAAGGCATGCCTGTTTCAGGCGTGCCGTGTTTTTTTTAGTCCTGTTGATGCTGGTGTGTTTTGCGCCGGGCCTGGTCGTTGCTGGCGAACTGGATGAGGGCGTGCTGGCCGCAGAGCAGGGCGACTATGAAAAGGCCTTGCGGGTATTCAGTCCACTGGCCGAGGCCGGTAATGCCGAGGCCCAACACAATCTGGCTATTTTATACCGGGGTGGCCACGGGGTTGCGAAAGACCTGGACAAGAGTCGGCACTGGTTCCTGCATGCGGCTGAGCAGGGTATTGCAGCCGCGCAGTACAACCTTGGCTATATGTATGATACGGGCGAAGGGGTTGAGCAGAGTGATCGCTATGCCTTTCTCTGGTACCGCAAAGCCGCTGAACAGGGGCACTCCCTGGCGCAAACCAATCTGGGTGTGATGTACGCCAATGGCAGCGGTGTGGCACAGGATCTGGATCTGGCCTATGTGTGGTTCAATCTTGCTGCTGCACAGGGCTATGCAGCGGCATTCCAGAACAGGCAGGTGCTCGCCGAGGAATTCACGGAAGAGAAACGGAAGGCCCTGCGTGTGTTGTCCCGCGAGTATTTTCAAAAGTATGTCATGCCATTCCAGAACCAGGGCATGATGCGCCGGCCCCGGCGCTGACATCTGGCGGAGTTCCTGATCTGTTGCCCATTATTCGTTTCGATTAAAGGTTAAAAACGTCGTCTTCAGGCGGCCGGATTTATCCGCGTTGCTTGCTGTATGGATTATTGAAGGTGATGCTGTAAATAGCGCTATTCCCGCGCAGGTTGGAATTCAGCATGTACGGCGAGCCCCTGGATGACTTGTTCTAATACAATTGTTGACGAACCACTAGTTGCTCTCGCAACGATTCAGCTGATTAATTTAGGATTATTCCCATGATCACAGGGCAGAGGGCATGATTTTCAATCATCACTCGCTGCGCTTCAATGCTGCTTTCAGCATTTTCGCCATGGGAGCGCTCAGCATCGTGCTGGCGGTACTGGCGACGGAAATTTACCGTCAGTTTGCCATCGACAGTCAGCGCGCGGCGATTGAGCAGGTGATTGGGCTGCAGGTCGATGAAGTTCTTGATGATATGGGACGAGTCGTGCACAGCATGGGCCAGTCCCTGCAGGAAGATGCAGGCTTTCGGCGCGAGTTTCAAGCCCTTGATGTGACGGCACTACAGCGCCGTCTTGCCTCCCAATTCCATCAGTATTTTGTGACCGCCGGTATTCTGCGGCCCCAGTACATGGCTGTTTATGACCTGGATTTTAATCTTGTTACCGGGGGCATGGCTGATGGGCTGGATAGGCCGGTGACATGTAATGATTTGCGGCGACGGGCGGTGTCGCGGCAGGGGGCGTCGCGTCTGAAGAGTATGACTGAATTGTGTTTGCAGGTGGGGCGGGCACAGTTCAGCATGTTGATGCCGATAGGCGGGCTGAAGATTGGTGGTTATCTTGAGATCGTTGTGGATCCGGTGTTCAGTCTGCAGACGCTGGAGAGCGATCTGGGCATGCCGGTACGGATTACCCATGCCGATGGTTCGGCGGCCTATACCTCCAGCCTCTGGCCTGCCGATGCGCAGCGGCAGGGGGCCGTCGCCAGCTTCACGCTGGTCACTGTGGCTGGGGAGGAGGCGCTAACGGTATCACTGGCACAGGATATTTCCGCATTTGAATCCCGTCTGGAGATGACACGCAATTCGCTGATTGTTGCCGTTACACTGCTTGGACTGTTGCTGGCGATGCTGATGCTGTACACCCTGAACCAGAATGCACTGGTGCCGTTGCAGCGCCTGGGTGAACAGCTGTGTAACATCCGTCGCGACAGGATGCAGTTGGGACAGAAGATTGTCGAGGAAGGTAATGTCGAGGTGCGTCTGCTGGCGCATGGCTTCAATGAGATGACCGACGAACTGAAGTCGCTTTATGACATGTTGCTGGCGCGACAGTACGAGTTGCAGTCGGAAATTCATGAGCGTGAGCAGGCACAGCAGGCATTGCAGCGTCACAAGGATCAGTTGGAAGAGCTGGTTCAGCAGCGTACTCTGGATCTGGCTCTGGCCCGCGACGCAGCCTTGGAGGCGAGTCACTCCAAGAGTCAGTTTTTGGCCAACATGAGCCATGAGCTGCGTACCCCGCTGAATGCAGTGATTGGCTACAGCGAACTGCTGATGGACAATGCCCGGCAGCGCGGAGAGGATCGGCTGGCGGAGGATCTGTGTCGTGTGCACACCGCCGGTCAACATCTGCTGAGCCTGATCAATGACGTGCTTGACCTGTCCAAGATCGAAGCCGGTAAAATGCAGCTGTTCGAGGAATGGTTTAGCATTTCTGACCTGGTCAATGACGTCGCCGATACGATTCAGCCGCTGATCGATAAGAATGGCAACCGGCTGAGCGTGCGCTGTGCCGATAATGTCACCATCATGTATGCCGATGTCACCAAGTTGCGGCAGATTCTGTTCAACCTACTGAGTAATGCCTGTAAATTTACCCACAATGGTGCAATCGAGGTCAGTGTCTGGAGTGAGACGGGTGGTGGCCGAACGGATGTTTCCGGACAGGTATTCTTTTCTGTCAGCGACACCGGCATCGGTATGCCCTCAGGACAACTGGAGAAGATTTTTGAAGCCTTCAATCAGGCGGATTCGAGTACCACGCGCAAATACGGCGGTACCGGTCTGGGACTCGCCATTGCCCAGCATTTTTGCCAGTTGATGGGAGGTGGGGTTCACGTTGTTAGCGAGCAAGCCAGCGGGTCAACATTTACAGTTATGCTTCCGCTAAGAGCCCCTCGCGATGATCAACTGTTCGCTGCCGGTGATGACACGCCGAGAGACGGTATTACCGCCTCGAGCCTGCGTCTGGCCGGAAAACGTAATGACAATCAGCATGAGCGACGCCAGCATATCAGCCGGGTGCTGGTGATTGATGACGACCTGGCGACACTGCATATCATGTCGCATTTTCTGTCATTGAAGGGTTTTGAGGTAAAGACGGCCGCCAGTGGTGTCGATGGCCTGACCCTGGCGCAGGAGTTGCTGCCGGATGTCATTACCCTCGATGTCATGATGCCGGGCATGGATGGCTGGGCGGTATTGCGCGCACTCAAGCTGGCGCCCCGCCTGCGTGATATTCCGGTTGTGATGGTGACCTTGGTGGAAGAGCGCGCCATGGCAGAGGCTCTGGGCGCTGCTGGTTACATGTCCAAGCCCATCGACAAACTGCGCCTCTACGGTATTGTCAACCGCTGTGTGCGCGAACATGACGACCTGGCACTACCGGATTCCGGGTCGGTATCAGAACGATAGATGACAATCTGCGGAGAGAAGGGCATGCCCATACTGGCCGGAGACATTGGTGGAACCAAGACCCTATTGCAACTGAAAGAAGCCGGTGACGTATTGTTCGAGCGACGATTCGACAGTACGGCATTCGATACTTTTGATGCGTTGCTGGCGGTTTTTTTTGAGCAGCTTGCCCATGAGGGGGTAGGGGGTGTGCGCGCTGGTTGTATCGGTGTCGCCGGCCCGGTGGACGGACGTCTGGCCCGTGTCACCAACCTGCCCTGGCAGCTGGATGCCGATGCGCTGGCGGTTCGCTTTGGCATTCCCCACCTGCAACTCATCAACGATTTTCAGGCCGTGGGCTACGGCTTGGCGACGCTTGTTGACGGTGACCTGAAGGTGTTGCAGGTGGGGCAAGCGCGCGCCGGTGCGCCGCGGGCGCTGATCGGCGCCGGTACCGGGCTGGGTGAAGGCATCCTGGTGTGGGCCGAGGATCACTACGAGGTGTTGCCCTCAGAGGGTGGGCATGTGGATTTCGCACCCACCGACGAACATCAACGGGCGCTGTTGGCTTGGCTTAGCGAATGCCAGCCACGGGTCAGCTATGAACATATCGTTTCGGGGCCGGGGCTGGAGACTATTTATCGTTTTCATGCCGCACGGTGTGTCAGACAGGCATCAGCCCCGTTGCTTGCCGCGTTGGATCGTGGTGAGGGTGCCGTCGTCATTTCGCAAGCCGCAGAGCAGGGGGATGGTTTGGCTGCACAGACGCTGGACATGTTCATAAAAATCTACGGTGCACAGGCCGGCAATCTGGCCCTCACCTGTTTGGCGGCCGGTGGTGTCTACATTGCCGGTGGCATTGCTCCGCGCATGGCCGAGCGTCTGAGTAGCGGAGTATTTATGGCTGCTTTCTGCGACAAGGGCAAGATGGGCGAGTTGGTGGCACAGTATCCGGTCTATCTGGTCATGAATCCCCGGGTTGGGCTTCAGGGCGCAGCTGAAGTGGCTGCGCGACTTTCCCCGTAGCGAGGCATTGTCCCCCTACAATCACCCCATGATTTACTGAAAAATTGTGGGTCTAAGGTTTGAGTTCAATCTCTTCAGGTCGAATGTCCCGCAGCTCGCCTACCAAAAGTAGGTTCTTTAAGAAAAGCGCCTATTTTTGGTAGGCGATTATCGTCATTCCGGCCGGTTTTTAGCCGAAATTCAGAGTACTTGAAATCCCGTACACTGCTGCTGTGGCGGCTTACAAGCAAGCCCAATGCCATGGCTCATAGGCAATTTTGTGGGTAATGTTTTTTGGATAAGAAAGACTGAAACCATAATTTATCCCATGCTGTTGTAGCCACTCAAATGCGATGGTTTGATCGAAATTTTCACAGAGGTCATCGATATCTGTTGTTGTCAGATCCAGTGCACACCCTGTATGGTGTTCGCTGTAACCTGGGGCGGCACTGAACCTTAAAATATCAGACAATTTTAAATTGTTTTCCATTTTTCTGAGAATGATATTGGCTTGATATTCAACGCTTCGAAATGCA
>DRKN01000194.1 GCA_011051755.1 Gammaproteobacteria bacterium
CCGCCGCGCCCGGAGGGAGGCCCGCAAATGCCCCAATCCTGCGTTCCAGTCCTTGTTAAGGGAGCGGCGGAAAGGGGTCGAGCGGCGGAAAGGGGTCGGCGGCGGAAAGGGGTCGGGTATGTTGGACGGCGGAAAGGGGTCGGGTATGTTGAATCATTCTCAAAGTGCGGGATAAAGGGGCGACGACAGAAATTCGTCGCTTGCTATCTGAGAAAAAGGAGTTTAAGCAAAACATTCCACGTATTTTAACGATGATGCAATTAACCTGACCCCTAAATTGCTAAACTTTTAACGATGATGCAATTAACCTGACCCCTAAACCTGCTAAACTTTTAACGATGATGCAATTAACCTGACCCCTAAACCTGCTAGACCCCTAAACCTGCTAAACCCTTATGACCCCTAAACCCTTAAACCCTCGTGGGAAGAAAAAGAGGGATCACATGTTAAGCAACTGTTTTACCGCAAGAAGTGCCAAAAAGCGGCAAGAAGCGTAAATTGTTGATTTTTGATAATGGTGCCCGGGGCCGGAATCGAACCGGCACGGCCGTGAAGCCGAGGGATTTTAAGTCCCTTGTGTCTACCAGTTTCACCACCCGGGCGACGAGCGGTTTCAACAGCAGTAACTATTACAGAAAACCATCGGCGCGGGAAGCGCGACAGAATCGTTACCGTGCCGGAAAAATAGCGAAAGAACCGAGCGGGAATGGCGGACGATAAGTGGAGGCTGAGCCCGGAGTCGAACCGAGGTACACGGATTTGCAGTCCGCTGCATAGCCACTCTGCCACTCAGCCAGTCATCGATCATGCAAGGGCTTAAAGACTCCCTCCCCTAACTGAAAAAACCCCGACCCTTCGACCGAGGCATTTTTATACATCAAAGGACAGGCCAGAGGGATAAACCCAAAGGTTCAAACAAACAATTTGGAGCGGGAAACGAGATTCGAACTCGCGACCCCAACCTTGGCAAGGTTGTGCTCTACCAGCTGAGCTATTCCCGCGTCACGTCTTCAAGAGCGCTGTATTTTACAGCCCGAGGGAGGACTGTCAAGCCTTTCACCCCCCGTCACCACACTAAAGAAGCAGGGCACTTTGAATAAGCGCCCTTCACTTCGAAGCCGCATCGGAGAGGCTGGGCCAGGCCGCACGCAGGTAGATGAACATGGACCATAGGGTCAGCCCGGCGGCCACGTATAACAGCACAAAACCGATTTCGGCGGTGGGAAAATGGCCGACCGGTTCACGGTATAGCAGCAGCAACAAAGCCACCATCTGCGCACTGGTTTTGATCTTGCCAATGGTGGATACGGCCACCAGGGTACGAGCACCGACCTCGGCCATCCACTCGCGCAGGGCGGAGATCACGATCTCGCGGCCGATAATAATCACCGCCGGCAAAGCCAGCAGCAAGTCAGCAAAGGGGGTCGGATTGATATCCACCAGCATCACCAGCGCCACCGCCACCATCAGCTTGTCGGCCACCGGATCGAGGAAAGCGCCAAAGGCCGAGGTCTGCTGCCAACGCCGTGCCAGATAACCATCCAGCCAGTCAGTAATGGCGGCGATGGCAAACACCGCCGTCACCGCCACATGGGCCCAGGGCACCGGCAGATAGAACAGCACGGCGAACACCGGAATCAGGGCAATGCGCAGCAGGGTGAGGATGTTGGGGAGGTTATAAGTCATGGAGATCGTGTGCTAAGGCATTCATTCATCCGAGTGGAACACATCATATACTTTTTGCGCCAGATTTTTACTGATACCCGGCACACTGGCTAAATCCTTCACCCCGGCGCGAGCCACTTCCTGCAAGCCGCCGAACTGTTTCAACAGCTGCTGGCGCCGTTTCGGCCCCAGTCCGCTGATGCCCTCCAGCACCGAGGTATTGCGCTTCTTGGCACGGCGCTGGCGATGACCGGTAATGGCGAAACGGTGCGCCTCGTCGCGTATCTGCTGGATCACGTGCAGGGCCGGTGAATCCGCCGGCAGGCTCATCTCCCGGTCGGCGAACACCAGCACCTCCTGGCCCGGCTTGCGTGATGGCCCCTTGGCCACGCCAAGCAGGCTGACACCACTGATCTGCAATGCCTCCAGTACCGCCACGGCCTGCGCCACCTGCCCCTTGCCGCCGTCGATGATCAGGATATCCGGCAGCTTGCCCTCGCCCTTTTTCAGCCGCGTGTAGCGCCGCATCAGCGCTTGATGCATGGCGGCATAGTCGTCACCGGGGACAATGCCCTCGATGTTGAAGCGGCGATAGTCGGCCTTCAGCGGGCCGTTGCCGTCCAGCACCACGCAGGAGGCCACGGTGGCCTCGCCCATGGTATGACTGATATCGAAACACTCCAACCGCTGCGGCAGGCTGTCCAGCCCCAGCGCATCCTGCAAGGCCTCCAGCCGTTTCAGCACACCGGCCTTGCCGGCCAGACGGCTGCGTAAGGCAGTGCGGGCATTGGCCTCCGCCATCTGCTGCCAGCGCGCACGCTCGCCGCGCAGACGCCAGATCAGCTGTACTTTATGGCCACCCTGCTCCGAGAGCACGGACTGTAGCACCCCGGCGGCCTCTGGTTCAGCATTGAGCAGGATCTGCGGCGGAATTTCACGGCCGCCCGACCCTTCGCCACTCAAATAGAACTGTGCCACGAAGGCCGACAGAATATCCGCCGGCGCGGCACCCTCGGTCTGACGCGGGAAATAGGACTTGTTGCCCAAATTGCGTCCGCCACGAATAAAGAACACCTGCACACAGGCCGCGCCACCCTCATTGACCACAGCGATCACGTCGCGGTCGCCGCCCTCACCGCTGACCGACTGCGTCTCCTGCATGCGCCGCAGGCTGGCGATCTGGTCACGAAAACGCGCCGCCTGCTCGAATTGCAGGGCTTTGGCAACCGCCTCCATGCGGATCACCAGTTCGTCGATGAGGCTGGAATTGCGGCCTTCGAGGAACATCACCGCGTGGCGCACGTCCTCGGCATAGTCCGCACGGGAAATGTGGCCCACGCAAGGCGCGGTACAGCGTTCGATCTGATATTGCAGACAAGGCCGCGAGCGGTTGCCATAGAAGCTGTCCTCGCACTGGCGCACGCGAAACACCTTTTGCAATATATGCAGGCTTTCACGCACCGAAGCCGCCGAGGGGTAAGGGCCGAAATAGCGCCCCTTGACGCGTCTGGCGCCGCGGTGGTAGCCGAGGCGTGGATAATCGTGGTTAGCGGAGAGAAAGAGAAACGGATAGCTCTTGTCGTCACGCATGAGGATGTTATAGCGCGGCTTGAGCTGCTTGATGAGGTTGTTCTCCAGCAGCAGGGCCTCGTTCTCGGTATGGGTGACGGTCACCTCCACACCGCGAATCTGCGCCACCAGGGCGCGGGTCTTGGGGCTCTGCACCGTGCGCTGAAAGTAACTCGACACACGCTTCTTCAGGTTGCGCGCCTTGCCCACGTACAGCACCGAGCCCTCGGCATCGAGCATGCGGTAAACGCCGGGCTTGCCGGTCAACGTGCCAAGGAAGGCTTTGGCGTCAAAGGCCGGGGTGTCGTACTGCTCAGCCATGTGAATCAGTCATTCTGTATCAACGTCTGCAATTTAGAGAGATATCCACTATTCGTAGGAGCGGACCATGCCCGCGATAGCCATCCCACGGAAGCCTCAGCAGCTTTTTGTGGGAGCACCTTCAGGCGCGACCCCGAAAAGGGGAAGGTCGCGCCGAAAGACGCTCTACAACAGGATGCATTCCGCTTTCTGTGCCAAAACCATCGCGGGCATGGCCCACTCCTACCCACCCGATGGCAGGTGCAGGGGCTCATCGAGCATCGATCAAATCCCGCGCCTGCTGGAACACGGCGCGAAACATGGGCTCCGTCAGCCGCCGCGTCTGTGTGTTGTAGCGGCTGCAATGGTAAGAATCCAGCAGATGGCGCTCGCCCGGCAGTGCATGCCGCACATTGTGCGCGAAACGAAAATCTTTCTGCCGCAGAGCAAAGGCGCGCACCACCGACTGATGGGCGATGCTGCCCAGGGCCAGCACCACCGCACCCTTTTTCAGCCCTTCCAGCTCCGCACGTAGAAAATCGTTGCAGGCCTTGATCTCCGCGCCCACCGGCTTGTTCTGCGGTGGCAGACATTTTACCGCGTTGGTAATACGGCAATTGCGCAGTTTCAAACCATCTCGCGCCGATGCGGACACTGGCGCACTGCTGAAGCCGTAGTCGAACAGGGTCTGGTAGAGCAGGATCCCGGCATGATCGCCGGTGAAGGGCCGGCCCGTGGCGTTGGCGCCATGCATGCCGGGGGCCAGACCGACGATCAGCAGCGACGGCCGCGCGGCACCAAAGGGCGCCACCGGGCGGGCATGGTAGTCCGGGTAATCCTGTTGCACCTCGTCGAGAAACCGGCTGAGACGCGGGCAGCGGCGGCAATCGAGGTCGAAGACAGCGGAAACAGACTGGGAGAAAGAGGAATGACGGCTCATAAATTAGGCTTATCCGATGAAAAACAACCGCTAGCATAGCATTGCCGTCAAGCCTTAACGGCCCCGGACTTTGCGCCGACACGAACAAAAAGGCATCCTATGGGTCAACTATTGTTGAATCACTGGAATACGCTGCCGCAACAGATAACTTCACTGCATACAGACAGGGTATAAATAACAACACGTCACACTGGCGAACGCCCACATGACAGGCGGCAGGACAACGCAGGATACCCGAGGCCAATGCCCACAGCCACTGGATTCCGGCATGCACCGAAATGACGATACTTGCACAGTGGGGAATCAAACCCACAAAGATTTAAGGAAAAACCGATGACAAAGCACCCCCGAATAATTGCCGCCATCGCCCTCGTTACCCTGACCAGCGTCGCCCTGACGGGCTGTCTGGTGGAGCAAAAAGAGCCGGAGCCACCCTATTACCGCAAGAGCGATAATTTGCGCATTTACAAACAAGGCGACTGGATTCGCTACAACGTCATTGCCACCACCACCACATTGTCCGGCACCAGTACCGGCAATACCCAGGCCGGGACGCTGGAGGTTCGCTGGGGCAATTACTCCCCCTTGACCTCTCCTGATGGCAATGCGGGCAATGACGGCAACCCCTACGACGTGATCGAAAAACGTTACCTGTTCTGTCTGGGTGACGCATCTTGCAACCCCTCCACGGTGGTTATTCAGTACGTCCACCAGGATAACGCCTCAAGCAATCCCGCCAGCGCCGGCACCGAACGCCTGGTGGCCATGGGTGGTCACCCGATTACCGGCCAGTACTATTGGCTGAACAACAAGGGCGGCAGCAACGGTTTCGCGCCCCCCTCCAACCCTGTCCTAGGTGGCCAGGAAACAGTCATCACGTTGAAATCACCGCTATTCATCAACGACACCTACACGGTGGAATACAATCTCATGGACAACTGCTACACAGGGACTCCAGGCTGCCTGGACGACGTCGGCGAATCCACAACATCCATCGAGATCATCGGTGACAGCAAGCGAATCAACACCAACATCGGCAACTACGCCAATCCCTTCCGGGTCAAATTTACTGCTGGCAAAGTCTTTCCGGACGTCGATGTTGGCGGCCAACTGCCGTTGACATTCGACATTTTCGATCTCTGCAGTGATGGAAACTCAACCCATTCCGGCGACATGTATATCGTTCCCGAGATCGGGGTCATCCAAATGCAGAATACCTGTACGGACAGTAGCACGGCTAGCAGCACCCGCTATGACATCACCATCGACAGCATCAGTTCCAGCATCACCGCTGGCAGCTAGCCGCCACTTGGCACGACAAAAAGGGCGCTCCGTGCAAACGAGGCGCCCTTTTTCGTATCACCGCTGCGAGCTACGCCCTACAGGAAATTAAACAGGGACAGATTCTGTATCCTGGCAAAGCTCTGCTGCGAAGCCTCCAGTCCTGCCTGTTGCAGGTTCAAGCGGCTGATGGCCTCGGCGTAGTCCAGATCCTGCACTTCCGAGAGCCGTTTCTGTGCCTCCAGCTTGACGTCTTCATTGAAGTCACGGTGACTGTCGATGGCATTCTGCCTCGCCCCCACCTTGGCACGAAAACCGTCGAAATGATTGAGTGCACTTTGCAGATCGCCAACCGCCGCCAGGTTCGGCGAATTGGATTCCAGCGAAAGCGCCAGTTGCTCCAGGGTCTCAAACACACTCTGGGTACCGCCACCACCCACCGGGATGCTGACAAAAACATCGCTACCGGGATCACCCACGGGGATCTGCCGCGTGGCGCCGATCTGTAGATTGCGCTGGCCATTGTCGCCGCTGTAGTTGAAATCGTAGAGCCCGCTGCCGACGGGATTTTCCACCTCGCTAAAAGGCGCCGTGCCGACATTGTAGCCGGCGAAGACGTATTCGCCGTTACCGTCCACGGTATTGGCGAGCGCCAGGATCTCCGCCAGGTTTTGACGGATTTCATTGGCCAGGGCCGTACGATTGGCAGCGGACTGGCTGCCGTTGTTACCCTGGATAGCCAGTTCACGCGAACGCTGCAAGACAGTGATGGTCTGCGTGAGAGCATTCTCCTCGCTGAGCAGGCGGCTTTCGGCCATATCGGCATTTTCCTGATATTGTGTGGACGTATCGATGTTCTGCTGCAGGGCAATGACCTGCGTGGAACCGATGACATCGTCCGAGGGAGACAAAATACGTTTGCCGGTGGCCACCTGCTGCTGTGTGTAACTCAGTTCCACCTGCCGATCCATCATGCTGCGGACGGCCTGGGACTGCATCTGTGCGGTGGAAATACGCATACCATGATCCTTTCTTTTGTAACGTCTCATCGCGGGCATGGCCCGCTCCTACACAATTACCTGCCGGCCACGTTGAGCAGGGTCTGGAACAGAGTATCGGCCACTTTGACCAACTGGGCCGCGGCCTGGTAGGCCTGCTGATACTTGATCAGGTCGGCGGCCTCTTCATCGAGGTTCACACCGGAGACGGCACTGTTCGCTTCGATGGCATTGTCCAGCAACGCCTGCTGCGCTTCGCTGTTGACCTTGGCCTCGCGGGTCTTGACCCCGACATCGGCCAGCACCTTGCCGTAGGACGATTGATAGGTTTCGCTGCCGCTGCCCAACAATTTCTGCGTCTGCAGGCCGGCCAGGGCCAGGGCATTGCTGTTGTCACCACTGGCGTTACCGCTGGCGGCGGCGGCAAACTCGGCCCCCGAGGCAAGGGCGACATTCATATCGCGGGCGCCATAGCGCACCGGGCGAATCAAGAAACTGTCGCCGGTGGCAACCGTACCACTCAGGTCAAGGGTGATCCCTTCACCGGCCACCGTGCGCGGCAGTTCCGCCGTGCCAAACCCGCTGTCCACCAGCGTGTTGTCGGACAGCCGCAGCAGGGAAAAATTGGCGCCGTCATAGCTCAGGCGATACTCCGAGGCCTTGAGCTGAGCGGAGTCATTGATGGTCACCGCCACCGTACCGCTGGCGGCATTATTGTTGACGTTGGCAAAAACGGTCGGACTGGTGGTATTGATGGCGGCGAAAAACAGACCGCCGGGATTGCCGTTCAGATCATCGCCCAGTTGGTGCTGGGCATTAAAGGTATCGGCCATGCCGATGGCGATGCGGCCCAGGCCATCCTGCGTTGGATCCAACACGTTGCGGCGAAAATCCATCAAACCACCCAGTTGCCCACCATTCAACTGACTGCCGATGGGAATACTCGTGGTGCGACTGGTAAAAATGATCTCCCGCTGCGCAGGATCGAAACTGCCACGGGTAGTACTCAGGGTAGCGGCTTCGGTACCCAGCACCAGCGCCTGACCGCTACCGATAAAAATATTGGTCGAGCCGTCACCCGCCTCTACCCGGTTGACCGACACCAGTTCGGCAAGACGGTTGATCTGCTGGTCGCGCTGATCCAGCAGGTCATTCGGTGGCTGCCCGGAGGCGCTGGCACGGGCGATGGTAATGTCTTGATTCAGCTCCGCGATCGAACCGGCAATGCTGTTGACCTCCGAAGTAAACATCTCCGTCTGCGTGTTGACCTGGTCACGCAGGCTATCGAATTCCCGGTTCAACGACTGAAAACGAGCGGCCAGCGTAGAGGCCTCCGAGACCATGACTTCACGGCTGGGAATGGAGGTCGGATTGTTGGAAACATCCTGCACCGCATTGAAAAAAGCCTGAATCGACGGGCTCAGGCTGGAGGACTCACCCGCCAGTGAGTTATCGACCCGTGCCGCCAGATTATACAGGGTATCCATCTGCTGAAAGGAAGAGGTACGGCTGGCCACCTGATTGCCCAGAAACTGGTCATAGATCCGGCGCACGGTGCTGACTTCGACACCATTGCCCACAAATCCCGAACCATTGGGGCTAGGCGTGCGCGACACCAACTCGGCACTCTGCCGGCTATAACCCGGGGTGTTGACGTTGGTGATATTGTTGCCGACCACCGCCAAGTTGCGCTGATAGGCCGTGAGACCGGAAATTGCTGTAGCGAGTAAATCTGACATGGTTACACTCCGCGCCCCGCCCGGCCGCTGTGACCAGCGCTGGAGGCGCTGCCAGACAGCCCCGAAAAGGGGTTGCCCTTAAATTTAGCGACCGCCGTCACAAATTCTTTAGAAACCGCTAAAGGAACCACTGATGATGCCGGGACGAAAAAAATTGAGATTTTTGCTCATGACTTCATCCGAGGCGCCTAATCGGCATCCCGCCCCGCGCTGACGGCCGACAGGGAACGTGCCATGGGTTCGCCATCGATGATGCCGATGATCTTTTCGGCATAGTCCGGATCCGTCGCATAACCGGCCCGCGCCAGCTCACTGACAAAGCGGTGACTGTCCGTAGCCGAGTCCAGTGCCGGGCGATAGCGCGTACTGTTCTGCAGGAAATTCACATAATCATCAAAACTGTCGGCGAAGGAATCATAGGCACGAAATTGCGCCCGCTCACGGGCAAAGGCGCCATTGCGGAATTCCTGCGTATCGACGCTGATCCGTTCACCGCCCCAACGGGCATCCGCCTTGATGTTGAACAGGTTGTAACTACTGCGGCCATCCTCGTGGCGGGACACGAAACGCCCCCAGCCGGTCTCCAGCGCCGCCTGCGCCAGCAGCACAGCGGGATCCACACCCAGCTTATCGGCCGCCTGACGGGCCTGTGGCCAAAGTGTCTTGACAAAATCCTCCGCTGTGGCCAACACGGTTTTCTGCACCACCGGCCCAGAGGCCATCATCGGAGATTCAACGGCAACGTGAGACGCCGATGGCAGGCGGGCATCCAGATAGTCACGCAATGTGCGAATACGATCCACCGCCGCAGCCTGCGCGGAAGTATTTTCCATACCCTTGCCCAGCCCCTGATCACTGCGCAGTTGCTGCACCAGCAACTCGGCAATGCCAATACCCTGCCCCTGGGCCAGATTGATGGCCATTTGCTTGTCATGCAAATCCTGATAGAAATCCGTCTGCTCACTATCGAACAGACCGTCATCCAGCTTGGCATCGCGAGCGCTCTTCAGCATCATCTGCAAAAACAGGGCTTCAAATTGCTGTGCGGCAAAACGCAGGGTTTCCTCCGGGTTACTGTCTGCACGGTGGCGTACGCCCTCCAGACTCTGCAAGTCGGTATACAAGGAGGCCGATGAAAGTGACGAGGTCATATCACAATCAGCCTGGCGCTCAGCGCACCTGCGGCCTTGAGCGCTTCCAGTATCGCCACCAGATCCCCCGGGGCGGCGCCGACTTCATTGACTGCACGAACGATTTCATCCAGCGAGACGCCCGGTGCGAATTTGAACATACGGCTGTCCGCCTGCTGCACGTCGATCTCCGTGCGCGGCACGACAACGGTCTGCCCGGCGCCACCGGCAAGCACACCACCGGGCGGTGGCTGACTCACTTCCGGGCGGGCGCTGATGGTCACCATCAGACCGCCATGCGTCACCGCCGCCGGAGAAACCCGCACATTCTTGCCAATAATGACAGTGCCGGTGCGTGAATTGACAACGATTTTCGCCGCCGCCTCACCCGGCGAGACTTCGATATTTTCCAACAGCGACATGAAGGCCACCCGTTGCCCCATGTCACGAGGCGCGGCAACCCGAACAGAAGCGCCATCCAGGGCATGAGCCGTGCCGGGCCCGACATGTTGATTGATGGCCATGGAAATACGATTTGCGGTGGTAAAATCGGGTGTATTCAGATTGAAGATCAGCGAATTACCGTTAGCGAATGACGACACCACGCCACGCTCAATGGTCGCACCATTGGGAATACGCCCAACATTGGGTACGTTCATGGTAATGCTGGAGCCATCGGCCTCGACCCCAAAGCCACCGACCACCAGATTGCCCTGCGCCAACGCATAGACCTTGCCATCTGCACCCTTTAATGGCGCCATCAACAAACTGCCACCGCGCAGGCTTTTGGCATTACCAATAGAAGATACGGTGACATCGATGGTCTGCCCCGGCTTGGCAAACGCTGGCAGATCCGCATGCAGGGTCACCGCTGCGACATTCTTCAACTGCGGGTTAACATTGGCAGGCACATTGATACCGAATTGGTTGAGCATATTTTTCATGCTTTGCAGGGTGAACGGCGTCTGTGTGGTCTGATCACCGGTACCACTCAAACCCACCACCAGGCCATAACCCACCAATTGGTTACTGCGTACGCCGGCAATCTGCGCCAGATCCTTGATACGTTCGGCCTGCACCATTCCAGGCAACCCTATCAACGTCAGTATCAAACCGGCAATCAGTGCCCCACGCATCCGCAGATTACTTTTCATGGATCCATCTCTCGTTAGAAGGGCCACCAGGGGCCGTCGAACACACGCTGCATCCAGCCTTTGCCATTAGCCTCGGCGAGCACGCCCTGGCCACCATAGACAATGCGCGCATCGGCCACCTGCGATGACTTGACGGTATTGTCCGGACGAATATCGACTTGGCGGATAATGCCTGAAATCCGTACATGCTCCGATCCCTGATTCAGGGTCAACAGTTTTTCACCCCTCACCAGCAGATTACCATTGGGGAACACTTCAGCCACGGTTACAGTGATACTGCCGGTCAGGCTGTTACTCTGGGTGCTGTCACCTTCGCCACCAAAATCACGCTTGGCGGCGACCGAGGCACTGAGAATATCCTTGCCGGCATAGCGTACCGGCGCACCAAAAACTGTGGGCGTTGAAAGATCGACAGCGGCGTCTTTTTTCGTGGAGGTGCTGGCCTTTTTACTGGCATTGGTTTTTTCCTGCAAAACAATCGTCAACACATCACCGACACGATGGGCCGTGGAGTCTTCGAACAGGGCGCGCTCGAAACCGGCCTTGTAAATGGCCCCATCGTTAATGGGAATCGGCATCGACATCACCGGGCGCACGGCCGAAAAACGTGGATCACTGACCGGTTCGTGAACCGGCGCGGCGCAACCGGCCAACAGCAGCAGAATCCCCAGTAGCGGAGTGACGAAGACGGGATTTTTATTCATATCAATCTCGGCCAATTTGTCGTGTTACATGTTGTTATAAAAATTTGTCATAGAAAGTTGTTATAAATTGTTGTTCAGGTATTGCAGCATCTGATCCGCCGTGGAAATGGCCTTGGAATTCATCTCGTAGGCGCGCTGGGTTTCGATCAATTCCACCATTTCCTTCACTGAATTGACATTAGATGACTCCAGCGCCCCCTGCACCACGCTGCCCAGGCCATTGAGGCCCGGCGTACCATTCTGCGGTGAGCCACTGGCGGCCGTTTCGTTGTAGAGGTTCTCACCCATGGGCTGTAAGCCGGTGGGATTCTGGAAGTCGGCCAGCTGAATGCTGCCAATCTGCGTTGGCGCCGCACTACCCGGCACCATGACGGATACCACACCATCCGAACCAATGGCGATACTCTGTGCATTGTTGGGAATCGTCATGGCCGGCTGCACCTGATAGCCGCCAGCGGTGACCAGTTCTCCGACATCGTTAACCTGGAATGAACCGTCACGGGTGTAGGCCAGTGAGCCATCCGCTTGCAGGATTTGAAAATAACCCCGCCCCTGAATCGCGACATCGAGATTGTTTTCCGTCTGAATCATATTGCCCTGACTATGATTTTTTTCCGTCGCCACGGTACGCACGCCGGTACCCAGCATCAGGCCGGAAGGCAGTTTGGTATTTTCCGTGGACTGTGAACCGACCTGGCGCACATTCTGATACAGCAGGTCTTCAAACACGGCCCGGCTGCGTTTGTAAGCAGTGGTATTGGCATTGGCCAGATTATTGGAAATCACCGACAGGCGCGTCTGTTGCGCATCCAGTCCGGTTTTTGCGATCCATAGTGCCGAATTCATGGTGTCTACCTCTCTAAAAATCTGTCGGGTTGTACTTCAGGCCGTGATCAGCTCAGGCTCAGTAATTCATTGGACTTGGAGGCCATCTCACCCGCCGCCTTCATCATTTTTACCTGCGCCTCATACTGGCGGGCCAGGGCAATCATATTGACCATGGCGTCCACCGTATTGACATTACTGGTTTCCAGCGCCCCGGAGGCCAGCCGCACCGAGGCATCGGCATCGGCTTCAAAACCATCCTTCAAGCGCATCAGGCCATCCTTGCCTTTTATCAGCTCCGCCTCGTCCGGATTGACCAGCTTGATGCGATCAACCACCGTGAGTGAATTGGCAAATTCGCCAATACCACGGATAGTGATGGTGCCATCGACGCCGATTTCCAGTGATTCCGCCTGCGGAACCGCAATCGGTCCACGGTTCCCCATCACCGGGTAACCACTTCCTGTGACCAGGAGACCGCCGGATTCAATACGTAGATTGCCGGCACGGGTATAGGCCTCCTGCCCATCGGGCGCCTGCACGGCGAGCCATCCATTGCCCTGAATCGCCATATCAAGATCACGCCCGGTGGCCTGGATGGCGCCACTTTCAAGATTGACGCCCGGATTCTCGGTCATGGCATAGACCCGGGTTGGAGAACCCGACCCGAAGACGGGCATACTGCGAAAGGCCGCCAGGTCTTCACGAAACCCTGTGGTATTGGCATTGGCCAGATTATTACTGTTAACCGCCTGTGCCAGCGCCGTCTGCTTGGCGCCTGACATGGCCACGTAAAGCATGCGATCCATGATTCGTATTCCGCTTCTTTTCTAACAATAATCAGTTATTAGATATTTATAATGGTCTGGGTGATGGTATCTGCTGCACTGATCACCTGCGCATTCGCCTGATAGTTACGCTGCGCGGTAATCAGGTTCACCAGACTTTCGGCAATATCCACATTCGAGGTCTCCAATGCACCGGATTGAACCAGACCAAAACTGGCCGTGTTCGCCTCACCTAACAATAAATCTCCAGACTCGAATGTCTGCGCCCAGTTAGTGTCACCCAATTGCCGCAAACCCTGCATATTAGGAAAATTAGCCAGGGCGATCTTGCCCAGCGGTGTAGCCTGGCCATTGGTGAAACGGGCGAACACGACGCCTTCACCATCGATATCGATACCACTTAGCCGACCGGTGGTAAAACCATCCTGCGACAAACCATTGACGGCAAATGGGCTGCCGTACTGGGTAGAATTGGTGTAATCCAGGGTGATCTGAATGGGGTCGGCGCCAGTGCCCGAGGGCACGGCATCATAATTGATCGTCAACGGCCCATTGACGCTGCCGTCCGAATTAAAGGTCATGGTAATGGGTGAGGCGCCGCCACTGGAAACCACATTGCCATCGATATATTGGTAGGCATCCCACTGGTTGGCGACGGCGGTTTTTACGTAATACAGCGTTGATGTGTGTGGGGTACCCAGCGAATCGTAAATAACGGTGGATGTCGAGCTGTTGAAGCTGGTGGCATCGAGAGGATCAAAGGGTGTGGTTGAAGGTGGCGATTCGGACGAACTCAGGTTGATACTGGCGGTGATCGCGGTCGTCGCCTGGGGCGGGCCATCAGATGTCAACAGCTGCAGATCCGTCAATACGCCGGTATTGAAGGTTCCCCCCGTCACTGCCGGGAATATCTGCAATCTCTGCGCCGCCTGATTGACCACATAGCCTTCACGATCGACATGGAAGGCGCCTGCGCGGGTGAACGACTGGCCAGATGAATCATTCAGCACAAACATGCCCTGGCCGCGTACCGAGATATCGAGATTGCGCTCGGTAAAATCGATATTACCCTGGGTAAAGTTTTGTGACACGGCGGCGACACTGACGCCGTTACCGGTGGCGATATCACTGATGCCCTCAAAGGCCACGGCATAGACATCGGCAAACTCCGCACGCGAGCGCTTAAAACCCGTGGTGCTGGCATTGGCGATGTTATTACCGGTGATCGAAAGATCAGTCTGAGCGGCATTCAGCCCGCTTAATGCAATACGAAATGGCATGATTTATCTCCTCATTCCCCAACTGTTTACTGGATTGACCGCACACTGGACAGATCGACGCTATTCCCATCGGCCAGATTTAATCTTATACCCTGCCCACCCTGGCCCAGGATGACGCTGTCAACTGCGGAACTCACCAGAGTTTCCAATGCCTCGGTGCCGCCTTCGGTTCGTGTTTCAGCACTGATGAAATAACGCCCTGCCTGGGCTTGCGCACCACTATCGGTTATACCATCCCAGTTAAAATACACGTCTCCCGTTTGTTGCGGACCCAACTCCAAACGGCGTATTACCTGCCCACTGGCATCTTGAATGGTAATCGTCAGATCGCTGCTCGATGAGTCGAGATCCACCACCCCGGACAGCGTCCCACCTTGCGGCAGGGTGCCGACACCCGAGGGCACCAAGACCGTACGCCCTACCAGTGACGATGCCTGTAGTGCCTGATTGGATTGCAGCGACGCGGCCAGACCATCGAACGACGCCTGCAACTCGGTCAGGCCCGTGACAGTACTGAACTGCGCCATCTGGGCAATAAAGTCGCCATTCTCCATCGGTTTCATGGGATCCTGGTTGTTCAACTGAGCGATCATCAGCTCCAGAAATTCACTTTGACCCAATTCATCCTGGGCCTTTTTCTTGGTCTGTTGTTCACCCAGGGCAAGTCCACTGAGGGCTGATGTCAGATTGTTATCCACGTTTGTCATCGTCATCTCCGCCTTATTCACCCAGACTCAAAGTGCGCATCAATAATTGTTTGGATGTCTTGGCCACTTCCACATTGCTTTGATAGGATCGCGATGCTGCAATCATGTTAGCCATTTCTTCCACCATGTTGACATTGGGCTTGTAGATGTAGCCCGCTTCGTCCGCCTGCGGATGGCTCGGGGCAAATTCCTTACGCAGTGGCGACTGGCTTTCGACAATACCTTTCACGTCGACACCCGCGCCCCTGTTCGCCTCGCCCAGGGCGTTCAGCGTGGCGGAAAATACGGGATATCGCGCGCGATAGGTTTCATTCGTACTTGAACTCACCGTCTCGGCATTGGCGAGATTACTGGCGGTGGTATTGAGCCGCAGCGCCTGCGCACTCATACCCGACCCAGCGATATCCAAAACGTTAAATAGCGACATGATAATTTACCCTTGATTCCTTGTTGCCCACCTCGTGGTTCATCCATACAAGCTTGATGAACCCGCAGAGACTATTCACCTTTCAGTGCCGTCTTGAGCATCTTTACCTTGCCCGTGAGGAAACGGAGATTGGCCTGATACAGAACGGCATTTTCCATAAACGCCGACTTTTCACGCAAAGGATCCACTGTGTTACCGTCCAGAGACGGCTGGGTGGGATTACGGAATTTCAATTCACCGATAAGATCATCGATGCTGCCCGTCGATACGCCACTGCCGCCCAGGTGTCTGGCATGAGTGGTGGTGAGGCGACCTTCGCCGCCCTGCGCCTTACCTTGCTGGCCGACCTGCCGTAAGGCGGTTCTGAAGTCGATATCACGCGCCTTGAATCCGGGAGTTTCGGCATTGGCCAGATTATTGGCCAATACCTCGGAACGCCGAGAATGGATAGCCAGCGCATGCTGGCTGATGCCGAGCACCTTTTCCAAACCAAACCGCATGTTGCTTCTCCGTTGCCAGTGTTGTCAGTGAAAATAAAGCAAAGGATATGCCACTTTATTTTTTATCTTTAATTACAGATGCTTAGAAATTTTTGACCGCGTTAGAAAAGGCCGGGGCGGCAACTTGAGGCCAGCAAATGGCAACGGTGGCAAGAACTGGAGGATGAGGAGTGAGGAGCCTGCTGGACGGGTTTTTCATACCCACATGGAATATGCATCAACCGCGTGGGCACATAAAACGTACCCACCCTACACGCTGTTTTTTCAAGCAAGTTTGTAGATGACACCATTGCGCCAGCGCACCAGATCGAACGCTTAAAAATAGCTGGAAATGGAATCAGGCCCACCCATCCTGGTAGGGTGGGCAGGCTTTTCATGCCCACGTGAAATATGCACCAACTGTGTGGGCACATAAAACGTGCCCACCCTACATACTGTTTTTTCAAGCAAGTTTGTAGATGACACCATTGCGCCAGCGAACTAGCTCGAATTCTTCGGAATAACTGGAAATGGACTCTGAACCACCCAGCACCAAAAAGCCACCGGGATTTAGCGTACGCGCCATGCGGGTAAGAATATCCCGTTTCAAGTCAGCGGAAAAATAGATCAGTACATTGCGACAATAGATGATGTCGAATTTCCCCAGTGCGGCATAACCCTGCATAAGATTCAACTCCCGGAAACTGACGCGCGCACGGATGTCATCCTTGACCTGCCAGCCAGCCCCGGTTTGATTGAAAAAACGTCGCTTGCGTTCCTCCGACAGCCCTCGCGATGCAGCCACACCTTCGTAAAAGCCACTGCGGGCCTGCTCAAGCACCGTGGGAGAAATATCCGTGCCAAGTATCTGCACAGCATTGGCCGGTAGACTGCCCGGTCGCTTCTGAAAATACTCACTGACGATCATACTCAGTGAATAGGCCTCTTGGCCGCTGGAACTGGCCGCGGACCAGATACGTACCTGCCGAGCCTGTTTCTTGGCAAACTCCGGCAGTAATTGTTCCTTGAGAATATCGAAGGGATAGCTGTCACGAAACCAGGACGTTTCATTGGTCGTCATGGCATCCATAATACGATGCCGCAGCTTGCCGTCCCGCTTGATGTGCTGCATAAGCACACTGAAAGACTCAATATTCTGCTCTTTCATCAGGCGCGTGAGACGACTGGTCACCAGATAGTGCTTGTTGTCACCCAGCACAATGCCGCTCACATTTTCAAGAAAGGTGCGAAAAGCATTATAGTCTTCACTGGTGAGGCCCTTGGCGGGCATACTATTTCCTGTCATCGGTCTTTTTGGCTAGGGGATGTTAATCATCAGTTTGACGAGCCCTTATGCGGCCTTTCTCGCCTTCACTGTCTTGACGGCTTCAAGGATCGTTTCAGCAAACTCATCGGCATTGAATTTCGGCATAAATTTATCGGCTCCCACTTTTTCCACCAGGGCCTGATTGAAGACACCACTCAACGAGGTATGCAGGATCACATACAGATCTTTCATGTGGGAATTCTTACGGATCTCCGTGGTCAGCGTATAGCCATCCATGTTGGGCATTTCCACATCGGAAATCACCATCGTCAGCTCAGTCGAGAGGTCATCATGCTGCTTCGACAGCTCTTGCAGATATTGCAGCGCTTCCAACCCGTCTTTCACCACCACGGACTCAATGCCGAGTTGGTCAAGGGTGCGGGTGATTTGACGGCGCGCGACACTGGAATCATCGGCCACAAGAATTTTTGGGATATCACCCACGTTGCCACTTTCAACAATTTCGTCGGACACCTCAGAGACCGTCCCCACCACTTCTGCGAGAATTTTCTCCACATCGAGAATTTCCACCAGACGCTTATCGACGCGGGTCACGGCCGTCAGATAGCTGCTATTCCCCGAGCCTCTGGGCGGCGGCAAAATTTCCTCCCAGTTCATATTAACGATACGGTCAACTCCGTTGACGATATAACCCTGAAGCGTGCGGTTATAATCGGCAATCACCACGAAGGCATTGCTGATGTCATCCATGGGTGTGTAACCCAGCGCCATACCCAAGTCATAAACGGGAATGGTTTTACCCCGCATGCTGGCAATACCCCGCACCACTGGATTGGAATTCGGCACACGCGTCAACGGTGGGCAGCGAATGACCTCCTGCACCTTGAAGACATTGATGCCATACAGCTGCTCCGTCGCCAGACGGAACAACAGCAATTCAAGCCGGTTTTCACCCACCAACTGCGTGCGTTTATCAACCCCATCAAGTACTCCAGCCATCACTCAGCTCCAGAATGTTAACGACCTGCATTTCAGTACCCGCTCTATCGACACACTGTGGAGATTTCTTGAGGAGAGCAACATGGCACGTCTGTTGCTGTCATTCTGTAAAGATTCCCGCAAAAGCCCCGGTCAGAGATCATCGCTGGGAAGGGCGATGACCCTTGGCGGAAAAACCATTAACAGCCATTCAATATATCTTGATAAAACAGCGACTTGACAATATGAACACCATCGCAGGCATTATTTCTTTGCCGTTTGCCGGAAATCCCCCCCGGCAGGCCGCTGGCACAAAGTGGCAAATCCTTGCCGGCGGCCTGCTTTTGCCGGTCGTTGCCAGCCTGTTTCCGGCAATGGCCCTGGCCGCCGCCCCCACTGACACCCCCCCCCGATACCAGTCACTCGCCGCCCTGCATGAGGTGGCGCGTGATTTTTTGCAATCACAAATCCCCCTTGACTCGGGTAACAGTCAGGAGATTCATCTTGGCCGCCTGGATTCACGCCTGCGCCTGGGGTTCTGTGAAACGGGGTTGCAGGCCTTTGTCCCGGCAGGAAGCCGCTTGCAAGGAAAGCTGACCGTGGGTGTGCAATGTCCGGGGGGAAAACCCTGGACCGTTTACATTCCTGCGAATATCCGTGTCTTTGGCGATGTGCTGACCACCTCCCGCCCCATCAGCCGAGGCGATGCCATCACCCGTGCAGATATCATTGCCCGGCGGCAGGAGATATCAACACTCAGTCACGGATATTATCGCCAGACAGAAGAAATCATCGGCAAACTGGCGATGCGTTCCCTGCCTGCGGGCACCCCACTGACACCCCGCATGCTGAAGGCGCGCTTGCTGGTTCGCCGGGGTGACGATGTCACCATTCTCGCCAATACAGGTTTTTTACAGGTTCGCAGTAAGGGAAAGGCATTACAGAATGCCGCCCGGGGCGAGCGAATCACCGTGCGCAACACACGCTCAAAACGTATCATCGAGGGGATCGCCATCGAAGCCGGAACCGTTCAGGTTCACATGTAGCGCCAACAACATGAATATGCGCACCAATAGACCTGAAAAATCAACGATCCACACGGCAATACCGGTAACTCAACGACAACAACGTGTTTCACGAATGAAGGGCACTTCCAGAAATGCCTTCATAAGTTCCTTAAGTTTCAATACCCTGTGCCGATAGTCATAGCAGTAGCGTCAAAGGAGCATCACCATGGCAATTGATATCACAGGGATTCCTCCGTCCCAGCCGCAAGGCACAGGAGGAGGTGCAAAGAGCACCACGGACAGCAGCGGAAATGCGGCACGAACCCTGTCGCCGGCAACACCGGCAAACAGGGCGGACACCATCACACTCACCCCGCAGGCCAGTCGGTTGAAGGGTGTCGAATCGGCGATCAATGCCCAATCCGTGATCGATGGGGAACGCGTGCAGAGTCTCAAATCGGCAATCGATGCGGGGGAGTATGAAATCAATCCCTTGCGTGTAGCAGAGAAATTCATCCAGTTCGAGAACAACCTGAGATCATTCTGAAGCCATGAGCAATTCCACAGCAGAATATCGGCTACTCATCCTGCTTGAAATACAACAGCAGAATGCCGTGCGCATGTTGGAGGTGCTTCAACAAGAATACGACGCACTGAAGGGCAATGATCGACAGGCCTTCGAGCAGGCAATGGACGCTAAACTCAAGCACATCAATGATCTTGAACAACAGGAACTGTCATCACAGCCAGAACTGGAAAAGATCATCGGCTCACCCGCTGACCGTCGCCAGCTGGAGGCCTTCATCATCAACAGCAAGAATCCACAGCTAGTCGCTGAATGGCGCTCCCTGCACGCCGCACTGAAACAATGCCATGAACAAAATCTGCTGAACCAGCGCATCCTCGAGGCCTCACAGGCCCAGGTACAACAGGCATTGAGCCTCTTACATGGTAAAAGTCATGAACAACTGTCTTCACATACCTATCGAGACAGTGGAAAATCGGATCACCGTCCCGCGCAGGGACAGTCAATTGCCATTGCCTGATACAGGCCGTCGTCGCAGGGTGGCGACGACCACTGAAGGGCGGCTTAACTGAAACACTCGATACATGGCCCAGCAACAAGCGGAAGGCAATAACTACCAACAACAGTACGAGGAAGTCACCTCGACAACTCGTATCACGGCCATTCTTCGCCCTTTGCAACAACAGCACAGCATTATCAGTATTGCCGTCCCTTCGGCAAAACGCCTGTTTAATAGTACTCTGCTCGAAGTGAACCCCGGGCAGGGCTATCTGTTGCTTGATGAATTACACCCCCGTGAGGGTCATACCCAGCTCAGCACGGCCGGCAAGATCGGACTGAGTGCGCACCGCGAAGGCATTGAAATCAAGATGATCCTCGAGATCAGCGAAATCGGTACCGATAATGGCGTTGCTTTCTACAAGGTTCCATTTCCAAAGATCATTCGTTATCGCCAGCGCCGCCATATCTTCAGAGTCCCGGTAAGTGCGCTACAATCCATCCAGGTTGAACTGGCGGATGAACAGGGCAATACCTTTCACGGTGAACTACAGGATATTTCGGCCGCAGGCATGTGCGTGCGTTTCCCGCCCAAAACAGCAATCGATGAAGAAAAAAAGGCACGAGCCCTGGCCTACACCATTACTCTCCCCGATAAGAAACGTGTTCAAGGCCGTTTCATCCTGCGCCGCATCACCCGGCATGAACCCAGTCGCAACATCCAGGTCGGCGGCAATTTTGAACAACTGGACAAGATACAAGCGCGCACCATCGAGCGCTTTGTGCTTGAAATACAGCGGGAATCACGCCGTAAAATGTCGCGATAGCCGGCACTTGACGTGTAAAATACACCTCAAGTGATTTTCGGCTTGAGACATGTATTAAAAAACGAAAATTCCTTATATGGCACGAACCATGCCCGCAAAAATATTGTCACTACAGAAAATATCGTTCCCACACAGGCGGAAATTCAGTTCTTGTAGGGTGGGCATTGCCCACCATTGCCGGCTGACAGGCATCAAGTAAAAATCCATTAATTGTTAGACTTATCAAAACTGACAGGGGGAAACGCGGCAAGGCAAGCCGCCAACTCGTCCGACAAAGACAGACAGTCGGCCTCCTGCTTCAGTCGCTGCAAGTCCTCGACAACGTCCACATCCCAGAGTGGCGGCAGGGAAAGATAGCCATCCTCCATTCGTTGGCATGTTTTTTTGAACACGGCAGCGGTTCCCCAGGGCATATCTTCAAATAGCGGGCGATGATTACGACGCTGCCCCAGCATGACATAACCACCATCTTCTGCGGGACCAATCACCGCCGGTACTCCGTCACGCAGGGCCACGAGCGCCCGGTAAAGATAATCGGCGCTCAATGCCGGACAATCGCTACCAATCACCAGCGCATACTCGGCAGCGCTCAGAGCAACATCAAAGGCATGACTCATTCTCGCCCCCAGGTCGGGGCCGGACTGGCCATGCAGGGTGAGAGGAAATTGGGCCTGCTGGCGGAAAAAAAACTCCGCGTGAATATCCGGGCTGCACCACAGCTGTAACGGCGCCAATTGCGCAGGGACGATGGTATTCAGGCAATGCTCCGCCAGCGCCCGATGCCAGCGAACCGCCGCTTCATTACCAATGGTACGAGCCAGCCGCGTCTTCACCTGCCCCGCCACCGGCGCCCGGCAAAACAACAAAATACGTGCTGCGGGAAACTGCATGGGATCAGCGGTAATACTGCCGAACCAGGCGTGCAGGATCGGCACCCAGCCAGTAAGAAAAACGCAGCCGCCACATCAACAGGATGGTTCTAAAAATACCATTCTCCTCCCAGCGCCGGCTGGAGGTCACCACACGCTGGCGCAGACAAGCGGCAGGCGCCCTTTTTTTCAGGCGGCGGCTGAGGGCTATATCCTCCATCAAGGGAATATCATCAAAACCACCCACGGCATGAAACAGGTCTTTTGTCACGAATATGGCCTGATCACCCGTGGCAATTCGGGTCATTCGGGAACGCCGGTTCATCATGCATTCGATCAACCGAAAACCGGGTGCGGAACCGGAGAGACGCACGTCAAAACGCCCCCAGCGGGCCGTCGTTTGCAGCGCGGAGAAAATGACATCGCAGGCCGCATCAGGCAACCGTGTATCCGCATGCAGGAACAGCAGCACATCACCCTGCGCAGCCTGGGCGCCATGATTCATCTGGGCTGCACGACCCGCTGGCGACACGAGCACGCCGTCCGCCAATGGCCGGGCAATCGCTGCCGTACCATCGCGGCTGCCACCATCGACGACGATGATCTCGTGACCCTGCGTCCGATACGGCTGCAACCCGCCGAGGCAGACGGCAATGGTCGCTGCCTCATTCAATACCGGAATGATGATCGAAATCCGCATGGTTCAATAATCAGCGCCGATGCAGCGGACGGATCGTCATGACAGGGCACCGCCACAACTGCTGCCCTGCCCGGCGGTACAGCCATAGCAGTGACCGCTGACCACGATCGACTCGCCCGCCAGATCGACGCCCAGCAGATCGGAGAGATGGGTTGCGCCCTTTTCCGCGCACGGGGCCAGCCCGATGATCCCGCGGGTGATGGGTAGTTTCAACATCTGATTGAAATCGCAGTCGTAGACATAGCCTTGCCAATCGACACTCAGCAAACTGCGGCACATCACGGTGGCAAGGTTGGCCTCACTGTGCGAGGCCGTCAGCAGCGCCATGTATTCATCGAACTGCCCGCGCGAAATCAGCGTGCTGCCAAAGCGCTGGATGGGCATATTGGCCAGCGTCAGCAGTTGATTGAATTCAATACCATGCACCGTGCGCAGCTGCTGCTTGTAATCCGCCTCCAATGCACCCTGCCCCGGCGGCAAAAAAGGGCCACCGGGATTGTAGACCAGATTGAGCATCAGCCCGCTGCCGGGCTGACCGTATCCCAACCGGTTCAACCGCTGCAAACCACGAATACTGGCGTCATACACCCCCTTGCCACGCTGGTCATCGACGTTCTCCTTCTGATAACAAGGCATGGAGGCCATCACCTCTACCTGCTGTCCGGCCAGAAATTCTCCCAGACTTTCATACCCGGGCTCCTCAAGAATCGTCAGGTTGCAGCGATCTATCACATGCACCCCGAGTTTGCGTGCCTCGCTCACCAGAAAACGAAAATGCGGGTTCATCTCCGGCGCACCACCGGTCAGATCCAACGTGCTGATCTTTGCATCACCCTTCGCGCTGCGCAGATAATCCAGCACCGTGTCGATATTCGCCTCGCCCATCAATTCCGTGCGCTTGGGGCCGGCATTGACGTGACAATGCAGGCACTGTTGATTGCACAGATAACCGAGGTTGACTTGTAACGTGGTCACACCCTCGCGTGACAGGGCGGGAAATTTGGTTTGTTGTAGTAATGGCAGGGTTTCCAGCATATCTCTCTCGCAAATCACCTAATAATATGAATGGTCATCGGGCAGGATCAGAGGGCCATTTACGCCCCCCCTACGCCGGGAATGCGCCAAACACGGCTTGAAGCCACCCAGCGTGACAGGCAGAATACTTTACCACGCCGCACAGGCACCCTGACGCACAAACAGGACAAATGTTACCTTGAACCAGCAGCTACCCAGCGACAACGAGCTGATTCCCCGACTGCTGGCGCATGATGAAACCGCCTATACGCAGGTGGTCTCGGCCTACCATGGCCTGATGGTGCATCTGGCCCGCGCCATTGTCGGCCCGGCCATCGCCGATGAAGTCGCCCAGGCGGCCTGGCTGGCCGTGATCCGGGCTCTGCCACGTTTTGAGCGGCGCTCCAGCCTGAAGACCTGGGTTCTACGCATCGTCAGCAATACGGCCAAAACCCGCCTGCGGCACGAGTCCCGCACCGTCAGTCTGGAAGACACGCAGGGTGACCAGACCAGCATCAACGCCGGCCAATTCAATGCCTCGGGCCGCTGGGCCAGCCCACCCACCGTCTGGCATGCAGACACACCGGACGACCTGCTGGCCAGTCAGGAACTGCGCGCCTGCATCGACACCGCCCTCCGCGCCCTGTCTCCCCTGCAACGCGCCGCGTTGACCTTACGCGACATGCAGGGACTGGACATGGAAAGTATTTGTAAGGTTTTGGAGGTTTCCGAGTCCAATGGACGGGTACTGCTGCACCGTGCACGCCATCGCATACACGCGGCAATTGAAGAGTTTTACCAACAATGAAAATGATGCCGAGTTGCCGTGAGATCAGCGAACAGGCCAGTGACTATCTGGATCAGGATCTGTCCCCCTGGCAACGGGCCGCCTTCCGCATGCACCTGCTGATGTGCGTCTATTGCCGCCGGCATGTAAAACACCTCGGGTTCACCGTGGCCACTCTGGGAAAAATCGCCAGCGAAGAGAAAGCGCGGGAAAACGACGACATCCAGCAAATTATCGCACTGATCAAACGGCAGCAGAAAGAGTCCCCCGAGCAAAAGGGCGGGGACTGAGTCAACCGCGTGGGCACAGTGCCCACCCTACATGCTTCACGACGCTTGAGCATACGCTTTTTCACCACCTTGCCTCGCGCGTTACAGCACATCGCATGAAATATAGTCTTTGCGATATCCAGTCCAATCGTCGTAATCTTGTCCAGGGTCTTCTCCTTTCTATTTGATGGTGGGTAATACATCTCCATCATGGCGCATTACGACGCCGTTTGTAGGGGGGAGGAGACCATCTCATCAGGCTACTTGCTAAGTTTGTGGAGCGCCGTCAAGGACTGAGTGTAGATAAGTAGCCAAATCCGATGTTAAACTTGCCGCCACAAACGGGGCCGTAGCTCAGCTGGGAGAGCGCTGCGTTCGCAATGCAGAGGTCGGGAGTTCGATCCTCCTCGGCTCCACCAATAACCCTGTATACGTTGCATCCCGAGCCATCCGGTTCAGACCCGGCCAGCACGCAGCAACCCATTCCCACTTTAACATGCCCCGGTAGCTCAGCTGGATAGAGCAGCCGCCTCCTAAGCGGCAGGTCGGACGTTCGAATCGTCTCCGGGGCGCCATTTTCCCACCCTTCACGCGGGCCCCACCTTCGTCAGTTTACAGGAGACTTCGTAGCGCAGATCGGCATTGGGCTCGCAGCGCACCACCCGCCCCTGCGCCGAGATGGCGGGAATAACTTTGTCCTTGCCAGGTTTTACCAGAATGGAGAGCGGCGTTTCGAGCAATAACAATTCATCGCATTCGATACGCATACCGATCGCCGAAAAATCCACCAACCGAGCAACATTCCACTCCTGCGAATCGGCTGTACGGTAAAGTACCTGACACTGAGTCACTATACGCGGAAAGAGTCGCTTCTCCCGAAAAGGCTTGTCAGAAAAGCTTGTCATCCAGTTGCCCGAGTGAGATGGAATACGATATATCGCTATATTTACACCCTTGTATATCGGCGTACCTGACTAAGTTTGAAGCCTCGAACGAGACCTAGTCGCCACCCGCAACAGCAGCAACGCAAATGCCCAATACGGTATACTGCCTGCCCCACCCATAACATGTATGGATCGACCCATGCCGCAAATCAACATTGAACATCACGTCTCCCCAGCCAAGCTGGATGCCATGGGCGTGGATGGATGGCCACTCTGGCGTAAGGAAGCTTCACGCTTCGACTGGCACTACGATAACGAAGAAGTCTGCTACATCCTGGAAGGTGAGGCCATTGTAACCCCCCTCGGCGGAAAACCTGTCACCATCGGCCGTGGCGATTTGGTGCATTTTCCAGCAGGCATGTCCTGCGAGTGGGAAATCACCGCCGATATTGAAAAGCATTACACGTTTAAATAGGCGGCAATTCCCCCGTCGCAGACCACTCACATGTTGATCCCCCACAAACAGCTCAGCCCGGACACCCTGAACAACCTCATTGAAGAGTTTGTCAGTCGCGACGGGACGGACTACGGCGCGGAAGAAATTCCCTTCACACAAAAAACCGAGCAGGTGTTAAGGTTATTACAACAAGGCGAAATCGCCATTCTCTTCGACGAAGAAACCGGCAGTTGCAATATTGTCCCCTGCCGAGAACTGGCTCACCATGGTATCAGAGAAGCCTATAAGGATCCCCCTTGACCTTAACGGGTAGCATCCAGAATGGTACTGACTCAAGCTTGAGAACTTGGAATACCGTCATTCCCGCGCAGTCGAGAATCCGCAAACGTAGGAGGCGGCACGATAAACTCCCGGGTTTCGCTATGCTCAACCCGGGCGACTTACTGGATCCATGGCTTCAGAACTTAAGTCAGCACCCCTCTTCGGGCGGGCGGCTAACTGGCCTTTGAAACGGCAAGCATCATACCCTGCGACAGGGGTTCGTTCGCCGGCTGTCCCTCTGAAAAATGGTAGACTTTCAACGCATCCGCCTCGACGGAGCGGATCCCCCCTTGCTCGGTGAGTCGAATAAGCAACTGATCGGCACTGTGCCAATCAGTCAGCGCCAAGGGACAAATACCAAACGAGTCCGCCAGCTCACTGCGGCCAACAGAGTTGCACGGATCCTGCCTGCCTGTGCGCAAGCGATGCCGCAGGATGTTATAGCGGATCCACAGCCAGAAACCCAGCACCACGACGCCAACCAGCAACAGGCCTAACGAAAATATTTCGAAATTGATCTCCTTTGCCGCCACGCCGATGATCGACAGATCAACACCGACCAACGTCAGCGCGGGTTTAAATACCGGCAACAGCAGATAAAACCATGACAGCCACAACGCCAGGGTCATCGTCCCTTGCACGAGCCTGCGCACGCTTCCCTGGTGACGTGGGTTTTCAATAATCAGCGAATGACTGTTCATGGCCGTACTCCTCTGTCAGGACTGACCCAGGTGGCATGTTTGCCACGCGGCCACAGCAGCGCCTTGGGTACCGCCACTACCAGGGTCAACAAGTTAATCAACCAATAAACCAGGGGATACCAGATCATCCAGTAATAGAGTTTCCCCAGACCTTTCTCATAACGTCCATCGATATAAAAACTCACCGCGAACTGGATCAAACAGGTCAGTCCCAGCAACAAATTGGCGGAACCCGGCAAGATGGAAAATGTCGCCACCCCCGCTAGCTGCGGCATGAACTGCAACATCGGCCACAGGACGATCAGAGAGAGAATCGTGTAGGCCCATAATATGCTCACCAGATACTCCGCGAACAACAACCACAGGCGCCGCTGGCGCAGATGCAGAATCTGCGGCAGGTAACGGATAAAGACCTCCACGCCACCCTGTGCCCAACGCAGGCGCTGGCTCCATAGGCCCTTGAGGGTTTCCGGCATTAAAATCCAGCACAGGGCATTGGGTTCAAAACGGATGTCCCAGCCGGCCAGGTGCAGTTTCCAGCTGACATCGATGTCTTCGGTAATGGCATCCGTGCTCCAATAATCCACGTCCAGCAAGGCCGACTTGCGAAACCCGGCCACCACACCGGAAACCGTGAATACGCGCCCGTAAATACGCTGTGCCCGCTTGATCAAGCCGATAATGGAGGAAAACTCACCCACCTGGATTTTGCCCAGCAGGGTGGAACGGGTGCGCACACGGGGGTTTCCTGTCACCGCACCCACATGGCAGTTATCGATAAAGTGCTTGATAATCCAGGCCGTGGCGTCGACATCCAGCAAGGCATCGCCGTCAACACAGACCAGGAATTCATTGAGTGATGCCAGTGCCCCCATGCGCAAGGCCGTGGCCTTGCCCTGATTCTCCGCCAGGTGCACCACCCGCAAACGAGGATATTGCCTGCCCAGCTCATCCAACAGCTCTCCCGTATTGTCACTGCTGCCATCATTGATAGCGACGATCTCGAAGTCGGGATAGTTCTGTTTATCCAGTGCCGCGATGGTTTCGCGCAGATTGTCGCTTTCGTTATGGCAGGGCACCAGTATGCTCACTGCGGGAAAGCCCGACAGCTTACTCAGCGCAATACTGCCCATGGGCCGGCCACGCTCCCATTTAAAGAAATACTGCAAACCACCCACCATCCACACATAAGCCATGGACAGCGGATAGACATAGGCGAAGACAAGCGCCCAACTCAAATAATTTGCTATCCAGTCGTCCATGCTCAGTTTTCCTCCGGGGAGGGAACCAGGGATATGATGGATCTCAAGGCGTCGAGCGACGGATGCCCCTGAATGAAATCATCAGGGTAATAACCAAAATTACCCGCGCCACTGCGCAGCAGTAGCCGCATCTGATCGGCCAATACATCACTATCGACAGGCACACCCTTGCGCCAATCAACGCTTTGCAATTCGAACACGGTCTTGTTCAGAGCGCCCGGCTTGCTGGCCACACGGGCCACCAACCTGCGCAGCCAGGCCTGCGGATGCTCGGCCTGCTCCATATAGGGCATGGCCATCACGGCAACATAGTCATAGTGCTCAAGAAACACATCCAGGGACTGGGCAAACCACGTCTCGGAGCGCGGATTCATGATCACCGAAGCATACATGTTGCGCGCAGTCTTGATCATCGGACGATACAGACGGACACGTTCGGCCAAGACATCCGTCCACTGCGCCAGGGCCTTTGTCTTGTGCTGCGTCCAGCGCCGAAGCAAATCCGGGTCATCGCGAATGGCTTTGATATCGGCAGGCAACTTCCAGTTATCCCGATATATTTTCAATGCCCATTCACTGCCATCTTCATAGTCACTCAGATAGGCGTCATCATGAAAAATCAGACCATCGAAAGGCGCCTGTCTGGCCAGGTCTTCATAGATATCACCGACAAAGCGCTGCGCCTGCTGATTGAAGGGCGACAGACGCCGGTAGTCTTCCGCAGCGGGTTTGCGCGGTGGTGAGGCGACAACCCGTGCCTTGGCCAGCGGATGGTCCGCTGGCAGGTCAAAGGCCAGCACGGGCAGCCAGGCATAGACCTGCACGCCGGTGCGGGTACGCAATTGCCAGGAAACACGATTGAACAGATCGGCGCGCATGGGAAGATGGCGGTTGGGAAAATACAGGGCATCGGCATTACCATCGCCATCAGGGTCGGCATAGGCCTGTAGGTAGACGGTATTGACGCCGAGGGCCTTGACCCGATCCAGCAAGCGACTCAGGTTTGCCTCCTGCTGTTTGGGATCGGCGTCATAGACATAGTCGATATCCAGATGCACCACGCGCACCGGGTCGGGCTGCGGCTTGATGTGATTATTCACCTGCCAGACAAAGTCAGCCAGCGTAGCGCCATGACCAATCAACAGACGCCCCGCTCTGCCAAGCTTGTTGATATCCACCTTGTTGTCTTCAAGAGTCAGGGTAATGGGCATGCCCAAATCCCGGGCGATATCGACAGTGACGCGGTTATGTGCGCCATAGGGCCACACCATGACCCGCGGCCGCTGACCTGTTCTGCGGGCAATCAGATCGGAGTTACGTTGCAAGTCACGGTGAATACGCCGGCGATATTGCTGGTCACTTTCGTAACGGCCCGTTTTGGCATCATAGAGAAGGCTGACTGCCGCTGGCTGGGTATTGCCCTGCGGGTTGGCGAGCACGCCATGATGCAGGTCATAGCTGTGCGAGGCCACTTCCACATAACCCGATTTCACCATTTCGCGTATCTGTCGCCAGCTGAGAAAATAATCACTCGATACGGGTTCGCCGCCGTACATTACGTCCTGGCCAGCCGGTGTCTCCAGCCAGCTCCCCACCACCGCCAGCACGGCGCGATAATCAAAGGCGCGCAACAACGGAAACACCTGTTCATACATACCCCGATAGCCGTCATCGAAACTCAGTAACACGGCCTTTTCCGGCAACGGACGCTCGCCTCTTTGCGCCGCCAATAGATCATCGATATCCACTGAGACATAGCCACGCTCCTTGAGCCAGGAAAATTGCGCGGCCAGTTCCGAGGTCTCCAGGATCATGGCCTTGGTATCCTTGTCGCGTCCCGGCACATGGCTCGCTTCATGATAAGAAATTACCAACAGCTCGGCACTGACCGGCGGCGCACACAGCAGAAGAAGCGTAATCCACAGAATTTTCTGCATTCGCCGACACAAGCATTGAAGAGTCTCTTTCAAGTTATTCGTCATCATCAAAACCTTGCATACAAATTCAGAAAACCGCGTGTGGTGGATTCCTGTATCCCGTCATAAACAGGTTGGGCGCGCGTAATGCCATAACTCAGACTGAACTGCCGGCTGAAGCTCCAGTGGTGCTCGTAACTCAACGACCAGGACAGTTTGGTGTCAAATCCCTGTTGGCGGCTCGGCCCGACACCGGCCACCAGGCGTTGGCGCATGGATTTTTCATAATGCCGGTAAGTCAGCCATTCGTTGCTGAGGCTCAGTTCGGCAGAGTCCTGACGGGACGGATTGAAATAGTCCGTACCCTCCTCGGTATTGGTCTGGTGGTAGAGATAGACGTCACCACTCAGCTTGTAGCGTAAGCCATTGATCAGCCGCTGGCGGGCGAAGGCCGTCAGGGTATTGCGCCGGTTATTATCGTCAAACCCCATGGTTTGCAGAGACAGGCCCAGGCTGCGGCTTTCGTGGAAGCGATATTCCGTACTCGCCTCCAGAGACCAGGCCTCGACCCCCGTCAGATCCGCGCGCAATGGCGTTTGCTCGCTAAAGCTCTGCAGGGACAACCCGCCCCGCCAATGATCCGTGGGCATCCAGTTGCCCTGCAATGAAATACCCGGTGAACCATTGCCGTCACTGATGCTACCGCGCAAGGCCATGTCCTGCTGCCGGTAATCCACACCTGCCGCCAGACGATTGCGGCTCACGGCCTGCTCACGAAAATCGGCTTCGCGGTACATCATATAAACGAACGGACGCAGTCCCGGGTTCCAGGGTTTATCGTAGTAATAGGTCGCAAAGGCCAGATCACTGCTGCTTTGATAGACATTGCTGCTACTGGATCCCCCACTGACCTCCATCCATATCTCGCGCATTTTTCGCACCTCGGCATCACGCGCCAGGTTGCGTACATGGGTGTTATCCGCATAGTCGCTCAGCAATGGCGTCAATGCGGCATCCGCCGCCGCGTCGTCCCCCCGGGCGGTCAGCACACTGACCATACCGATACGGGCGCCCAGATTTTCCGACTCTACTGCCAGTACCGCACGAAACTCATCCCGCGCCTGACGCGGCCAGCCTCGCCATAGATAGACACTACCCAGACCATTTCTGACATCGCTGCTGGCAGGCGCCCGCGCCAGTTGGGCCTTGAGCCTGCGTTCGGCAACATCCAGCTTGTCCACATAGGCTCGCGCCATGGCGGCAACGGTCTGCGCGTACAGCCTGTCGAGACCCGGCTGCCGCTCCTTACTGCCGGGCGGCCATATCCATGGCGGCAGCGAGGCAACCAGGCGATCGATATGGGCGAGTGATTTTTCGTACTGCCCGGCCTCCAGATAGGCATAGAACAGTGAATACTGGGCATCCAGATCATCGGCATTTTTATCGATCGATTGCTCCAGCAACACAACGGCCTGGCCTGGCTGACGTAACGAAAGATAGGCATCGCCAGTGACGGCCAGCACATAGGGTGGGAAGGAGGTCACCCCCTGTTCATGCAATTGCTCATACAGGGCAGTCGCCTCATGCATCAGGCGCCGGTTACGGTAAGCCGCAATGAGGTCGAAACGATTACGCAAAGCGGCGGCGCTGTCTTTGTCCGCTATCTGCCGGTACTGAGCCTGCAAGCGTTCGATGGCGCTATCCGTATCACGATAACGTTCGGCGGGAGTCACCGTCGGCAGCCGCCCCCAGCGTATTTCCCGCGCCGCCTGATCGCCGGCCATGCGCTGCCAGTCCTCGACAGTAAATACTTCGGCATCATGGCGGGCCAGGCGGATGGCCTCGTGGGGGACGCCCAGGCGCAACAGAGACAAAATCCGGCCACGCCGCGCACCGCGATGAGTGGGCTCGGTCTTCAACAAGCGGTCATAAACGGCGATGGCAGCGGCATAATCACCATCGGCCTCTTTCACATAGGCCAACGCCTCCAGCGATGCCACGGAGTTGGGTGCAGCCTTGAGCAGGGCCGCCATCTGCGCATTCGCCTCGGCCGGCTGTTTGGCCTCAGCCAGACTCATGGCAAGACCGAGGCGGGCCTGCCGATCATTCGCGTCCCGCTGCAACACAGCGTCATAGGCCGTGATGGCCAATTCCGGCCGTTGGCGATTTCGCGCCGACTTGCCGATGGCCTTGAGGACATAGACAGGCGCCTGTGCAAAATCAACCTGCGATGACTGCGCCAGCACCTCTTCATCCCGTCCCGCCCAGGCGAGGACACTTATGTAGTCGTCGCGAAATACCGGGTTTTCGGGGTAGGCCGTCAGCAAGGCCGCCAGACGCTTCAATGCCACCTCATAGTCTCCCTGGCGTGCCTGGGCCACCGCCGCACGATGTTCTGCGCCGGGGTTCGACAAGGCTTTCACGACAGGCGCAGACACGGCTGGCTGCACTGCGCACAGACCCACCATCAAGGCCATCGCAGGGCGTGACGGCAACAGTGGCACGTGCAAATCAGGCATTTTGAGTGTGAATATTTTCATTTTTTTTGCGCATGTTTTCACGATAAGGTCAATGCATTCCATACGTAGAATTCGGGGTGTACATATATTTAGGAACCTCGATGAATCTGAATAAAATAAAAACCAGGTATTTCAATAAGTTTTAAGCAACCAGACCAGGAAACATACCTGACCGCGGCCAGGAGGTGTTCTCAACACCCTATTGCTCCCTGCCAACTGGACGATAACAACGGGTAAGTACAAGCAAATTCACCCGGGGCGTGCGGTACAGCCCCCTGATCACAGGGGCAATCCAATGTTGAGCTATATCTACAACGTCAGTCAGGAATTCGAAAAGAAACACGGCTACAGCCCGAATACGCTGCACATGAACTACGCTCATCTCGAATGCCTGAAGCAACAACTGGAAAACCCAAACGACTTCGCTGCCGTCACTGAGCTACTGGGCATGGAACTGCTGATTTCACAGGATGCTGTCCATCCCACCGTGGGTTGGCTGCAGACCCCTTGGAAACACGCCATCTGCGCCTGAAAACAGTCATCCGGCAAAGAATAAGCGATACTCACCCCAGGGGACGGACTCCCGTTTATTCTCCTGTTGTCCCGAAAATCCGGCCCAACCCATTTCGTACCGGAACAGCCTGCTGCGAGTGTAGTGTCCTGTATATTCCTTAAAGATTTCTTAATCATGATAATAATTTCAGCCCCGTGATTTTCGGCCGGGCCCCCCTCCATAACGCACTCTTGCAGTAAAAGGTTCCTTATTGGCGTATTTTCAGGCATCATGCCGCCCTGAATTTTATCCTGGCGTAGGGTGTTCAGTTAGGCAGCAGACACTCCCCGCCCACGACAGTAAACTGGTTCAAATCAAGCAATGGCAAAAGAAGAAAGCATAGAAATGGAAGGCACGGTAATCGACACCCTGCCGAATACCATGTTCCGGGTGGAACTGGAGAACGGTCACATCGTGACCGCACATATCTCCGGTAAAATGCGTAAGCACTACATCCGCATCCTCACTGGCGACAAAGTGACCGTGCAGCTGACCCCCTATGATCTGTCCAAAGGCCGCATCACCTTCCGCGCCCGCTAGTGCACGATTGACGAAACCGTAGCGGCGTTAGGCGCCACACAGCAAAACGCCCGGACATCGCCGGGCGTTTGTGTTTCGGATAGCGCATTTGGGCTTCTCACTCAATGAAGCCCCCGCAGGATATTGATTGACAGGCGCTTACAGCACCTCCTCCGCCACCACCTCTTCGCTGGAGGCGATGTCGAACACCAGCTCGCCATCCTTCTCGCTGATGGTGACCTTGCCACCCTCGGCCAATTGACCGAACAACAACTCCTCGGCCAACGGTTTTTTGATGCGATCCTGGATCGTGCGCGCCATGGGTCGCGCGCCCATCTTCTCGTCGTAGCCGTGCTCAGCCAGCCATTCACGCGCCAACTCATCTACGCGCAACACCACTTTTTTCGCTTCCAGCTGGGCCTCCAGGTCGTAGAGGAACTTGTCCACCACATGGCCGATGGTGGCGCTGTCCAGGGGCTGAAACTGGATAATGGCGTCCAGGCGATTGCGAAATTCCGGGGTGAAGATCCGCTTGATGGCCTCCATGCCATCGCTGCTGTGATCCTGCTTGGTGAAGCCGATGGAGCTGCGGCTCATGCTTTCCGCGCCGGCATTGGTGGTCATCACCAGGATCACGTTGCGGAAATCCGCCTTGCGGCCATTGGTATCGGTCAGGGTACCGTGATCCATCACCTGCAACAGCAGATTGAAGACATCCGGATGGGCCTTTTCGACCTCATCCAGCAGCACCACCGCGTGCGGATGCTTGTTGATTTCCTCGGTCAACAGGCCGCCCTGGTCAAAACCGACATAGCCGGGCGGCGCACCGATCAGCCGCGACACGGTGTGGCGTTCCATGTATTCGGACATATCGAAACGTATCAGCTCGATACCCATGATCTTCGCCAGTTGACGGGTGACTTCGGTCTTGCCCACCCCGGTGGGGCCGGAAAACAGGAAGGAGCCCATGGGCTTGTCTTCATTGCCCAGCCCGGCGCGCGCCATTTTAATGGCGGAGGCCAGGGTGCCGATGGCTTCATCCTGCCCGTACACCACCAGCTTGAGGTTGCGATCCAGATTGCGCAGTCCCTCCTTATCGGAGACGCTGACCTGCTTGGGCGGGATGCGCGCCATCTTCGCCACCACCGCCTCGATATCTTTCACGCCGACGGTCTTCTTGCGCTTGGATGGCACGGCCAGACGCTGCACGGCGCCTGCCTCGTCGATGACATCGATGGCCTTGTCCGGCAGGTGGCGCTCACCGATGTAACGTTCAGCCAGTTCAGCGGCGGTACGCAGGGACTGTTTGGTGAAACGCACCTCGTGGTGCGCCTCGAAGCGTGACTTGAGGCCGGTAAGAATCTGCACCGTTTCCTCCAGGGTCGGCTCGGGCAGATCGATCTTCTGGAAGCGTCGCGCCAGAGCGCGATCTTTCTCGAAAATGCCACGATATTCCTGATATGTCGTCGAACCAATGCACTTCAGCTCACCCGAGGCCAGAACCGGCTTGATCAGGTTGGAGGCATCCATGGCGCCGCCCGAAGCCGCACCGGCGCCAATAATGGTGTGGATCTCGTCGATGAAAAGGATCGAGTCCTTTTCCCTGTGCAGCTGAGCCAGCACCGCCTTGAGACGTTTTTCGAAGTCGCCACGGTATTTCGTGCCCGCCAGCAACGCGCCCAGATCCAGCGAATAGATCGTGCTGCCGGCAAGAATTTCCGGCACCTCGCCATCGACAATCTGCTTCGCCAGACCCTCGGCCAGCGCGGTCTTGCCCACCCCGGCCTCGCCAACGAACAGCGGATTATTCTTGCGCCGACGGCACAACACCTGCAGGGTACGCTCGATCTCTGCCTTACGGCCGATCAGCGGGTCTATCCTGCCCTGCATGGCCAGTTGGTTGAGATTGCTGGCATAGGCCTCCAACGCACTCTTGGCGCTGCCTTCGCCTTCCAACTCCTCATCCTGCGAGGGCGGCAGGGCATCGGCATCGCCGTCTTCGATCTTGGAGATACCGTGAGCAATGTAGTTCACCACATCGAGACGGGCAATATTCTGCCGGCCGAGGAAGTACACCGCCTGGGACTCCTGCTCGCTGAACATGGCCACCAGCACGTTGGCGCCGGTGACTTCCTTGTTGCCCGAAGACTGCACCTGGAACACGGCGCGCTGCAACACGCGCTGAAAACCCAGCGTCGGCTGGATCTCACGCTCGTCATCCTCGGGCAACAAAGGGGTGTTTTCCGTCAGAAACTCGACGAGTTCGTCACGTAGCGCTTCAAGATTGGCGCCACAGGCCCGCAAGGCACCACTGCCCGCAGGGTTGTCAATCAGGGCGAGCAACAGGTGCTCGACGGTCATGAATTCGTGCCGCTGCTCCCGCGCTTCCTTGAAAGCGAGGTTGAGACTGACTTCCAGCTCATGGCTTAACATGGGTTCACCTCTTTGCAATCGTGGACTTGTGCTGTCATACAGGCAATCCACTTGCACATCTCAGGCCACTTCCATCGAACACAACAGGGGATGGTTGTTGCTGCGTGCATATTCATTCACCTGCGCCACCTTGGTCTCGGCAATTTCGCGCACGAAGACACCACACAACCCCTTACCCTGCGTGTGCACATTGAGCATCACGCGAGTGGCCTTGGCACGATCCATACGGAAAAACTGCTCAAGCACATGAACGACAAACTCCATCGGCGTAAAATCATCGTTCAGCAGCATCACCTTGTACATGGGTGGCTTTTTCAGCCGCGGCCTAGCCTCCGCGACCGCCAGTCCATCATCATGCCCGTCATCGAAAGTATTTTTATCCTTGGCCATACACCCTGAGTTTAGTCGATGAAACAGCCTTTACAGGCCTGTTTCTGTTTTTAAAATAAGACCGCACAGCGTTGCCGAGGTTCACCCTGGGCGGCACCATACGCGAAAAAAACCATATAAAATCTACATGTTATCGACGACGGCCGCGCCAAAGCCGGAACAACTCAGTAGCGTTGCATCGTCCATCAGGCGCTCCAGGTCATAGGTCACGGTCTTGGCCTGAATGGCGCCGGACATGCCCTTGATAATAAGATCGGCAGCCTCCGTCCAGCCCATGTGGCGCAGCATCATTTCGGCGGAGAGTACCAGCGAACCGGGATTCACCTGATCCTTGCCGGCATACTTGGGCGCGGTGCCATGGGTGGCCTCGAACATGGCCACGGTGTCGGACAGATTGGCCCCCGGCGCAATGCCGATACCGCCCACCTGCGCCGCCAGGGCGTCGGAGATATAGTCGCCATTGAGGTTGAGGGTGGCAATCACGTCGTACTCCGCCGGGCGCAGCAGGATCTGTTGCAGAAAGGCGTCGGCGATCACATCCTTGACCACGATGTCGCGGCCGGTATCGGGGTTCTTGAAGGCACACCATGGCCCACCATCGATCTCCACTGCGCCGAACGTCTCCTTGGCCAGCTCATAGCCCCATTCCTTGAAAGCGCCCTCGGTGAACTTCATGATATTGCCCTTGTGCACCAGGGTCACGGAGGCTTTATCATTGTCGATGGCGTACTGGATGGCCTTGCGCACCAAACGGCGCGTGCCGTCGCGCGATACGGGCTTGATGCCGATGCCGGAACTCTCGGGAAAGCGGATCTTGGTCGCGCCCATTTCATGTTGCAGGAAGCCGATAAGCTTTTTCACCTCCGGCGTACCTTCGGCGTATTCGATGCCGGCGTAGATGTCCTCGGAATTCTCGCGAAAAATCACCATGTCGGTCAGTTCCGGCTGTTTCAGCGGACTGGGCGTGCCGTCGTAATAGCGCACCGGGCGCAAACAGACGTACAGATCCAGCGCCTGGCGCAGGGCCACGTTCAGCGAACGGATGCCGCCACCGACCGGGGTGGTCAGCGGGCCTTTGATGGAGACCACGAACTCCTTTACAGCTTGCAGGGTTTCTTCCGGCATCCACACATCGCCGCCATACAGATTATTGGCTTTCTCGCCGGCATACACCTCCATCCAGGCAATGGATTTCCCGCCGTCATAGGCCTTCTCCACGGCCGCATCGACCACCCGGCGCATGGCCGGTGTCACATCCACACCGATGCCGTCACCCTCGATGAAGGGCACGACAGGCCGCGCCGGCACATTCAGCGAGCCATCATCATTGACGGTGATTTTTTCGCCATCAGCGGGTACGGTGATCTTTTCAAAGGCCATGAAAACTCCAGAAAACGCTTGTAAAAGGATGATGAAACCCTAAAAAATCGGGGTTTCCCGAAAGGTCTGTGGCGAATATTAGCATTTACGCGAATGAGCCGCGAACCGGACAACTCGCGTTGTCCAACCCAGCGCGGTTAACTATGATTAAAGGTGATTGATATTGACTGGAGAAACATCATAGAAACCAAGGTTGTCAGCGCACACATACCTCTGCCGCTGGCCGAGAAAGTCAAAGATCTGGCGCAGCGCCTTGAACGATCCAAGGCCTGGGTCGATCAGGAAGAGGAACGCCACCGTCTGACACTTGAGGCATTGGCCGACGTCGACAGTGGAAACGTCATTGAGCACCAGACCGTTCAGGTCTGGGCGGAAAGTCTGGATAGCGGCAATCCCCTGCCCCTCCCCGTTGATGGACATCAAACTGAACCAACAGAGCAATTGCCAACTTGAGCCGCCTCTATGAATTTCTTGCCTCAGCAAACCCGCAAGCCGCGGCCCAGACCATTCAATCCTTGACGAAGGCCCCAGCACGCATCGGTGAGCGCCTTGATGAATTTGAAGGACGTGAGGTTCGTCGTCTTCTCATCAGGCGGTATGGGATGCGTTATGAATTAATCAGCGATACTCTGTATGTACTCAGAATCTGGCGTACCCGCGAACACAGGTAGTGGTTGAGTACAGCACAGCGGAAAAAATTACCTTGCGGAAACGTAGCCTGGGTTGAGCCTGCGAAACCCGGGGGAGCCGGTGCGATAAACTCCCGGGTTTCGCTACGCTCAACCCAGGCTACTTGCTGGATCGAGCCGCCTCCCCGACCTCCGCCTTGAAAAAAAAATCAAAATGGAACCAACATGATTCCATGTTAACAACAGGCGCTTTCCCATGGCAACCGTCACCCTAAAGAACATCCCGGACGATCTCTACGAACAGCTTAAAACCGCCGCCCGTGCACACCGTCGATCCATCAACAGCGAATTGATCAATTGCCTGGAAACGGTACTGAAACCCAGAAAGGTAAGCCCGCAAGAGCGGCTGGCCCATCTGCGCAGCATACGGCCGCACATCGACCCGGACGCCATCAGCCTCGAAGAACTACAGCAGGCCATCGACGAAGACCGCCCATGATCGTTGCCGACACCCATGTGATCGCCTATCTGGGCATCCCATCGCCATACACGGAACTGGCGGAACAGCTATTACTCAAGGATTCAGATTGGGTTGCCCCGCAACTGTGGCGAAGCGAACTGCGCAATGTCCTGGCCTTGTATTTACGCCAGTCTCTCATGACCTTTGACGAGGCCATTCGCATTCAATCGGCGATGGAAGGACTGCTACAGGACAAGGAATATGACATCAGTTCCCTCGATATTCTGAGCGTGGTAAACAGCAGCACGGCTTCAGCATACGATTGTGAATTCATTGCACTGGCGAAGAACTTCAACACCCGTCTGGTCACCATGGACAAGAAGATCGTCAATACGTTTCCGGAAACCGCTGTTTTGTTAACGGATGCCATAAACCGTTGAACCCCCACGAGCAAACGAAGAACCCAAAAAAACCTACGCAGTTCGTAGGGTGGGCATCGCCCACCATTTGCGCGAACACGGGCCATCTGCATGGGTGGGCAGTGCCCACCCGACAGAATTATTTCCAGTGTGGTGCGTCAGACCAGTACTCTTTCAAGGTAATAGATTAGGATTCAGCGAAAGCCGGAGCCCAGGGGTTCTAACCTCTGGATTCCGGCTAAAAACACGCCGGAATGACGGCATTCACAGCAGCAAAAGTAGGTGCTTGAGGCGAGCTGCGGGGAATTAAACCCCAAGCGATTAAACCCACACGATCAGACTGAAGAGCCGTAGCCCCTAACGCGGGCCAGACCCCAAACCCAATGCCGCCAGCCGCCCCGATTGATTGACCTGAACCCGCCCGTCGGCGCCCGGACGACCCAGCGCACCCAGGGCCTGGCCGAGGGGGGACTGCGCACCTTCACGGGCGGCAAAGCGGCCGGTGAACTGGTAGCTGCCGTCGGGCTTGAGGGTCAGCAAGCCTTCTGCCTGCAAAGGGCCACCGGCGTCACTCAGTTCACCGATAACGCTACCGTCACGGTTTTCCAGGGTCAGTGCCAGGTCACCAAACTGCAACGGCTGTAACAGGCTGATACCGGCGCCACTCCACACCAGGCGTCCCTGTGCGGAGAGCAGGGCCTCGCCGTTCCAGTCCACACTTTGCAGATTGAGATTGACGACACCGGCAGGCTGCAGGGCAACAATCGCCGGCAGTGGCAGCTGGGCCAAAGGCAGCTTGGCCTCCAGCGTATCGAAAGCGACCGCACCCTGTGGGTCGGCCGCCACGCTGCCGCGCAGGAAACCGTCGTCGAGACGGATTTCATAGTCGATTTCCAGTTTGCCGAACAGCACGGTCCAGGGCTTGAGCCGCCATTCCAGGCCTTGCAGCCGCTGACCATCGATCAACGCCTGTTGTGCACTGCCTCGCCATACACTGCCCGAAAGGCCCGTGAGCACCACCTTCTGTTGCGCACCGGGGCCGGCCTTCCACCAGGCATAGGCCTGCCCGGCCGGGAACTGCACCAACAAAAAGATGACATAGGCCAGCAGGCCGATCAGCAGGTAGCGCCCGTTGAGCCGCAGCCTCATGCCCCGCCTCCGATTTCAAACACCAGCCGTGCATCGACACGACCCACTTCTTCCCGCGCCTCGAAGACACTGCTCACCACGTGCACGCCCTGCTGGCGCTGTAGACTGTCCACCCAATGCACAAGCCGATCAAAGCTGGCGCCTTCCAGCCACACCCGGGCGCGCTCACTGCCATCGGGCTGCACACGCTTGAGGGCATCGGCAAGTTGGTTGCTTTTGGCGGCTTGGTCGATGGCCGCCAATAACGACTCACCCCGGGCCAACCGGGCAGGCCGCTCGCTACTGCCGCGCAGCTGTTTGACCTCGGCCACGGCCTGTTGCATCCACTGCAACTGGGCCTGCTGTTCCGCGTTACTCTTGCGCAGGGTCTCAACGCCGTGTTCCAGCGGCTCCCATACCAGCACATAAAACAGCATCACGCCGAGCAGCGCACTGCCGATAATCAGCATACGCCGCTCGCGCAGATCCAGACTCTCGAACCAGGTTTTCAACCTAAAATCCTCCGTTGGACGCGGTGAAATGTGCGTTTGCGGCAGCGCAGGACAAGGCGTAACGACGCAGAATAGTTGTTCTATGCCAAGAAGTTACAACGCCGTCATGCGCCGACGCAAGCGTGCAATCCGCCCCGTAGCGTGGTTCACCCAAAAAGTGAAGCAATAAATCACGGTTAATGACATTCATATCAATAATTTAGTATCAGAATGGAGCGCTCAACTGAGGCTTCTAGGTTCATGCCTCACCTCCGCCATGCAGGGCGATGCGGCTTTCCACCTTGCCATCACGCGAGGAGGCGGAAACAATCTCCACCGTCAGCCCGGCCTCGTCGGCGAGACGCTGCTTGAGCTTGTCGAGGGTTTGCAAACTGTTGATCTCCAGGTCAATATCCAGACGGTTCTCCTTGTAGCGCAGACTGCGCAGCTTCAGCCCCGGGGTGGCCTTGAGAATGGGGCCGGCCTGACCGATGAAGCCGAGCAGATCCGTTTGGCCGCCGCCGCTACCACGCAGCTTTGCCAACCCGCGCTCCATCTGTACACGCGGGTTGACCACCTTGCGCGCCTCCGGGAAGGCCTCTCGGTACAAGGCCGTGATCTGTTCGCGTATCTCAGCATCCTGTTGCGACAGGCGGCTGTACTCCAGCCCCATCGCAACCAGCTGAACCACCAGCCACAGACCCAGCAAAAATATCGCCGGGCGCCACGGTCGCAACAGCTTTTCCAACTGCCCACGACGACTGTAGTCACCCTGCAACAGATTGATGGCCGCCTTTTCATCGAAACCACGTGCCAGCAACAGGGTGCTATCCTCCTCCTGCGGCTGCAACACCACGTCGATGTCCGCCCCTTCACAGACCTGCGCCAACTGCTTGTGGTCATGACTGCCAGAGAAGACGTCATCACCACAGATTTTTACGCCGAGGCTGGCAGGCAGGCTGTCGCCCGCCTCGTCCAGCGCCGCCTGCAGGACAACGGGCAGGTTGTTCAAATCCAACGCCAGGCCATGCTGACTATCGGTACGCAGCAGACAACGCACACCATCGATCAGCAGCGACCAGTGCCGTGCGGCGTCGTTAGCGGCCTCGCGCGGTACTGCCAGCACCTCGGAGAGCATCACGTCCGCCTGCAGACCGGCGGCACGCAAAGATTCCAGCCAGATGGCAATTTTTTCGCGCGCCACCACGGCACTGTGAATACGGCCATCATCGCTGCGGCTGCCGAGGGCAAAATGCATATCTTCCACGTCGCCGGCCAACTGCTCCTCCAGCGCAAAGGGCACCGCACGCGCCAGCCGCTGACGATTCAGGCCCGGCAGTTCAGCGCCGGCCAACAGCACGTCCTCCCCCGGCACCAGCACCACCACCCGTGCCCCGACGGCCTGCTTCACGGCCTCGGCGAGAATGCCACGAAACAGACGGCCAGCGGGACGTTCGTCGTCACGCAGCACCCAGCACAATTCATTGGCCTCATTCAGACCATCTGCCGGCAATGGCAGGATCAGTTGTTTACGCACGTTTAGGGCCTGTTAACACTAAATTACACCACCGCGACGGCGGCCATTTTTTTTGCGGGACAAGGCGCATTGAGCGCCGTGCACTTAACGTACTTAAGCGAAATACAACGCCGTCCCGCGCAAAAATGATCCCGCCTCTTTGGGTTGCGCCCCAAAATGGGCCATGCGGCGTTGCTCGTCGTTGATTTAGATCCACTAAACTTCTCTCCTTGTGCCTTGCCTGGCCCATTTTTGGGCGGCAACATGGCGATGTAATTCGCGTTAACAGACCCTAGTGAACTCCAATGCTCCGCTGCAGGGTTGTCACCTTGTTATTGCTGCGTTTGAGCAAACTGTATAACTGTACATGGGTACGGCCAATGGTGGCGAGGGCATGGGTCAGAAAATATTCGCTCTTGACGTCCACCAATTTGGGATCCACAGTGATATCGAACTCGCTTTTCATGTATTGGGTGAAATCCGCCGCCGAGTCGAAGGGGGTCTTTTTCCGGTAGGCCACGACTTGCTGCGCCATTGGCGGCGTCAGCTTCGTGTCCAGGCCGATCAGCACCATTTCCGGCGCCGTGTTGACGTTGAGCGTGGTCGGCCCGGGCAGAGTGGCGACCAGAGGCGTCAACTTCGCCACCGCACGGGCGGAAAAGCCCGCCAGGGCCAGCATTTCACTGGGGCTGACCATCGGCCGGTTGGCAGCACGATAGGGCACGGGCTCCATGCTCAGATAGTCGCCATCCTCGGCGCCACTGCGATAAACGCCGGGCTCGGCATCCAGCCAGTCCACCACCACATCGGTCAGGGAAGGATCCAGGCTTAACTTGGCATCCGTGGCCGCCACCCGCTCGAACAGATTCTGCAGGATCTTTTCCTGGGCGGGTATGGGCTTGCCACTGGCATCGACCAGGTTGTTGAGGTTGAAACGCCCCTGCAAATCCTCCACCGTGCCCTGTACCGAACCACCCTCGACCGGAAGGGTCGGCACCGCAGCGGCCCAGGGGTCTTTCAGATAGTCGAGGGTATCGCGCGCATGATCATCCGCAGCCAGCACCTGGCGCGCCCAGGCCTCGACGCCGAGGGCATACTGCCAGGCCTGATCGACTTCCATCAGATTACCGGTGCGGCGGATATCCAGCTGTTGGCGCGAGGCCATGGACACCGCAGCCACCGTCACCAGAGCAGTAATCAGCAAGGCGGTAATCAGCGCCACGCCGGACTGTCTGCGCCTGTGGTTCATCATCTTCTGGCCCATCATCCGCCGGCCACCTCGAAGACACGGCGGATGCGGCCCTCGCGCCCGGTCTCCAGGGTCACCTCCACCGCCAGCGGCAGGGCCACTTTGGACACCTCGCCACGGCTGAGGGCCGGCCACACATCGTGCCATTTCTGCTTATCATCGAGGAAACGCAGCGCCAGTTCCTCCACGTCGTCCAGCATCTCGGTCTCCAAAGGCTTGCTGTCCTGGGCACGATCCAGCACGTTCCAATGCAGACGCACGAGCGTTTCATCACGCACTCCCCATGCCACACGCATCAGGTGACTGCGCTTGCGACCAACAGGATTGCGCCAGCCGTTACGGCTCAGTTCGAGGCGGCGCTCACCAATACTGATACCCACCATGGCCGCCTGTTCATCACCGAATTCATCACGAATCTTGCGATTGCTGGCCTGGGTAATATCCCGACCCAACCAGAAAAAGGCCTTCTGCAACTGTGCCAGTCGCTCGGCCTGTTCCGTGGTGGCCTGCTGCGAGCGCATAACCGTATTCAATCCACCGTAGGCCATGGCCGACAACAGGGCGAAGATGGACAACGCCACCAACAGCTCCAGCAGGGTGAATCCGCCGTGTCCATGGCACCCTTTCATTGGCGCCCCACGAAGCCGGTCAGGGTCACCAGCGGTGATTCGGCATCCTCATCGGCGCGCACGCTGATATCCACGCGCCGCACGTTCTTGTCCGGTGTGGTGGACACATTCATCGACCAGTACCACTCGTGACGCACCATCAGACTACTACCGCGGGTAGTGCGCGTCGACGGCCACTGGCGGCTGGCATGCAGCTCAGCCATCTGGTTCATGGCCACCCAGTGGGCATAGGTACGCTGCTGCAAGCCAGCGGCATTGCGTGTATTGCCGGACACGGCGCTGACCGCCGCCGACAGGGCGAAGGCAATCACCGCCAGAGCAACGATGACCTCCAGCAGGGTGAAACCACGCTGACGGTTACCAATGGTCATCGTCCGCCTCCCCCGTGCGTGCCAGCGTGAGCTTGCCGGTGAAATTGCCCTGCAGGGTATAAGCCTCGCCCTCCAGGTTGCCGAGTTCAAGGACGAAGGGGGTCATCTCGCCGCTGGAGAGCACGAAGATACGGGGTGGGTTTTCGCTGTCGTGCAGATCCATCTCCACGTCTTCCAGCACCAGGGAAAGCGTCAAATCCGCTGGCAACTCCCGTTCACGCAGCAGACGATCTTTCTCCACCGGCACCCAGTCGTCACCCTTGAGGGTGACGAACAAATAGCCCTCAGGATTGAACTGCATGGCCAACTCACGCCCTTGCAGCACCGATTCCTCGCCCGCCAGTCGCAACAGGCTATGGATGCGCTTGGCCTCGTCCTGCAGGGTACGACTGGCGTGCTGACTGACGGACAGGGAAGCAAAGCTGACGATGATGCCGATGATAAGCAGCACCACCAACAGCTCCAGCAGGGTGAAGCCACGGCAGACGGCAAACTGGTGGCGGGGGTGCGGGCCGACCAATATACAGACGGGCAGTCGCGTGTTCACTGGAGGCACAACAGGCCGGCCGGTGACGCGCGCGGGGACATCACTGCGGTTACTGCAGATCCCAGTTGCCGACATCGGCATTCGCACCCTCACCACCCGCCTGACCGTCGGCACCCAGAGAAAAGATATCGATCTCACCCTTCACACCCGGCGACAGGTATTGATAGCCGTTCCCCCAGGGATCCTTGGGCAGACGATCCATGTAGGCCTTCCAGTTGCGCGGCTCGGGCGAGCCCGCAGGCTTGCTGACCAACGCCTCCAGCCCCTGATCCGTCGTCGGGTAGACAAAATTGTCCAGCTTGTAGAGGTTCAGCGAACTCTCGATGGCACGAATATCCTGCTTGGCCTTGGTGATGCGCGCGGCGTCCGGCCTGTCCATGACGCGAGGCACGACGATAGCGGCGAGGATACCGAGGATGACCACCACCACCATCACTTCGATGAGGGTAAAGCCGCGCTGGCGGTTAAGATATGGCTGCTTATGTGTGGAATTCTGCTTCACGTATCGACTCCGGTTCTCGTGATTTAAGCGCACTTCTTAACGATAGATTACAGCCTCCGGCTTTACGCCCGGTAGTGTAATCTATCAGTAGAGGCACTCTATCGCTCAATGATAACAAATGTTCTAAAATCCAGGTTTCCGGCTTGACCGCATTCCATGACCAGCCCCTATCCAGCAACAACTATGACATCACCCGAGCGACACTGGTTGCATCAATTCCGCATTCCGCTGCTGCTGTCAGCGCTTATCGTCGTGTTGGCCCTGCCCGGTGACAGCACGCAGGCGCTGCTACGCTACGACCGTGCGGCCATTCTCGACGGCCAGTGGTGGCGATTACTCAGCGCCCATCTGTTACACCTCGGCGGATCCCACCTGCTGATGAATCTGGCCGGCCTGTGGTTGATCTGGCTGCTGGTCGGATCCGCCCTGTCCCCGCGCAGCTGGCTGATCCTGCTGTTTGCCGATGCCCTGATAACGACTCTGGCTCTGCTGATCCTCAACCCACAGTTGGACTGGTATGTAGGCCTGTCCGGCGTCCTGCACGGCTTGCTGGTGGCAGGAGCCATCGCGGATATCCGCGCTGGCCATCGCGGCACCTGGCTGCTGCTGGGCGCCGTGGCGTGCAAGCTGGGCTGGGAGCAGCTGGCAGGGCCGCTGCCAGGCTCCGAGGCCAGTGCCGGTGGCGCGGTGATCGTGGATGCACACCTCTACGGCGCCCTGGGCGGACTGTTGGGCCTTTTGTTGCCGGCGCCTCAACCAGCGCCGCCTCAATCGACCTCCCGTCATTCACGATAGACCTGCCCGTAGCATGCGCCATGCGCACGATAAGCCCTGGATATAGAAATCAAATGAACCGGGAGTTGTTGCAATGACTGTTGTCTTCTCAAGCTTTCATCCCTGCAATGTATTCCCTGTGCCTCCGTGGCGAGCGAATTATAGTTACCGCATTGTGGCGGCGGGCTTACTTAACGACGCGCAGGGTCGGCTGGGCAGGCTTGTTCTTTTCCGCCTTGTCACTCTTCTGCAGCTCCGGTGGGCCTGGTGGGGGATTATCATCACTATCACTAAAAACCATGCCACGGCCATTTTCGCGGGCATAGATGGCCAGCACGGCAGCCACAGGAAAAAAAAGATTCATCGGACGACCACCAAAGCGGGCATTGAAACTCACATCCGTGATACCCAGGTCGAGCGACTGCACGGCCTCCGGCGCCACGTTGAGAATAATCTTGCCATTATTGATGTGCTCGACGGGAACCTGCACATCCGCATAGCCGGCATTGACCAGCAGATAAGGCGTTAGACCGTTGTCCACGATCCATTCATAAATGGCGCGCAGGAGATAGGGCCGGCTGGATGTCATTTCCGACATGCGAAATATACTCGTAGAAATCCCACTTAACCCTCGCGGATTTCCCGCTCGTTTTCGGTCAGACTGGCCTGGAAAGACTCCATATCAAACAGGCGCTGGGCATATTCCAGCATCGATTTGGCGGCGGGTGGCAGCTCAATGCCGTATTCCGGCAGACGCCACAGGATTGGCGCCACCGCACAGTCCAACAGTGACAGGTCATCGCTCAGAAAATACGGCTTTTGCTCAAAAATAGGAGCAACCACGGTCATGCTTTCGCGCAGCTCTTTAACGGCCTTGCTCTTTTCCTTGCCGCTGCCGGCAATCTTGCCCAGCAGACTGTCCCAGTCACGCTGGATGCGACGCAGGGTCATACGGCTCTGGGCACGGGAAACCGGATCAACCGGCATCAATGGCGGGTGCGGAAAACGCTCGTCCAGATATTCCATGATCACCTGCGAGTCATACAGCACAAGATCACGATCAACCAGGGTCGGCACAGTGCCGTAAGGGTTCAGCGCCATGAGATCCTCAGAAGGACTGGCAGGATCGACATCGACCGAGTCAAAATTGATGCCCTTTTCCGCAAGCACGATGCGCACGCGATGACTGTGAACATCCGACGCCCCGGTAAAAAGCGACATTACCGACTTTCTATTGGCCACAACTGCCATTACTGTTTTCTCCCTGCATTACACCCACCCCGCCGCATAACCAGAAATAAAGGCCATGCATCCAGGCACTGGAAACGATCAAATAAACGGGGGATTATACCTGAAATCCGCTGAACCTTGCGGAAACGGTCATAACACATTGAATAAAAAGGAAATACTGAACGAGAATTATCGCCAAAAGAAGAAACCCACCGGCCCGCGGGCCGGTGGGTCAAGACGACGGAATCAGCGGATATCTTTCCAATATTCCTTCTTCAGCAGATAGGCCAAAATCAGGAAGATAAACAGAAAGCCCAGCACCCATTTGCCCAGTGCCAGACGCTGCATCTTGCTGGGTTCGCTCACATAGGCCATAAAGTTCACCAGATCACGCACGGCATTGTCATAGTCCTCAGGACTCAGGGAACCCGACTCGACCAGTTTGAATCCCGTGATGGTTTCACGTTCATGACCATCCTCGTCGATATGCGTCTCTACCACGGCCTCCTGCAAACCTTGCAGTTCCCACAGCGCATGCGGCATAGCCACATCCTTGAACACCGAGTTATTCACGCCCCAGGGACGTGATTCATCGCGGTAGAAGGCGCGAAGATAGCTGTAGACCCAGTCTTCACCACGTACACGCATCAGCACAGACAGATCCGGGGGCGCGATGCCGAACCACTGCGCCGCATCTTTCGGCTGCATGACGATCTCCATGGTGTCGCCAATCTTACCATTGGTGGGCAACAACTCGGCGATCAACTCCTCATCGGTCATGCCAAGATCCTGACCGATACGGCTGTATCTCATCAGTTCCGCAGAATGACAGTTCAGGCAATAATCCACGAATAGCTTGGCGCCGTTACGCAGCGATACCTTGTCTGCAAGATCAATATTGGCCTCGTCCAGATCCAGGTCGCTGCCACCCGCCGCAAACGCTGTCTGCGGCATACCGAATAATAGTGCAATAACAAAAATTAGGTATTTCACTTGGATGTCACCCTCTCTGGAACTGGCTTGGTCTTATCCCACCGGGAATAAATTGGCATGAGCAGGAAAAAGGCAAAATACAGTATCGAAAAGATACGTGAAAACAGCGTCGCAGCCGGCGTCGCGGCCACTGTACCCAGATACGCCAGACTGATGAAGCTCACCACAAAAATGGTCAGCGCCGTCTTGAAGACCATGCCACGCTGGCGGATGGATTTGACAGGGCTACGATCCAGCCAGGGCAACAGGAACAGCACCGCAATGGCCGCTCCCATGGCGAGCACCCCGATGAACTTGTCCGGCACTGCGCGCAAAATGGCGTAGAAAGGCGTGAAATACCAGACCGGGGCGATATGCTCCGGGGTCTTCAGCGGATCCGCAGGCGTGAAATTGTCTTTTTCCAGGGCGTAACCACCCATCTCCGGAGCATAGAACACCACTGCCGCAAAAATGATGAGGAACACGGCCATAGCCACCAGATCCTTTACGGTGTGGTAGGGATGGAAGGGAATACCATCCAGCGGCACCCCATCGGGCCCCTTGTTTTTCTTGATCTCGATGCCATCGGGATTGTTGGAGCCCACCGAGCGCAGGGCCACGATATGTAGCACCACCAGACCGATGAGCACCAAGGGCGCAGCGATTACATGGAAAGCGAAGAAACGGTTGAGCGTGGCATCGGCAACCACGTAATCACCACGAATCCACAGAGCCAGATCCTCGCCGATATAAGGAATGGCGCCGAACAGAGAAATGATGACCTGCGCCCCCCAGAAGGACATCTGCCCCCACGGCAACAGATAACCCATGAAGGCCTCGGCCATGAGTACCACGAACAGGCCCATGCCAATCAGCCACAACAGCTCACGCGGCCCCCGGTAAGAGCCATATAACAGGGCCCGGAACATATGCAGATAGACGACAATGAAGAAAAACGAGGCGCCCGTGGAATGCAGATAACGAATCAACCAGCCCCAGTTGACATCACGCATAATGTATTCCACAGAGGCGAAAGCCGTCTCTGCGGTGGGCTTGTAATTCATGGTCAGGAAAATACCGGTGACCACCTGGATGACCAGCACCAGCAAGGCAAGAGAACCGAAGTAGTACCAGAAATTGAAATTCTTCGGCGCATAGTACTTGGTTAGGTTATCTTCCCATAATTTCGTCAACGGAAAGCGGGCATCCACCCAGTCACGCAGGGATAGTATGCGGTCTGACAGACGATTGGACATTACACGGCCTCCGGATCGACACCGATCACCAAACGGGTGCTCAGGGTGAAATGATAGGGTGGTACAACCAGGTTCGTCGGCGCTGGCACGCCCGCGTAAACACGCCCGGAAAGATCGTAACTCGAACCATGGCAGGGGCAGAAGAAGCCTCCCTTCCACTCGGGACCCAGATCGATAGGGGCCACCTCAGGACGGAACGTCGGCGCACAGCCCAGGTGCGTACAAATACCGATCATCACCATGTATTCGGGATTGATGGAGCGATGCTCATTTTTCGCATAGGCCGGCTGCTGAGACAACTCATCCGAATTCGGATCACGCAACAGCGGTTCCAGGCTCCTCGCGTTTTCGAGCATTTCTTCGTCGCGCCGCAAGATCCAGACGGGTTGCCCACGCCATTCGACGGTCATCAACTGACCCACCTCAAGCTTGCTGACATCCACCTCGACAGGTGCGCCGGCCGCCTCGGCCCTGGCCGAAGGATGCATAGAAAGAATAAATGGAGTAGCAACATAAGCTGCACCGACTCCCCCCATGGCCGTCGTCGCAGCAATCAGCATGCGACGCCGACCGTCGTCGATTTCTTCCGAACTCATCTCTACCTCTTTCTCAGTGACAGGGTATTTTCGCGCGAATATGTTAACCTAAGTTAACCCCAAAAAATAACCGGCTCGCACCGGAACATAACAAATATGCCTGAGCATTTCACACAGTAAACAGTAATTCACACAGTAAACAGTAATCCTGTTGCAATCAAATGTTGGCGCCCGGCCACGCACTCCGTCAAGGTAGCATTGGCGGAGCCAAACGAATCTAAGCGGGAGCTGATATACCCACATGCCAAAAACCCCATAAACCATTAAAACAGCCTTTTGTGCGCACTCACCCGCCAATACAGCTTCAATTCCAAGCTCAACGGGTAATAAATTAAGCGCGTCAACCTGAATCCATAGCTTCAAGTTGACCACAGAGAACCGGCCCACGGTGATGATCGGTTCGTTCAGTCACGGCCATACCAAGCGATGCTGCGTATTGGCTATTTCCGCACGACAAACAAAAAATCCTGAAAACAGAACCACCAACGCCTTGCTGGAAAACACCAACAAAGTGCCCATTCATTACAACTTGGAAATGTTCAAGATTCGCAGGCAGCACCGCGACATTTGGAAAGACCGCTGAAACGGCGTACCTCCCTCTCACTATTATTATCAGCCGAGTCCGGCAGACAGACTGGGTTATTGTTTTTTGTCTGGCCGTCTCTCCCCGTTGGCAACCACCAACGCCGGGACACCAACTATTGATATATCAGCCATCAACTATGTTGGTTTGGCATTCCCAGCCACCAACGCTATCGATGCTAGAACAACCCCGGCACGGGTGTCAATGTATATTTGATAAAAAAATCAACCCATCGACGGATAGCAAAAACAAGTCTGGCAAGTGCACCCGATTTGTGCAAACCGCTTATTTTAAAGGCTTTTTTGGTGCAGACAAACCAGTCTTCCGGCGACATTTCCCGCATAACAAACGCGCCTTTATCGAGCAGACTGTCAAAAAACCGCCTTTCGGCAGCCTATCCCGGATATTTTATCCATTTACACAAAGTTCGCGCAGCTTTCATTGCAATACCCGGATCAACAACCGGCCAGGAAATCCCTGCTTTTATTTATTCCGCAATATTAACAGCCAATACATCGCAATGCGCATTGTGCAAAACCGCGTTCGCGGTGGAGCCCAGCAATTTAAAAATACCCTGCCGGCTGTGGCGGCCGATGACAATCAGATCAACCTGATTGTCATCGGCATAGCGAATGATTTCCAACTTTGTCACACCAATCTCAACACTCGAAACCACATCGATATCACCCAGGTTCTTCATCTTGTCGGCCAGACTTTCCTTTGCCCGCGCCATCAGTGTTTCTTCGATCTCCAAGGGCTGGGGAAGCATAAGGTCACTACCCAGATCAACAGGCACGTACTCCACCACATGTAACAGCAGCAGCTGGGCGGAATACTTTTTTGCCAGCTCAGTGGCGCGCTCATAGACCACTTCACCCTCACTGCCAAGATCCAGCGTGGCAAGAATTTTCTCGTAGGCCGCCATTTCACCCCTCCATCAATCGTGTATTTTCACTGCTCCGATTACCAGGCTAGCACGATAGCAGCCATCCTTCAGCGTCGACACACAAAGTCAACCCCCCTCTCATTGTATACCGGCAGACACAAAAAAAACCCCGCCGGTCTCCCGGCGGGGTTTTGTTACGCTCGGCTGGCAACAGCCGGGGTAGAGGGCTGCTTACATCATACCGCCCATGCCGCCCATGCCACCACCCATGCCGCCCATGTCAGGCATACCACCACCGGCTGCGGCGGCGGCCTCGGCCGGCACTTCGGCCACCATCGCCTCGGTGGTAATCATCAGGCCCGCCACAGACGCGGCGTTCTGCAAGGCGGTACGGGTGACCTTGGTGGGGTCGAGAATACCCAGCTTCACCATGTCGCCGTATTCACCGGTCGCGGCATTGAAGCCGTGATTGCCCTTGCCCTTGGCCACTTCGTTCAACACCACGGAGGGTTCACCACCGGCATTGGCAACGATCTGGCGCAGGGGTTCTTCCATGGCGCGCTTGGCGATGTCGATACCGACATCCTGGTCATGGTTGCTGCCCTTGACTTCACCCAATGACTGCAGGGCACGCACCAGGGCGACACCGCCGCCAGGCACCACGCCTTCCTGCACCGCAGCGCGGGTGGCATGCAAGGCGTCTTCGACGCGGGCTTTCTTCTCTTTCATTTCGACTTCGGTGGCGGCACCCACCTTGATCACGGCGACACCGCCGGCCAGCTTAGCGACACGTTCCTGCAGTTTTTCGCGGTCGTAATCGGAGGACACATCCTCGATCTGGGTGCGAATCTGGGTCACACGGGCCTCGATGTCCTTGGCATTACCGGCACCGTCGATGAGCGTGGTGTTGTCCTTGGTGATGGAAACACGCTTGGCGGTACCCAGGTCATCAATGGTGGCCTTCTCCAGGGACAGACCGACCTCTTCGGAGATCACGGTGCCACCGGTAAGGATGGCCAGATCTTCCAGCATGGCCTTGCGGCGATCACCGAAGCCCGGCGCCTTGACCGCGGCAACCTTGACGATGCCTCGCATGTTGTTGACCACCAGGGTTGCCAGGGCCTCGCCCTCGACGTCTTCGGCGATGATCAGCAGCGGCTTGCCGGCCTTGGCCACGCCTTCAAGGATCGGCAGCAGGTCACGGATGTTGGAGATTTTCTTATCGAACACCAGGATCAGCGGGCTTTCCAGCTCCACGCTCATGCTTTCCTGGTTATTGATGAAGTAGGGAGACAGGTAACCGCGATCAAACTGCATACCCTCGACCACGTCCAGCTCGTTATCCAGACCGGAACCTTCTTCGACGGTGATGACGCCTTCCATGCCGACCTTGCCCATGGCCTCGGCGATGATACCGCCGATGTTCTCATCGGAGTTGGCGGAGATGGTGCCCACCTGGGCAATAGCCTGATTGTCGTTACAAGGCTTGGAGAGCTTCTTCAGCGCCTCGACGGAAGCAACCACGGCCTTGTCGATACCGCGCTTCAGATCCATCGGATTCATACCGGCGGCCACCGCCTTCATGCCCTCAGCGAGGATGGATTGAGCCAGCACAGTAGCGGTGGTAGTACCGTCACCAGCAGTATCGGAGGTCTGCGAAGAGACTTCCTTCACCATCTGCGCGCCCATGTTCTCGAACTTGTCTTCCAGCTCGATTTCCTTGGCCACGGAGACGCCGTCCTTAGTGATGGTAGGGGCGCCAAAGGATTTGTCCAGCACCACGTTACGGCCCTTGGGACCGAGGGTGACCTTGACGGCATTGGCCAGAATATTGACGCCAGCAATCATGCGATGGCGGGCGTCGTCACTGAATTTCACTTCTTTTGCAGACATGTCAAAAATCCTCTTGCTCTAAAATTAGTGTGTAATACAGATCAGTTACGGGGGTGAAATCAGCCTTCAACGACGGCCTGGATGTCTTCTTCACGCATCATCAGCAACTCTTCGCCATCGATCTTGACGGCAGTACCGCCGTACTGACCGAACAGAATTTTGTCACCAACCTTCACGTCCATGGGACGAACACTGCCATTCTCCAGGATCTTGCCATGGCCTGCGGCCAGCACTTCACCCTGGTTGGGCTTCTCTGCAGCGGAGCCTGGCAGGACAATGCCGCCAGCGGTGGTGGTCTCCTCTTCCATGCGGCGAACCAGCACGCGATCATGCAAAGGACGAATGTTCATTTACTATCTCCTCAGATTTACAGGTGTTACTACAAAAGGGTTACCCACAGGCCACACAACGACCCGTACAGGGGGATGCAATTAGCACTCGCATCGAGTGAGCGCTAATAATAGTGATGAATATTTGAAAATCAAGGGGGGAAGACAATATCCACGGCTTTCAGGCATTCACCGGTTTCGCCGCTTCGGGATCTCACCATGCAGGGCACAGCACCGAAAAAAACGCGCGCGCCCGTAGGGTGGGCACCGCCCACCATTGCAATCTCGGCAAGCAAGTAGCCTGGGTTGAGCTGGCGAAACCCGGGGAATTCGGGCTGTGAATGGGAGTCAATATCCGTAGTATTGGAGGGGAGAAAACCAACAGTAAGACAGCCCTGCATCGTTTCCGGTGGGCAGTGCCCATACAAAACAGGAGGTGCCTTTCAGGGAAATGGCGCCGACCGGGGATCAATCGCAATGAACTCGCCCGTGTCATGCACCACACCATCGCTCCGCCCATCCCAATAGGCCGTATAGGCCTGCGGATCATCGGCATCAATGAATTCGCCGCTATCCTGAGGTAGAGAATCGCTGCCCGCGTGCATTGGCGGATTATCCACATCAATAAATTCGCCGCTATCCTGCACCGTATCGTCGTCGGAACGGGCGTTCAAATGGGCAATGTAGGCCTGTGGATCATCGGCATCGATAAATTCACCCGTATCCTGCACCACTCCGTCATCCAAAAAGACCCCCATCGCCTTCTCGGCCGCCATCAGCGGCGTGGGCATTTCCAGCGGCGGGGCATGCAGCACCGGCGGCAACGTCGCCCGGGCGGAAACAGCCGGCGGATTTCCCGCCCCAACAGGCGGTGGAAAAACGGCCAATCGCTCTCCCCCGCTTTCATCGACAGATGGATTCAGCGCAGCAGACGGCGCATCACCCTGCCCTTGCTCACCGGTCGTATCCTGATCCTTGGTGATGACATACCACGACCCGGCCCCCGACACCCAGCCGATGAGCAATGCCGCAATGATTGAGTGTTTATGACTCATGGGTTTTCCCGCTCACTGGAAAGCAACCGGATCACCGCCGCTTCATTGACCAGCGGATTCCTGCCCGCTGTCACTTCCGCACCATCCGTGACGCCATCGGCATCGCTGTCCGCCTTTTTGGGATCACTACCCCACTGGGCCTCCTGAAGATTGCTCAGGCCATCGCCATCGGCATCCTGCGCCGCATCGGCCGGATTGTGGGGATTAAAGCCGTAACGCAGCTCAAAACCGTCGGACAAGCCATCGCCATCCGTATCCGCCCGATCCGGGCGCGTACCGCGACGGTATTCTTCGATATTGCTCAGGCCGTCACCATCGGCGTCCCCATCGGCATCGTCCACGTTGACATCGAGGCCATGGGCATTCTCAAAGCGATCCGGCAGGCCATCGCCGTCCGTGTCGCCCATGCCATCGCCCATCAGCACCACCGCAAACACCGCCGCCTCATTCACGCTCGGGTTCCGGCCCTGCTGGTATTCCGCCAGATTGGTCACGCCGTCGCCGTCCTTGTCCTGATCCTTGTCGGCGGGGTCGAGGTAATTCAGGCCGTGCAATATCTCAAACCCGTCGGGCATGCCATCGTCATCGCTGTCCGCCGAAGAAGAGCGTGGATCGGTGCCGTTCTGGTATTCCTGCAAATTACTCAGGCCATCACCATCGGCATCCCCGCTGGCGTCAGCGGCTGAAGTAGGGTTGAATCCCTGCTGTAATTCCCACACGCTGGGCATGCCGTCTCCATCCGTATCCACGCCGGTCTCACTCGCCGCCAGCACGCGGATCTGCCCCGGCACGATCACACTGTTGACCGCCGTATCGGTAATGGAAAGACTGAGCGGAAAGACGCCGGCCACGGAAGGCGTACCACTCAAGCGACCCGTTGCCGTAGTGAGCGCGATGCCCGGTGGCAAATGCCCGCTCGCCAGACCCCAGGCATATGGTGCCTGGCCACCACTGGCGGTGGGTGTAAAGGCAAAACTGCGATTGACCAGCGTCTCCCGTACAAACGACAGGCCCCGCAGGCCGTCGGGGTCAGCCTGGCCCAGCAACCAGCCATCGGCGACAGCGGCATCGGTGCCCAGCAAAGGCTCGACCACATCGGGGATACCATCGCCATCGCCGTCCGCCAGCGTCACCGCCGGCAAGGCACGCAGGGCCAGTGCCGTTTGCAGGGCGTCGCGATGCCAACCACCATCGGCATTTTGCCGGGCCACCAGAAAACCGCGCGCCGCCGCCATCCGGCTGGCGGCATTCACCGCCTCGGCAATGTTGGCCGTCGCCGCGGCCTCCAGGGCGATCAAGGCCAGCGCCGTTTGCTGGATTTCCCCTGTCGTGACAGTGTCCGTATCGAGAAAGGCGTCATTGGCCTGTTGCCGGCTCAACAACCATCGGATGCCGCGACGGATATGGGATGTGCTGCCGGTATACTGGCTGAGAGTCACCAGCACATGGCTGGTGGGAAAAGTCTGCCCCGAAGAAGACAGGCTCTTGGCGGCAAACGTCCAGCCACCGTCACCCGCCGCTTGCAAATTACGGATAATGCCGAGCGAGGCGTCCGTGTCCGGGTAGACGATACCAGAGGCATGCACCGCCGCCAGCGCCAGCGCCGTATCCAGCGCACCGTTCTGGTAGCCGCCGAACGTTCCCCAGCCCTTTTGCGCATTGCGCAACGCCAACAGAGCCGGGGGCAAACCGGCCGCGACGGTATCCATGCCCGCTGCCTCCAGGGCAATGATCTTGCGCGCCAAGGCATCGACGCTGTCGGTGCGGGCATTGGCCAGCCAGGAGAGTCCGCGCGAATAGACCACCCCGTGGCCGACACCGGCATGATGCAGCGCCGCCAAGGCCTCGGCGGTGGCCGCAACCGTCGCGCCACCCTCATCCGCCGCTGCTCCCCAACTGCCGTCCCGGTTCTGTACCTGTAGCAGCCAGGCAAGACCCCGCTCACGGGCCGTATCGACAGCGTCAGCCGACGCCGGGCCGGACGGCATCCCCAGGCAGAGCACCGAGGCCATGAATAAAAGCACTCCCCGCCCAAGCCAACCAATCTGGCGTTCAATTCCCTGTTTCATCGCCCGTTCCTATTACCCGGCAAAGCCGGCAGCAAAAACATTATTGATTCACCATGGAGCACACTGAGAAACACAGGAGAGGTCTGTCGTCATTTGGGGGTTTCCACAAACACGTTTTTGAACACTCCGTGCACCTCTGTGGTGAATTTTTGGTGAATTTTTGGTGAATTTTTTGTGTTTTGTATAACGCCAGTGCGGTACCGCCCGATGCAGCAGAACCCACACGCCCGAATGGCATTGATTTGAGCTTGAGAAACATGAAATACCGTCATTCCCGCGCAGGCGGGAATCCAGCCTGTACGGCGTTTCAAGCACCCGGGGTGACAATGGCTTCAATTTAAGCCAGTACCATTCCCCTCATGTCCCTTTATACCAAATCAGCATACCAAATCAGCCTGATTGCTATTTATAGATATCAATCCGCTGCGCATAGCAATAACCATTGTGTTTTTTGGTATTGTCCACAAAGAGCTGAACCCGATAGCCCAGCGCCAGAGCCAGTTGCGCCGATTCGAATTTACGCTGGCCGGCGTCTTTACTGTTGTAAGTGCCGTCGCAGCTGAAGGTTACCCAACTGGGGCAACCACTGAGAGAGTCGCTGATCGGCTTATTCACATAGATCATGCAGTCACCATAGCTCCCCGCTTCACTGAGCGTCGTAGTCACTTTGGCATCACTAATCCACGCCATTTCAGCACTCGCCACCCCCGCCCCCAGCACCATCAAACCCGCCACCGCACCCAAAAGCCCCTTTTTCCACCGTTTCCACATCAACATTGCCAACCTCCCTTCATCTATTGGCCAAAACATTCAGTCCGCCGGATCCTCCGTTCAAGAAACCTGCCCCGTGATTCCAGGCAGGATCCGCACAAGGCGGCAATCCACTGGCGCAAAAATACGACAAGCCAGCGCACAGGGGAAGTGTGAATATTACCACTAAATCACCACCGCCCCTGTGGTATGTTTCGGGCAAAATTCTGTTGTCGCGCGTCAGCAGACAGGCAGCGGAAAGACAATAAACACACCCAGGGATTGAATGGCTATGTGGGCAAGACACAAATTTCAGATGACGGCGGCAGTCCTCTTCATCACCGTCGCGGCCATTACCCTCGGGCTGTCGGGGCGGACAGACAAGCCCGCCCCCCCTTCACCGGCAACTTCCGCCGCACTGGAGAGTCCCGGAGAAAGCCCTGAAAAATCCACTGAAACAAAAAAAGCCGCCGTGCTCGACCCGGACACCCTTCGTCAACGGGTCGCCGGGGCCTGGCTTGAAACGGGTAAACCTGACCGCGCCAGCGAACTGAGCGCAGCGCTCGATCATCACCTGGGCGATACCCAACAACTGCTGACACGACTGGATAGCGCCAGCGGCGAGCCGGCCCGGCACCTCCAGCGGCAACTGGCCGCCAAGCAGCTTGAATTTCAGACCCTGCGCGAAGAGGCCGAAGGCTGGCTGGCCGGCCACGGCTTACGGGATTCCACACAGGCCTCGCAGATAGCACAACGTTTTGATGAGGTGAAAGACGTTATCTCGGCCGTCATCCATGCCACGGGGGAATCACAGGCCCAGGCTATTGCTCGCGCCCAACAAACCTTCCAGCGCCTGCATCCACCGCGCACCGGCGTGCGTGGCGAGCCCCAGCCGACGGTCACCCAGGGAAAACCCACCACACTGACGCCGGACGATTTTCCCAATGCGCCACCGCCAGCTTATGCAGCGCCCGCCACGCCATTGGCAGCGATAAAACAGTCCAGCACGACAACCACCCGCGATGCGTTTCCCGCTGGCGGGTTTGCTGATGGGCTGTTACAGGCCATGGGCATCGCCACTGCCCATGCCGCCCCCCTTCACACCCCGCCCGGTGAAGCCACCAGTTGTGGTTATGTCACCGCCGATACCGCCTCGGCCCTGCCGGAAGTCGATATCACGGATCCCGAGATTCAGGCCCTGGCCGAAGAACTGGATCATTCCCCGATCAAGATCTATGCCTGGATCAAAAACAATATCGAATTCCAGCCCTATTTCGGTTCCCTGAAGGGCGCCCTCGCCACCCTGAAGAGCGGTTCCGGCAATGCCACGGATCATGCCTCGCTGCTGATTGCGCTAATGCGCGTGTCCGGGTATCCGGCGCGGTATGTGTTGGGGGAGATTTGGTTACCCGAGGATGAGCGTCTGCTCAACTGGCTTGGCACCAAAACCGGCAGGGCGGCAGCGAATAGATTGACAGTAAATAATATTGCGGCAACTTACTACATCACTGGCAATATCAACGAGGTGGCGTTCATCCATGTTTGGGCGGAAGTCTGCGTGCCTTACAACAACTATCGGGGTTCCGGCAGCGACAACAGCGGCTTTCACTGGATTCCGCTGGATCCCAGTTTCAAGGAAATGACCTACACCGACGGCACCACGGTGGCCGACATCCCCGGCTTTGAGTTTGATTACGCCGATTACCTCAGCACCCGTACTACAGTGATGCCCCACGAGGCCCTGCGGAATCAGATGGAAACAGCACTGGGTAGGTCTCTGAAAAATGGCGGCGGCTACCGGAGCACTATTGTGCAACGGGACATCGACCTCCTGCCCAACACCCTGCCCTATAAAGTAAAGGATTTTAAGGACTGGAGTGACAGCGGCCGATCCGATACGGCGGCATTACCAGCGGCCCATCGTATTCAGGCGGAATTTGTAATCAGAAATAAAGCCGGCGAACTATTAGTCCCCAAACTCACCCTCGACATGCCCACACTGGCCACCCGGCGTCTTACCCTGTCATTCAAGGGCGTGACACCCACCGACCAAGACTGGATCGACAACACCTGGGATGGCGAAGCAACACCCTGTGGTGACAAAAACGTACATGCCGTGTTTCAGCTGGAAGGGCTAGACAAGACGCCGGCAGGCATTCGCCGTGCGGTCGATTTCTGCGAAAAAAACAACCGGCTCGCCATCACCATCAAACGTCATAACAAGACCTATAACAGCGTCAACTACAGCAACATCGGTAGCCACAACTACCACACCCTGCAAGCTTACGCCTTTCAGGCCTCCAGCCGTTTGCTGGAAGAGCGCACTGCCAATCTGCTAGATACCGTCGGCTCCACCTCGGAACCCAATGACTTGCAGGACGAAACCCTCGGCGAATACCTGCATATCATCGGCCTGAAATACATGGATTACATTGTGAAGGCCACCAAAACAATCGGCCAACTCCATACCTCAACTGGCGACAGCGGCAACCACATCGGCCTGGTCTCCACAAAAATGAAGGTAAGCTATCTATTCGACCTGCCCCTTGCCGTCTACCGGGGAGGTTTTCTGGTCGATATGCCGGGCATACTGTCACGCACCCGGAACATCATTGAGGGCACATCAAACTACGTCAGTTATCTACTCGCAGGTTATGCCGCTTCCGTCTACGAATCTTACGTCTGGCAGGAGATTGCCCGTCTGGATGCGGTCAGCACCGTGCGCGGAATACAGTTCGCCAACGACCAGGGTATTCCGGTGGTCACCCTGACCAGTGAAGCGGACGTGGATGCCAAATTGAATCAAAACTGCCCCACGACATCCGAAAGCCTCGATTACGCCGAATCAAACAAAACCACCCTCAAACAACTGTTTATCAATGGCTACTTCAAGATCACCCTGCCCGGCTGCCAGATTCATTACGACGACTGGCTCGGTGCCGTGTGGATAGCGGAATACCGTATCGACAATAACTTCAAAACCAGTTACAAAATCTCCGGCGACTACGTCTCCGCCGATGGCGGCATCACTGTCGGAGACACCCTATCTCTGGATTTTGATCCCATACGCGGCACGGGCTACCAAAACCTCATGCCCCAGCAAACATTTCTCGAATCCTTTCGCGCCCCTGGCAGCAGCGTAAGTTATAACGTCATCGAACTGGGCAACGGCTCCGGTCTCGGCCTGACGCCCAGCACCAGCTTCGGCGGTGATCCCGTCAATCTGGTCTCCGGCAACATGTATCAGCAGGAACGGGACATCGACCTCAAGGGTCGTGGCGGCCTGAATATCGTCTTCGAGCGTTTCTACAACTCCCACATGCGCAAAGACGGGCCGCTGGGCTACGGCTGGACCCACAGTTTTAACCATTATCTGAAATTCTTCGATAACAATGGCGACGGCAATATCAACCATGTCGTCTGGGTGGACAGCACTGCCAGCACCAACACCTTTGCCGTCGCGGGCACCGCCAATGGCGTACCGGTCAACGCCCCCCTGAGCAACCCCGAAGGCATTTACGTCACCGCCCGACGCGAGGCCAACGGTGAATACCGCATCCGCGAAAAAGGCGGCTTGACGCTCTATTTTGAAAACATCGCGGGCAAGGCTGGCGACACCGCCCGCCTGCTGCGCCTGGTCGACCGCAACGGCAATACCCTGCGCATGAATTACAATGGCAATAAACTCGCCTCCGTACAGGACGGCCTCAACCGCCGCCTGACCTTCCATTACGACAATAGCGACCAGCACATCACCCGTATCACCGACTGGAGCGGGCGTACTTTCCGTTACACCTATGCCAACAACAACCTGGTGCGCTTTGACTCCCCACTGGCAGTAGAGGGTCAG
>DRKN01000195.1 GCA_011051755.1 Gammaproteobacteria bacterium
AACGCCACTGCAAGCGGCAATCCGCGATCGAGTCACAAAATCGAAAACAGCTTTTACGTCTCTCGGGTTAATGGAAACAAGCAGTGAATTGTTTACCCGTATTCCTATAAAATCAAACAGTTAATAGTGACAAAGTAGAATTAAATGCGCTTTCAAGGACAGCTGACAGCCAACGCCTGATTGCTCGCGGAACCGGGATGGTTGGTGACCCGGTTGTCATTCCCTGGTTGATAGAACTCATGACGAATCCTGAGTTGGCCCGTGTTGCCGGCGAGTCGTTCAGCATGATCACTGGTGTGGATATAGCCTATGACGACCTGGAGGGAGAATGGCCCGATGGCTTCGAAACTGGGCCGACAGAAAACCCGCAAGACGAGGACGTGGCTATGGATCCGGACGAAGATCTGGCCTGGCCGGAACCTGACTTAATCCAGTCATGGTGGCAGGAAAACAGTAAACACTTTCATCCCGGCACACGCTATTTGTGTGGCCAGCCCATCAGTGTTGAACACTGCCAGAAAGTATTGCGCGATGGATATCAACGCCAGCGTCGTGCTGCGGCATTGGAACTCGCCTTGTTACAAACGGATGCCCCATTATTTAATACGAGGGCCCCTGGTTTTTTGCAGCAAAAGTGGCTTGCCGAATAACGCTGTGGGTTTGGGGTATAGGGGTTGTAGCAACAACCCCGCCAAGACCGGTGTGCAATTCGACGTGCTGGCATGCTCCCCGTTGCAGGACGGGGCGGGTTGACGTCAGGGTAGGAGGGGATTGCCAGCTATATCTCGCGCCAGCGGTAACGGATGCCTTTGGGAACGATTAACCTGCTGCAATGCAGGGTAGGGAAGCCTTGGTCAGGTACCGTCAAGCGTAGATTCCCATCACCAAGCGCGCATTTTTATTCGTCTCATTTTAAGGTTGAAACCACCGCCTTCAGGCGGCCAGATGTATCCGCGCCGCTTGTTGTATGGATTGTTGAAGGTATGTATGAAGAGACAAGTTGTTTCGGTTGTCACTGTAGGATGCTGGTGATTGTGTTACCGCTCTCGATCAATGCGGTTCGTGGAACTCACCACATCCTACCTGGACTGTGGCGGACTGGGCTCTGGCACCTCAGAGCTTCACACAAACCTGCAAAGAACCACAAAATACTTACGCAAACGCGTTCTTTATCTGTATGACAGCAGCGGTAATATTGTCCCTGGCCTTATTTTCAAGCGCCAATTCTAACACTTGCCTGGCACTATCTGTGCAATTATCCATAGCCATGCCTTGGGTAATTTGTTCATCGGTGATTTCACGGTAAAGCCCGTCACTACAAAGCAGGTATACATCGTCACCACACAATGTGGCGATTTTGCAATCAACGTCCAGCTCGTCTTCTGCGCCAACTGCACGGGTCAATACATTGGCGATTTCGCTGGCTTCTGCTCCTTCGGGGGATAGCAGGCCCTGGTCGATGTAGTCTTCGATCATGCTGTGATCTTTGGTCAGTCTTTCCAGCTTGCCGTTGCGCAAGCGATAGATACGACTGTCCCCCACCCAGATAAAGGCGCATTGATTGCCAAAGGCTGCCATAGCGACAATGGTGCTGCCGATGGTGCGTTCGTGGTAGTGTTGACTGGCCATTTCCCTGAGTTGCCGGTTTACCTCTGTCAGGCATGTTTTGACTTCGGCGATAAATCCGTGAATGTCTGTAGGCTCTCTGATGTTTCTTAATCGTTCGACAATGAGTTGGCTGGCGACGTCACCGGCCTCATGGCCGCCCATACCATCAGCTACGGCCCAAAGCCCCAGTTCGGGAAGGTCGAGACAGGCGTCTTCGTTTATTTTTCGGACTTTGCCCGGATGGGTTTTGCAGGCTGAGGACCAAACAAGCAGAATGTCATTGCTCATATGTTTTCTACTCCGGCGTTTTGCTGTGCTGTCCCGGTTGTCGCGGCTAAATTCAAAGGATTATCCCACCCGCGCGTTTGCCAGTGGCCGTCAAGCAGGGCGGAAAAGGATTCCGCTGAGGGCAGGTCTTTGCAGATCAACAAGGAGGGTTCGATGTGCTCGGAACCGTTTGTCCACCAGGCACTGAAGTGATCGAGGCGCTCGTAGAGAAGCTGTTCCAACAGCGTAATGAGGCTTCGGTTAATGGTGCTGGTCGCACCGCATGACAAATGCCAATGGCCACTATTGTTCAGGCCGCTAGTGACTTCTTTCGATAATGATGAGTCACCCGGGTTCGTCAGGCCGGGCGGCAGGCCAAGTTCATCTAATGAGTGGTCAAATTCTTCCAATTGTCTGTCCCGGTCAAGCGCTGTCAGGGCCAGCGTTTCCGCCTGATTGAACCATTCGTCTTCATTGCCAGCGATCGTGAGCAGGTGGTTTGAGACGCCAAGAGGCAGGGCGATACTGAAGGGGAAATAGCGGCCGACACGATCGACGCTGGGAATCAGGATGCCAGCCCATGCCTGTTCATCACACACCGTGCGGCTGATGACAAAACGCCAGATCGGACAGGTGAGATAGAAATCGAGCCACTGTTCACCTAACTGTGTCTTGCTGGCCGCGATGCTGGATTGTAGCCACTGATCCCAGGGTTCCACGAATGATCCGGGCAGGTGGCGTGTAATGAAATCTCCCTTGCTCGGAATTTTTCCGTAGTAGCCCGCGCGCAGCATTAAAGTCGCTCCGGACTGCGGAAACGGATGAAATCGTTCGATGAAAAAGGGTTGGTTACGCTGCCGGCCTGGAGCTGATAGCTCGCTTTCAGGCCGGCAGCGCTGAAGTGGATAATGACCTGGTCATTGCTACGCCGTTCGCTGCTGGAGGCGTCCAGAAGCTTGAACCAGGCCCAGGGGCCATCCTTGGTGATGCTGAAACTGCCGGCGCCAATACGCTCAAAGATGATGCGGGCGCGATTGTTGTTGTCCGGGCCGGGCCATTCAATGGCCGAGGTGCGGGGCGGGCCGTGTTGATAGCTCAGGCGCTTGCCGGTGAGATCGATGAGGAAACGTTTGACGCTGGCATCAAGATACACGGGCTTCAGCGTAAAATGCACGGAAACCTGATTGCCACCGTCCTGGAAAAACATTTCCCTGATCCGGGCGGCGCGCTTGAGCTGGGAAAGGGCTTTGTTACTCAGACCCAGACTGCGCTCGTCGATCACACGTAGTCGCCAGCGGCGGGTATCGACAAAGGGGGCTAAATAAATCTTGGTGAAGTTATCGATGCTGCCTGACTCACCAAAGAAATTGCCAAAATCAGCCAGGGCCGTTTGTTGTTGTCCCTTGGCGAATATCGGGTAGCGATTTTCAAGGCTGGCGCGGTATTCGCGCAAGACGCTGCTACGCCAGACGGTATTGATATAGGCACGCGCACTGCCGAGCACGGTTCCCCAGCTCTGGGTTGCCGCAGACTTGACGATACCCGCCACCGGCTTGGGCAGCTTGCGTGCGGTCGTGCGTAGTTCGCGGATGGCGTCCTTTTTGCTTTGGCCCATGCGCGCCCTGGCGGCCTCGAAGGCGGCTTCTGATTGATCTGAGGCGTCTGAAATTTCGGCCGTGTAGTCGTACAGGTTGCGTAGCTGGCTGCGAATGGTGTCGATGCCGGAAGGCTTGTCATCCTGGCTTTGCAGCAATTGATGCAGTGGTGCGTAGGTGCGCTCGACGGCATTGCCGGGTTTGCGGAGGTCTTTGGTGACATCGAAATGATCCAGGACGCCTTTCAGTTTAGCCCGTTCCAGGAGGGTCTGTTCAGCGACCGCCTTGATGAGCAGCTCCAAGGGTGAATCCCGCCCTGAAAGGGTTTCGAGTGCCTCAGCCGCGTGGTTGAGGTTACGAATGTTAGTGAGTTCAATGCTAGCCAGAAACTCATCCCAGTGATCGACGTAGTCATCGAAGTACTGGTTGCGCACATGGCGTAGCAGTGCCTCGGGATCGGCCGTGGCGAGTTCATCCTTTTTGTCTTCACAGATGCGGCGGTTTTCCGCGATGGTCAGTCTGGCGGTATTGATGCCTTCCGCATCGAGGATTTCATGGTAGCCGGTGAAGGTGTAAAAGCTGGGGACGCTTTTGTCACCCTTGCTGACGAGAAGTTTCGTGATTTGTTTACCCAGGCGGGTGAAGTCGTAGTCATCGACGTTTGCGCTGGCCTGCTGTTTGAGTCGGGCGTAGATCTGGCTTGTCAGCGGGAGTTCGCAGACGACCCGTTGCGCCCTGGCGATCAACTGCTGGTTCGGCGTCTGTGGTGGCAGCTTGGTGAGCAACAGTGCATCCAGGTGGCCGAGCAAACGATCACGGATTTCAGTTTGCTCGTTCAGTTGCTGTTCCCAACCCGTTTTTACCCAGGGCCGGAAGGTTTTGGCATCCAGGGTATCCGGGCTGATGAGCATCATGTAGATGCTCAGTAGCTGGCGTAATTGCTCCGGATCTCTGCGCTCCTCGCCCATTTCGTCTTCAAGGCGTGTCTTGATGTTCGGAATCAGGAACTGTTGTAGCGCTCTGTGATAGGCGCGTTCGGCGGCATCGCCGAGTTTGTAGCCCTGGTACAGGCCCATGCCCATAAACCAGGGTGTCTTGCTGCCTGCATTGTAAACCAGGGTGATTTCCTTGGCCGCCTGAAGCGTTTGCAGGATGTCGCGCGGGCCGGGTTGGGAGGGAAGGCGGCTGGCAACCTGTTGGTAGTTTTCAACGCTGGCCTCGATTTTGTCCATCCAGAGTTCATTGCGGGTAAAACTGGTGGCCCAGGAAAAGATGACCACCACGGTCAGAATGAGTGCGCCGGCATAGGCGCCGCGCTGTAACCAGAGGCGTTGGCGCTCATAACGAATATTGGCGCCGGCCAACTCGGTCTCTTGAAACAGGATGTCGCGAAAGAAACGGTGAATAAAATAACTGCGGGGTCGGCCCCGATAGGCCGGTAATGCCTGCAGGCTCAGGCCGAAAGAGCCCGCCAAGGCATTCATTACCCGGTCGATGGGACTGCCTTGCTGGGTGCCGCTGGAGAAATAGACACCGCGCAGCCAGGGACTGCTTTCGAAGCGGCTGGGGTTGAAGGTTTTTTGGATGAAGGATTCGAGCAGCGGTTTCAATCCGGCCATTTGCTGGGAAAAACCATGGATCAGCCGACGACGATTTTGGTCGCGTTCCTGGTAGATACGCCACAATTCACGGGCATTGAGTTTTTCCAGCAGGGCGTCGAACTCCGTGGCGAACAGCATGCCCAGGTCATGGCTCCGGCGTGAATCATTTTGAGAAAAAGTGGCCCCCCAGACCTGGGCGCGTTCTTCGATATTCAGGTCATCAAAGAATTCGTTGAATCCTGCAATCAGATCGATCTTGGTAACCAGGAAATAGACGGGCAGCTCGACGCCCAGTTGTGTATATAGCTCCTGAATCCGCTGGCGAATGGTTTGCGCGTGAAGTTCCCTTTCCTGTTCCGAACTCGTTAACAGCTCTTCGGCACTGAGGGCGACGATAATACCGTTGAGTGGACGGCGTGGGCGGTGCTTGCGTAACAGGTCAAGAAAGCCGAGCCAGGCGCCGCTGTCGACGGCGGCGTCGCTATCCTGAGTGGTATAGCGTCCGGCGGTATCCAGCAGCACGGCGTCATCGGTGAACCACCAGTCACAGTTGCGTGTGCCACCGATGCCGCTGACCTTCTTTTCGTTCTGATAGCGAGCGAGGGGAAATTCAAGGCCGGAATTTTCCAGCAGGGTGGTTTTGCCGCAGCCGGGTGGGCCGATGATGATGTACCACGGCAGGTCGTAGAGATATTGCTTGCCGAACAGGCGATCTTTGAGGCTGGTTTGCTTTAAATGCTGGGTGGCTTCTTCAAAGCGTTGTTTGAGGACAGCCACTTCTTCGGCGGAGACATCGCCCGCTGTCGCCTGTGGCGGTTCCGGGGTGGCAACCAGTGTATCGATCATCTGGTCGTTTGCCTGGGTGGCCTTGATCCTGAGGCGGAAGTTGTTGGCGCCCCAGATAACAATCAGGATCAGGATCGCCAGCAGGCGGTTGAACGGACTGGCGAGGGGTTTGCTTTCCGCAATACCCAGATAGGGACCGCCAAACCAGATCAGCACGACAAGGGCAATCATGCCAACAATGCTGATAATCCATTTCTGGCTCAGAAATTGAAACAATCTTTTCATGTTGCGGTCAGTATTTCCCTTAAAATATAAGGCGTTTTCAGGTACCCCCTGGCGTAGGAGGTTATGGCTCAGGCTGTGCCGTACTTGGTTCAGGGCTGGCAATATTTTCCAGTGATTCATAGACCGGTTCAGAGCGTTCTTCCAGCACCACGGTAAAACCGATGAAAATGGCCAGCAGGATGGCGCTGGCGACAGCCATCACCACCCAGAGCGGAATGAATTGACGCAAACCGCGTTTTTGGCCGGACTGGCTTTGCCAATGTGGCGAGAGTTCGCGCGGAAATTCGCCGCGACGCCGGCGTATATGTTCGAAGACGACGTTTCTGAGTTCTTCCCGTTTTTCCTGGCCCCTGTCCACGACGGCATAGCGCCCCTTAAAACCCAGACTGATGCAGACAAACATCAATTCCAGCAACTCCAGACTCGCATTGGGATCCTTGAGCAAGCGATCAAGGATGACAAAGAAGGTTTCGCCACCACTGGTCTCATTGTGCAGACTGCTGAGTAAGCCTTGCTGGGCCCAGGCGCTGCTGCTGCCCCAGATGGTGTTCAGAACCGCCTCATCGATAAAGGCGCACAGCACATAACGACCGGTGTAGGTGACGTCATTGGCCAAACCCAGTGACCTGGCTTTGCTTTCAAAGTTTTTGACTTCTTCCATGGCCTGCCTGCGCAGGCCTTCAATATCGTGATGTGAAACCATGCTACTCGTGCTGCTGGCCAGCTTGAGCAGGGCGGATGCCGCGCCCACCAACGGGTTGATGCCCGAACTCGTGAATGACAGTTGTTCCGGTGCAATGTAAGACGGTGACGGGGGAGGCGCCGGCGGAGTGGGTGCGCCGGCTGTTGCACCGCGCCCACCCGGTCGGGGGATAAATACAGTTCTGTCGCCCGGGTCACCGGATGAGTCGTCGATAGCCATAGTTTGTCAGGTGCTGCCTTTAATCGCCCAAAGCGCCATTTCCAGGTCGGAAAACGTCCCCGATACATGCACCGCGATGGCCCCGGACTTTTCCAGTCCTTGCCAATACTCGCTGCTTTGATCAAGTTCGAAATAGGTGTATCCGGCATGGTAGGGAATGTGGCGGGGGGCGACCGGCAGCAGGCGCAAGCCGATGCCGGGCAGGCCGGAATTGACCATCTGGCGAATGTAGTCAGAGGGGCCAATTTTTACCTGGGCCGGAAACTGGGCCTGCAAGGCCTCCTGGCGCAGATTGGCTTTCACCGCCAGAACAAACTGCGCCTGCTTGAATAGATCGGTGTCGGAAACCGTTGCCAGGTGGATGCCGTAATTGCGCTTCTCCAGCGTGATGGCAATGGCGTTTTGTTCCAGTACCAGGGTGAGTGAACGCCGCAATTCATCCATCACAGCGGCAAAACTGTTTTCATGATCATCTTGTTGATAGGCGGGAAAGGCGGGCGGACGCCTCCCGTCTGCGGTGAATGTCGCCAGTTCTCCCGCGAGTTGTACGGTAGTGCGATAAAAACTCTCTGGATGCAGTCTGGGTAGCTTATCCAGGTGTTCGATGAGTGGCGTTACACGATTGACCAGTTGCAACATCATGAAATCCGAGATTTCCGCCACCCCGGCACCGATGCCGGATACCCGATCCACCAAGGCTTCGCTGCGATGTTTCAACAAACCGAGCAGCTCGGTGATAAAACTCTTGAGTTTCGGGCTGGCGGAACAGTCGAGGCAGGGTGCAATAAAGGCGTCGTCCAGGATGACGCCTTTGTCCGGGCGGATTTCCAAAATGCGCGCCAGGCCAAGGCAGGAAAAGTGATCACGCTCTTCATTGTCCAGCATCAAGCGCATTTGCAACTGGCCAACCTGAAGTGGAACCGTTTTATTATGGCCGGTCACATTATCGCTTACGTCCAGCTCAAACGGGCGATAGCGCGCCAGCAGTGCGCTATCGCCACTGATATCGGTTTCGGCCATACCCTGACGACTCAGGGGTAATGCCAGAAAGACCGTTTGTTGATGCAGCTCTTCCGGGATGGTTAACGGTGGTGGGGGGGGGGCGTCAGCCGGAATATCGAAGGCTGTGCCATCAGGCATGATGCCCCGGCACGCGCGAATGGCAAATTTTCCCAGTGCCAGTAATTCAGTATCTATATTCAGAGAGATGATACCCCAGCCCCAGGCTTGCAGGTTGCCGCTGCGCGCATCAATCAGGCTTTCGAGATAGCGATCATGTTGTTGAAAATGATGAGGATGAAGGAAGGTGCCTTCCGACCAGATAACCTTGTTACGCCATGACATGGGGCTTTCCCAAATTAGGGGCCGTCAATCGATCACTTGGTCTAGTGATCGATTGACGGCCCCATTGTATTATTTATGGTCTATCGTGACAGACTGCTTGCCAATCTTTACGATAAATGTGTTGGTTTTATTCAGTCTCAGCTCTGTTGTTGCACGCCATATGGCTTGATCGATATCACGGAATGCCGCCAAAACGGCAAAGACGCGGGCATTGTCCTGAGGCTTGAATACCAGTTCACGCCCTGCACCGGGCAAAACTTCAAATTCCTGGCGGGCGACCAGCTCCCCTCCCAGGGTTGCCGCCTCTTCGTCGTAAAGCTGGAAGAACTCCGCATTATTAAAGGTATCCGCCGAGGTCAATTCGTAGATGCGAACCACCAGCGGTGAGGGGCGATTATTGATGTCCGGGTTGATCTCATGTGAGGCCAGGATCTGCGCCTTGATTTTAGTGGGAAAAATGGTCGGCAACTTGGAAGAGCAGGCGCTCAATGCGAGCAATACGAAGATGCAGCCTAGAAGGCGTATCATGTGGTGAGCGGTTTTGCCCATAATCATCGTTCCTTTCTCTTTGTTCGTGTTATTGCCATATTGATAACCGTCACCAGTTCTTTGTCGAGTGCCTGAATCTTTTTGAATAGCTGAATCCGCGATTTCATGACATTGTATAATGCATGTCCCCGGTTTCACAGCGACGCAAAAATGCTCACTTGTCCACAGAGCTATTTCGTTAATCTGCGGATTTGGAAAATACTACTTATTATATTCTCTGGCGCTTTTAAGTTCTGCTATCTGTTGCTCATAGGCATTGGCAAATTCGTCGCCGAGGAGGTGCAAAAAGTCGTTTTCCGCATCGGCCTCGGCTATCTGGTAACGGTTCTTGAATAAATCCCAATATTTGGCCTTTCTGACAAACGGAAGCAGGCCGTCGAGGGTGGATACGCTCTGAAATTCTTTTTCCACACTCTCCGGGTCAAAGCGCTGTACCAGGGTGCTCAGTGCGACCCGCAAGCCGGAGAGTGTGGCCATCTGGTGGGCCTGGATGTCGTCAATGGCTTCCTGTACCGATTCGATGGGCGGAAGATAGCCTTTTTCTGTTGGGAACAAAAGCTTGGCCAGGGCGCCATTTGCATCGATCGAAAATTTGAAGGGGTTGTTTTGCGCCGGGCGAATGGTCGTGACGCCGAGGCGGAACTCACTCTTCAGGCTGGTGCGTGTTTCAAGGATTTGTTTGTATCCTTCGCTCATAACACGTAACAGCCTTCCCGCAGAGGCCATAAATTCATTGATTTCATCAGGCGAGAGTGTACTTGGCTCAAGTCCGGCGCCCTGTAAAAAGGCATCCACAGCCTGATTGCCGGCGCTGGAGTTGACGGATATTTCAGGTTTTTCGGCAGGTGTTTTTTCCTCCTGCCCGGGCGGATCCGGTGGCTGCTTGACCGCTATGGGGTCACGGAGAAACGGGACGGATTCTGTTGCATCGTTTTTTTCCCCGGCCGGGATATCCCAGTCTTCAGGAATTGCCTGCGGTGGTTGAAAAAACTGTTGCTCCGCCACGTCGTGTTCGACGGCGGGTTTTTCTGCGGCCGATAAGGCCAGGCTGCTAAAATCGAAATCGTCAAAAAGGTTTTCCGGGTCTGGCTTCTCCCCATGCGCTAAAGGTTCTGGTATTACGTAGGGGGGAGAGATCTCCTGCTGATTTTCTGCGGCCCCCCAAAGTTTTCCCGGGGGCTCTGCGGCAAGGCCGGCTTCAGGCCGGGGGATGCTGGCTTCCTGCTGCAAAGAGATGCGACATTCGTATTCACCGATCGTAATGGTGTCGCCGTCATAGAGCTGGGCGCTGTGTCCCCGACCAACAGGCTCAGGCGCGTGGTTGATGAAGGTGCCATTGGTGCTGTTGTCGCTGAGATAATAATTGCCATCTTTATAAAAGACAGTGGCGTGTCGGTGAGAAACTATTCTGTCTGCATCTGGAAGAACGAAGTCGTTATCAGGGGCGCGGCCAATAACGCAGTCCTCATGGCCTATGGTAATGGTAAGTTCTTCATGTGTTCGGTTTTGATAGCTTGTAACGTACAGGACAAGAGTCATTGAGTGCATCCTGTTTAACGAAAATAGAAAATCCCGTCACTTTACTTTCTTGTAACTGCTTGGGAGTCTAGGCCATTGTTTTTAAAAGTGTTTCTTTGTGGTGCTGGCAAGTGTAAGCAAAACAGCCCCTTATCCATCTACCTACCCGAGCAGCGACACTTTCGTTAAGATTTCATGAAAACATCAGAGATGTGCATCAAAGAATAGATGATGCAGGGAACTTGTTGGCTCTTTTCGGAGTTGAAGCTCTTTTACAAACCGATCATCTTATTCAAAGATTAAGCCAGATATAGCGCATAAGCAAGTTCCGGTCATAGGGCGTAAATCGGTACACACCGGCATCTCTCGATTTCTTCCATGACTTATTCACCCGGCAACAATATATATTGTTGCCGGGTGAATATTATTTTTCCCAAACAATCCGGGCATTCCGCGGGCTTCCAACCCGGTTCAGAACGTTGTTGCGGGAGGGGGTTTGCGGGAGGGGAATTGCGATAGAAGCACAGCAACAACAACGCTGCACCCTATTTCAAGGAAGCGCTATTCTGTAAAGGCTTACTTTTGGCAGGTGAGTGGTGGGGGATCCCATTCGGAGGGATCAAGCAATACCGCTTGTGGCTGTCTGTGGAAATATATTCTATTCTGCGGGCAGTCATGAGAAACTCCCCATGCCGTCTCTCCTGGCGATCTATTAATTCATTGTTTTTTAGAGTTTTTGTGCGTCATCATGAGGTGGTGGATTCAGGCTGGTGGGGTGGTAAAAAAGGTACGCCTGCCGTGCACAATACCCTTAAATGAAAGACGATTGAACGAGCACTATGTTGGTCAGCGCTAAAACCCGGCGCGCTACGCGCATTCAGAACACCCTGTTCCTGATCCTGTTCCTCGCTCTGGTGGGGGTGCTGGCGTGGCTGAGTACGCGCTACACCTTTACTGCGGACTGGACCGCCACTGGCCGCAACACCCTCTCCACCGCCAGCAACGAGCTGCTCGAACAGCTCGACGACCCGGTCAACATCACCGCCTTCGCCACCGAGGATGAGTCGATACGGCACGCCATCCGCGACCTGTTGGCGCGCTATCAGCGCCACAAGCATGACATCACCCTGACGTTCGTCAACCCGGATCTGCAACCGGCACGGGTGCGCGAACTGGGTATCCAGGTCAACGGTGAGCTGCTGATCGAGTATCAGGGTCGGCAGGAAAAACTCACCAGCGTGTCCGAGCAGAGCATCACCAACGCCTTGCAGCGGTTGGCGCGCAGCGGCGAGCGCTGGCTGGTGTTCCTTGAGGGCCACGGCGAGCGCAGGCCACTGGGCGAGGCCAATCACGATCTCGGTGCCTGGGGGCAGCGCCTGGAGGAGAAGGGTTTTAAGATCCAGTCGCAGAACCTGGTCGCCACTCCAGCCATTCCCGACAACACCGCAGTGCTGGTGTTGGCCGGTCCGCAGGCAAACCTGATGCCGGGCGAGGTGGCGCTGATCCAGCAGTTCATCGAGGCTGGTGGTAACCTGCTGTGGCTCGCTGACCCCGGCGATCCGCACGGCCTGCAGCCGCTGGCCGATACCCTGGGTGTACATTTTGTGCCGGGCGTCATTGTCGACCCGACGACCCGGGTGCTGGGTATTTCCGACCCGCGCCTCGCCATCGTCAGCACCTATCCGCCACACCCGATGACACGCAATTTCGATGTCATCACCCTGTTTCCGCAGGCCGTTGGCATAAAGCACGAGCTGCCCGCGGGTTGGCAGGGGCAGGCTATTCTCGTCTCGGCCGAGCGTAGCTGGTCGGAGACAGCGGAGTTGAGCGGACAGATCACCTTCGACGAAGGACGGGACAGTCCGGGACCACTGAGCCTCGGTGTGCTGATGAGCCGCGCGCGCGGCGACGCCGGCGAACAACGAATCGTAATTATCGGCGACGGTGACTTCCTTTCCAATGCTTACCTGGGCAACGGTGGCAATCTCACCCTGGGCATGAATCTTATCAACTGGCTGGCCCACGATGACCGCTTCATCGACATCCCGGTAAAAGTCGCGCCGGATCGCACCTTAACCTTTTCTCCGCTGGCGCAGGGCATGATCGGCCTCGGCTGGTTGGTGCTGCTGCCGCTGGGGCTGGCAACGATGGGTGCTGTCATCTGGTGGCGCCGCAAACGTTAGGGAGTTGTCAAAATGATTGTTACCACCCCCTAACCAGGCAGAAAGAATGAATTCCCGTAACCTCCTCAACCTGGGACTGGCCGTAGCACTGCTGATACTCGGCGGATTTATCGTATTCAGCCAGCAGGAACCATCACCGGTAGAGACGGCGCGCCTGACCTCCTTTGCTATGGCGGATATCATCCGTATCGAGATTCGCCCGGCCCGCCATGCCGATACGCTGCTCGAACGGCGTGACGGCGAATGGAGGCTGGTCGAGCCCTTCACGGCCCGCGCCGATACGGCCAGGGTCGATGCCGCCATCGGCCTTGCCCGCGCGCGCAGTCTGGCCCGCTACGACGCCAGCGCGGTGGATACGCAACAGGCCGGGCTGGTGTCGCCGGATCTGGTATTGCGTGTCAACGATGTCACCCTGGCGCTGGGCGGCACCGAGCCCCTGCGCGGACAGCGTTTTGTGCGCCAGGGTGACCAAGTACACCTGATCGTCGACCGTTACAGTTATCTACTGCAAGGTGAACCGGCCTCGCTGGTCAGTCCCCGCTTGTTACCGGCCGGCGCACATTTGCAAGAGATCGTGCTGCCGGGGCTGCACCTGTTGCAGCGTAACGGCCACTGGCAGTTGGCCGAGGGTGAGGCCGCCTCTGCCGATGCCTTGCAGGCACTGGTGGACGAATGGCGGCATGCCCGCGCCCTGCGCGTCAGTCGCCGTGATGGCGACGAGGATGGAGAACCCATCATCCTGCAGTTGGCCGCCGATACAGCACCGGTTCACTTCATTCTCCAGCGTGGCGACGAGGAGGTTCTGTTGATCCGCCCGGATCGGGGCCTGGCTTATCATTTCTTGCCCGCCGTTGCTGAACGTCTGTTGGTCTTGCCTCCCGTCGAGGCCGCGACCGGCGGAGACACCGATGCCTGAACTGCCGGAGGTCGAGACCACCCGTCGCGGCATCGCGCCGTATATCGAAGGTGAACGGGTGCGTGAAGTGGTGATACGGCAGCCGCGCCTGCGCTGGCCGGTACCGGGGAGGCTGAAGACGGCACTGTGCGGACAGACCATCGACACGGTGTGCCGCCGGGCTAAGTATTTACTGTTGAAATCCAGCGCCGGCACGGTGATTCTGCACCTCGGCATGTCCGGCAGTCTGCACGTGGTGGCGACCGGCACGCCCGCAGGCAAACACGATCACATCGATATCGTCTTCGCCAATGGTTGCTGCCTGCGTCTGCGTGACCCGCGGCGATTCGGCGCCGTACTCTGGGTCACAGGTGCGGCAGAAACCCACAAGCTGCTGCGGGGCCTGGGACCGGAGCCTCTGTCCGATGCCTTCGATACGGATCATTTGTTCACCACCTCGCGCGCCCGCCGTGTCAGTATCAAAGCCTTCATCATGGACAGCAAAGTGGTGGTGGGGGTAGGCAATATCTATGCCAGTGAATCGCTGTTCACGGCCGGTATTCACCCGAAGACCGCCGCCGGCCGTATTGGGCGAGCGCGCTACGAACGACTGGTGAGGGCGATAAAACAGGTGCTGGATAAAGCCATCGAACAGGGCGGCACGACCCTGCGTGATTTTACCAATAGCGAGGGCAAGCCGGGTTATTTCCAGCAGCAGTTGCAGGTGTATGGTCGTGCCGGTGAGGCCTGCCTGAGTTGCCGCGGTCGTATCCGCAGCCTGCAACTGGGGCAGAGGAATACTTTTTACTGCCCGCAGTGCCAACGTTGATGGCGGGGTCGCCGCGGCGCGAAAAAAAGCCCGCAGATGCGGGCTTGGGGAGCTGTCGGGCTTGGGTTATCGTCGTGGGAAGGCGGAATGTTGGCCGCTCTTCCATGGGTCAGGCCAACAGCGCCACCGGTATCTCCAAACCCGACAGGCCCCGGGTGCGTTTTCAGCAAGGCTGAACGTTGGTCGCCGAGAGTCCCTTTTGACCATTTTCAACTTCGAATGAAACGGTTTGACCTTCAGCAAGACTCTTGAAGCCGGTGCCTACAATGCTGGAATGATGTACGAACACATCCTCGCCGCCTTCTTGCGGTTCGATGAATCCAAAACCCTTAGCGTCATTAAACCACTTGACGGTACCTTGCGCCATTTTGCTACTCCTTGTTATTGATTGTTTTATATGATCGTGGAACTGCCTGAGCCTGGCGCCGAAATGGCTTGGCCCCAGATCTGGCGAGCTTCCGGCAGACAGCGTCTGTCGTGGCGAAACATTGTTCGCAGCCCCGCCGACAAGCCCGATTGTTTGCCGGTCGCTGAGTATACCTGCCCATTCTGACAAATGTCACACTTGGGCGCGTTTATCCGCCCAGCAACAGTTTGCTCAACTGGCCGGCCCATTCGACGGCTTCCAGGTAGGCCTTGCGGGGTGCGGCAATGTCAACAGATAGTGTTTCCACGGTCTTCCAGTCGCCCGATTCATAGGCGAGAACCAGGGCGAGTAACTGGCCTAGCGCGCCTTTGCGTAGCAGCAATGCCTGATTGATCTCATCGGCCAGTGGCAAGCTGGACAGCACACGTTCCAGGGGTTGGTCGGTGAGCGCATCGAGGGCCGAGAACAGGCCGGTGGTGAAGGCGCTGCTGCCGGTCTGGCCGGCGTCTTTTCCCAGGGTTTCGCACATGCGCGCGCGCGGATCAGGGAAGTGAGTAGTAGTTCATAGGGTTTATCGTCGATCTGCGCCATGACGAGGATGGTGAGCCAGATTTTGATGCGCTGTAGGCCGATCATGGTGGCGGCGCTTTGGATGGACTCGACTTTGCGTGAGTAACTGAACTGTGCCGAGTTGATATAGCGCAGGATGCGATAGGAGAAGCTTACATCCTGGGCGATAAGGTCGGCGAGTTCCCTCTGTCATCGTATTCAAAGTCGTCCAGGGCGATGGTGTAGCCAGCCTGCTTGAGATTTTGCAGGGCGGCCAGCAGCTTGGGCCCGGGAAGGACGTCTTCCAGCACCTCCAGCACCACCTGCTCAGGGGCCATGGCGTTGGGCAGGCCCTCAAGAATAAAGCGTTCAGTGAGATTGATGAAGGCCGGGTGATTACCGACCAGCCGTGGCAGGCCGATTTCCATCAGGGCATTAATCAGCAGTTGTGAGGTGGCTTGTTCTCCATCGGTGAATTCAGCGTGGTCGCTGTCACTGGCCCGGAACAGAAGCTCATAGCCGTGGACATCCAGTTTGTGATTATAAATGGGTTGCCGGGCGATGAAACACTGTGACATGGCGCCCTCCTGGCGCGCGGGGAATGCGCAGACTATCGGCGGGCGATGGGGGCTCTTTAGCCTGACGTTGCGGCCGTGCTGATCAACGGGCGAACTGATCCATCAATTCCGGCAGCCATAAGGCGATCTGCGGGAACAGTACCACCAGGGTCAGTGCCGTCAGCTGAATGGCGACGAAGGGCAGAACGCCACGGTAAATCTGCTGCATGCGTATCTCGGGGGGGGCGGCGGCCTTGAGGTAGAACAGTGAAAAACCGAAGGGCGGGGTGAGGAAGGAGGTTTGCAGGTTCAGTGCGATGAGTATCGCAAACCACAGCGGATCCACTCCCAGGTACACGGCGATGGGCGCGAGGATAGGCACCACGATGAAGCTGATCTCGATGAAGTCGAGGAAGAAGCCGAGCAGGAAGATGATCAGCATGCTGGCGAGCAGGAAACCCCACTGGCCACCGGGCAAAGAGGTCATTAACTCCAGTACCAGATCGTCTCCGCCAAGGCCACGAAAAACCAGGCCGAAGGCCGTGGCGCCGACGAGAATGAGAAACACCATGCTGGTCATGCGCGTGGTGCTGCGCATGGCCTCGCGCAGATTGTGCAGATTCAGGCGGCGGTGTGTGGCGGCCAGCAGCAGGGCGCCCAGTGCGCCCACGGCGGCGGACTCCGTGGGTGAAGCAACGCCGAAGAAGATGGAACCGAGTACGGCGAATATGAGCAGCAAGGGGGGAACCAGGCTCTTGATGACCCGGGCCAGCAGAGCGCCATCACCGGGCTTGGGTGTGATTGCCGGGGCCGAGTCCGGCCGCCAGCGCGCCACCAACAGGACATAGATAATGAACAGTACGATCAGCAGCCCTCCGGGGATGACGGCGGCCGCAAACAATTGTCCGACCGGCACGCCGACGATATCACCGAGAAGGATCAACACGATGCTGGGTGGCACGATCTGCCCCAGGGTGCCGGAGGCGGCGATGGTGCCGGTGGCCAGCTCAGGCTTGTAGCCGTGACGCAGCATCACCGGCAGGGCGATCACCGCCATGGTGACCACTGTCGCCCCGACCACACCGGTGGTGGCGGCCAGCAGAGCGCCGACCAGAACGATGGACACGCCCATGCCGCCACGCAGCTGTCCGAACAGGCGGCTCATGGTCTCCAGCAGCTCTTCCGCCAGACCGGATTTTTCCAGTATCACCCCCATGAAGACGAACAACGGCACCGCCAGCAGGGTGAAGTTGGTCATGATACCCCAGATGCGCAAGGGCAGCAGAGCGAAGAAGTCGAGGCCCAGGAGCACGCCGCCGAACAGCAGCGCCACCGCGCCCAGGGTAAAGGCCACCGGGTAGCCCAGCAGGAGCAAGGCCACGGTGACGGCCAGCATGATCAGCGCCCAGATTTCCATTAGTGACGTTTTTCCAGCAATACACACAGGCTGCGCAGCATATTGGCCACGCCTTGTAGCAACAGCAGGCTGAAGCCCAACGGGATTGCCGCCTTGAGCAGAAAGCGGTATGGCAGGCCACCGGGGTCGGGGGAGCCCTCGCCCATACCATAGCTATTGGCGACGAAGGGCAACGAGCTAATGATGACCATCAGGCAGAACGGCAATAGCAGAAACAGGCCGCCGAACAGGTCGATCATGGCGCGGCGGCGATCGGTCATCCACTGGCTGTTGTAGAAGATATCCACCCGCACATGGCCGTTATGCCGGAGGGTGTAGGCGGCGCCGAGCAGGAACAGCAGCGCGAACAGGTGCCATTCCAGTTCCTGCAGGGCCACCGAGCCGCTTTGCAACAGGTAGCGCATGGCTACGTCGTAGGCGATGACCAACACCATCGCCAACACCAGCCAGGCCACGGCGCGGCCACTCCACTCGCTGATGAACTCGATGGCCGCGATGAGGCGTTTAAGGGTCGGCTGCAAGGCTGGTATCCCCGGTTATCCCCGGTTAAAAAACGCGGCATTCTACCGCAAATCCTTGCCGCCTGCTGCAACTCTTGTTTGGCGCGGCAGGCAGAGGTGGGCCACAGTGATTATTGTTATCCCCCAGCATTTGTGTAAATGTCGCCATAAAGTGATCGGCAGCCGGACATATCGACGGAGACAAAGACTAGGAGCCTGTCCGAGAATAGGAGTCGTCGCGAGGGGAGGCCATTTTGAGTCCATTTTTTCGGCCATTTGAGGCGAATAGTGACTCATATTTAACGAAAATGTGCGGGAAAATGAGCCAAAATGGCTTTTCCGCAGTAGGCTCCTAGTTCTCGGACAGGCTGGCGTTATACAAGTCGATGGGCATCCGTGATCACAGGATGTGTCCTGAGGTGCGCCTATAAATGGAGGTTTACATAAATGGAGATTTGCATGAAACGCTTATTTTGTTTCCTGGGGCTGGCTGTTGCGGTGTCGGTTGCCGATGCCGCACCGGTTTATCATCCGCCGGGTTCCAACCTGACCTCCGGTGATGTCAGCAATGGCCAGTCCATCATGTCGGATATCACAAATCCCGCCGCCAGCGCCGTACAGCTGAAGAGTGATGGCGCGCACGTGCAGTTCGGGCTTGTCAGCAACATCGGGATCGGCATCGAATACGGCCAGGTGGATAATGTCTTCGACGTCATCGATGAGAAGGCCAAGGCTTACTCTGATGGTCTGACGGTGTCCCTGCCGACGTTTACCGGGAATCCGACCAATTCTACCGACGTAAGTCAGTATATCGCCGCCATTCAACAGGCCATCGATGTACCGGTGGCCGATATCAATAGCGTGCTTACCACGGTGGCCGCCGACGGCTATGGCAAGATATTCGGTTCCATGAACCTGCCCCTGATGCCGATCGTGGTGGGTAATGACTTTCTCGCTGGCGTGCTGGTGTTTGATGCCAGCGCTTCGGTCGCCACAAAGGCCGTTGGATTATATGACAGCATCGACATCGATTTTGCCGATGTGCAGGCCCAGTTGCTGAATGGAAACACGGTGCTGGATCTGGGCGAAGTGGATCTCGATCTTAGCAATCCCAGTGCGCCAATCATGAAGGTGAACAATGACACCACATTGCTGACTCGCGCTGCGGGTGTGAATGAATTCGCCCTCGGCTATAGCCGGCAGTTGTTCAGGCACGAGGCCGGTGACCTGTTCGGCGGATTGCGCGCCAAGTACTACCGTGTGGGCATGACACAGGTGGCGACCCGGCTCGGCAACCTGACCGATGCCGCGCAGCTGTTTCAGAATGCCCGCGATGCCTCTTTCAATTACGACAGCAACATTGGACTCGATCTGGGGGTCTTGTGGGTGAGCGGGAATTACCGCCTTGGCGCGACGATGATGAATCTTAATGCACCGACCTTTACCTTTCCCGGCCTGGATGTCAGTGGCTATTCAGGTGGCCCCATTGCCCGCCTGTTGGCCCAGGATTACGTCTACAAAATGGAGGCTCAGCTCAAACTGGAGGCCGCGTTGTTTTCCAGCAACCGTCAGTGGGCGATCAATGCCGGGTTGGATGCCAATGCGGTTCCCGATCCGTTCGGTGATGACTACCAGTGGATGACGCTGAGCGCGGCCTACTTGACTGACGGCTGGTGGATTCCGGGCGCTCGTGTTGGCTATCGCGCCAATCTGGCCGGAGAGGAAATGAACTACGTCACCCTGGGCGTGACCCTGTTCAAGGTCTTCAATGTCGATCTGGCCATGGCGTTGAATGAAGTCACCATCAATGGCAACCAGGTGCCGCGTGGCGCAATGCTCAATATGGGGCTTGAGTTGTCTTTCTGATCATTTTTCAGCGTGTCGAAAACCCTTGTAGTGGTGCCGTTGCTGAAGGTGTCTTTCAGAATTGGAAAGCGAGTTGTGCGTGGGCGCCATCCTGTTCCTTGCTGTGCGAGCCGGCAATGTCGAACATCAGAAAACCCAAGGCAACGCCCAAGCCGAGTGATATGGTGCCGGCTTGGGTGCCGGTCAGGTTTTGCTGATAGCCGCTGCGCAGGGCGAGCCAGCGCCAGGGCTTGAATTCCACGCCCAGTGCGGCCATTTGGGTGGCGGAGTCGAAACCGGAGGCCTGGTTTCGCGTCAGATCGAGATCAAATTCGAACACCGTACGCCGGCTCTGGTAGGCAAAGCCGGCGCGCAGTTGTGGGGTGATATCAAAGTAGTCTCCCGTGTTGCCGTATTCGAAGTTGCCGGAAAACAGATTCTTGGCCATCAGGCCCAGCTTCCAGACGCCGAACTCTTTCAGCACGCCGATATCCAGATTGAATACTGCATTGCTGCTGTACTGGTTGCGGTCGATACCGGTCTTGGCATCGCGGACATCCTCGCTGTAACCATAACCCTCGACAAAGAGAAATTTGACATTCAAGCCCAGCGCCAGTTGGCGGCGCCAGCCGGTGCCGTTGATAGACTTGGCGGCGGTGATGCCGTTTTCCAGCACCTGGGCGCCACGGTGCTCGATGCGGGAGGCGTATTGAGGGTTGGCGGGATCACTCAGGTTATCGCCCGTGACGCTGGCGCGGGCATTGGCCCAGTCATAGATGTGTATGTAGGCGGCGCCGCTGAGGAGGCGACTGGGGATGGCGAGCAGGATGGTGCTGTTGCCGCTTTCCCGGTAGATGTCGCCGCCCATGGCATTGAGGCTGGCCAGTGCGGCATCCCGGTTGGCGATGGTGGGGCTGGCATCCAGGCTATTGGCGGTCTGCTTGAAGGCGGCCAGATTGTCTTTCAGGTCATCGGGATCGCCGCGTTGGCGGCCCATGCCGGGCGCCATCAGAAACCACTCGCGCTGTTCCTCGGCCGTGGTCAACAGGGCCGGGTTGTTGAAGGTGGCATAGCGGGCGCCGGTGGCGACGCCGACGCCACCCATGCCGGCGGCACGCACATCGAAGACGCCAAAGGGTTGTGCCTGGACGTTGCTGGCACTGGCCAACAGACCAAGAGCGGCCAGTGCAGCCTGGAGATGTCGATGACGCATTAGCTGTTTTCTCCCGTCCAGAGCATGTCCAGTACGGCATCCAGGCCGCGGTGATGGAGGGCGGCATCGGCCTGTGCACGCACTGCGGGCTTGGCGTGATAGGCCACGCCGAGGCCGGCTACGGCGAGCATTTTCAGATCGTTGGCGCCGTCGCCCATGGCCACCACCTGCGAGGGATGGATCTCCAGCTCGTGGCACAGGGCGGTGAGATAGGTGGCCTTGGTTTCGGCGCCGACGATGGCGCCCTCCACCGAGCCCAGCAGCTTGCCATCCTTTTCCGCCAGCACGTTGGCAAGGGTGAAATCCAGTCCCAGGCGCGCCTTCAGGCGGTCGGTAAAAAAGGTGAAGCCGCCGGAGACCAGAGCCAGCTTGATGCCGCGGGCCTGGAGCGCGTCGATGAGGGTTTCCGCACCCGGATTGAGGCGCAGACGCTCATCGTAGACCCGTTGCAGGGCCGATGTATTCAGCCCCGTCAGCAGGGCGACACGCTGGCGTAGCGAGGCTTCGAAGTCGATTTCACCGCGCATGGCGGCCTCGGTGATGGCGGCCACCTGTGGTTTGACAGCGATGAAATCGGCGATTTCGTCCACGCACTCGATACTGATGAGGGTGGAATCCATATCCGTGATCAGCAGGCCGACACGGGTGGGGTCGAAGCCGGCAGGCAGGGCATTGATATCCAGGTGCAGTTTTGTGCGCAGGGCTTCCAGGGCCGTGTGATCCGGCGTGCCGGTGTGCCGGATGCGGAAATGACCGCCACAGTCTTGCAGTTCGCCTGCCAGATGTTCATTCAGCGTGGTGCGCTGATCGTTTGTCAGTTTGGCGCTGTGGATGAGGATGATGGGCATAAGGCTCCCCGCAGGTCGAATCGATGTTTTTTTTACATTCTACCCTGAATGCTTCATGAATATGCATAAAGCTCGCACAGGGCATTGGGTTCACAGGATCCTGCTTAACAAAACTCAATACGCCTGCTGCGTTCACGCGGCGGACTCTGTCGGCGATGACAGGCGATTGAGAGAATATCGCCTGTGGAATCAAGGCTACTGCGTCCTCGGCAACTGCTCCTGCGTTACTTCATGAAATATTCGGGGTCGCCATGCCTCATCCCGCTGCCGGTTTTTCCCCCGAACCCGCCACAGCAAAACAACCCTTCCTGCTTTTCGCACCATCACGAGAGTGTGAATATTGCCATTTTCCCTTTTCGATGAATCCTCTGATGCCAAAATGGCGCACAAGCCTTTGTTAATTCAGGTGCTGGCCGGGATTAGAGGCGCAAAAGAGGGAAGATATCCAAACGCTCACCGCTGGCAGGGAATAACCGGCATGGCAACCCAATGTCATTAAGTTAAGCCTGACGTCCTGCTTGTTGTAGGTTGGCGGTGACGCCGGAAACCCCACATTGTTGGTTTCGTTGGGGTTCGCAAGCTCACCACCAACCGACAAAACAATCATCATTTTGTTCACTTAATGGCATTGCATGGCAACCCTTTAAAAAACACTGACTTTAACCGCCAGCCTGCTGCTCGGCCTGCTGGCCAGTTGCGGACTGACAGGAAAACTGATTCGCGTCATTGAAAAAGACGATGTTCTGCACAAGTTTGATCCGGGCCCGGAGTCCCACTGGCGGATATCAGCGTACTTCACTCAGTAATTGCGCGATCATGCGCCGTGCCTGCTCAAGATAACCACCGCCGAACAGGTTGAAATGGTTGAGAATGTGGTAGAGGTTGTAGAGGGTCTTGCGGGTCGTATAGCCGGGATCCAGCGGCCAGACCTCTTTATAGGCCGCATAGAAGTCGGGCGAAAAACCGCCGAATAGTTCGCTCATGGCCAGATCGGTCTCGCGGTCGCCGTAATAGACGGCCGGGTCGAAGACGACCGGCTGCCCGGTCTCGGTAAAGGCGACATTGCCGGACCACAGGTCGCCGTGCAGCAGGCTGGGGCGTGGCCGGTAGTCGCTGAAAAATTCAGGAACACGCATTAGCAACTGCTCACCCTGCGGATCAATGTGGGCGCCATTGCGCGCCGCCAGTTGCAGTTGATACGCCAGACGGTGCCGCTGCCAGAAACGGGCCCAGTCATCTTCGTCTGTATTGATCTGTGGGGTGGTGCCGATGGTGTTGTCGCGGTACCAACCAAAGTGATCACGCTGACTACGGTGCATCCGCGCCAGCTCCCGCCCCAGTGGCCTGCCATTGGGGCGACCGCCCAGTGGCAGATATTCAAGCACCAGGTAGGCCTCATCGGCCGCAATACCCTGACACAGTGGCGCCGGGGCGTGAATACTGTGGCTGCGCAGAATATTGTTCAGCCCTGCGGCTTCAGCCTCGAACATGTCGAGCCGGGAAGCGTGATTGAGTTTGACGAAAAATGTGCGGCTTGTGTCACTTAGCGTGTAGGCCGAGTTGATGCAGCCGCCGCCCACGGTTTGTGTATCGTGGACGGTGAAGGCCTGACCCGTGGCCTTGCCGATATGCCGACCAATGGTCGCCCAGTCAGACATGTCAGTTCCTCTGATTCCGGTTTTAGTAGCGAGCCAGTTAGGCGCTAAACTTAACATTGATTCTAGCATCTGGGCACTAACTGCTTGGGCGATATGACAGATGTGTATTTATCCACAAAAGCTGTGGATAACTTTGTGCATAACATGGGAAGGGGGGATTACATGGCCGGTGAGTGCTGGCATGACGTTGGATTGGTCAAAATTTAAACGCTAGAATAAACCCATTGTTTACAGCAAGTTAGCATTGTCAATAGGTGTTTGGGGATATTTTTTCGGCAGATGTGTCAGGGTTTGTAGGGGATTTCTCTGGATTGTGTATAAACCGGCCCCCGAGGACGGTGACGACAAGGCTTTGCGGGCTGTTGTCAAGGGCTTGCTGCGTCTGCATGTGGGTGGCATCCGGAACAGGGCAATAAAAAAAGCCGGCACGATGTGCCGGTTTTTTTTATTGCTGTCAGGCAGTCTCGGGTTTTAGAGGTCGAGAATAAAATCTACCAGTTTTTCGATATTGGCATCGGAAACGCGCGGTGAAGAAGGAGGCATTGGTGACGGGCCCCAGGTGCCCTTGCCGCCTTTTTTGACCTTGTCGATCAGCAGGTCACGGGCACCAGTGTCGTCTTTGTACCTGGCGGCGATGTCCTTCCAGGCTGGCCCGATGATCTTTTTGTCAATGCCGTGGCAAGCCAGGCAGCCACTCTTTTTCGCCAGATCCAGGTCGGCGGAGGCCTGACCGGAAACGAACAGCGCAGCAGCAGCGACAGGCGCAATCAACCATTTTGCATTCATTGGTATTCCCCTTGATATTGATGTAGGCAGGAATGGAACCGCGAGCAAGGTATTGTCTTGCTTCCACCCCTCCCCGGTTTTATGTTTTGGAGTAGCGCATGATGCGCGGCCTTCGTCGTACCGGTCATCTCTCCTGGCTTTGGGATTCCTGAGTGCGGAAGCCGCGTACAGCAAAACCCAAGGCGGCTTTATGCCATCGGGAAAAGATGCTGTCAAGTTCAGCGTGCGTTCAGTTTTGTTATGATCACCGGGCTTACCAGCTAAAAATAACCCAGGAAGGAATCAGAAAGTCAGGGGCCAGTTCATTGGTGCGGGTCTCCAGGTCACCATCGCCATCGGCATCGACCAGGTAGTAGGGAGCACCTTTTTCCGGGGTGATGCGGATCATGTACAATTTGCCGTTGATACGGTATTCGCTGATGGTTTTTTGCTCAGGAGACTGAATGATCACGCCATTTTCCGTTTCAGCGCTGTCTTCCCCTCCGCTTTCGGCCTGCTGCGGGCTGGCGGCAAAGGCAGGGAACAGCCATACGCTGGCGCAATAAAACAGGCCGGCAGCGAGCAATGTACGGCAAGGGATGCGTGTTCCAGGTTTAAACATGGGATAATCGTTCTGTATAGATTCGGGGTACCTCTAAGTCATTATCAGGCAGCGCCTTAGGAGGTGCCTTCAAGTCTACCCCATTCGATTCCAACTCGTCCAAGCTGACACATACCATGACCAAAAGACCCCACCTGATCCTCGTCGATGGCTCGTCCTATCTGTACCGCGCCTTTCATGCCCTGCCATCGCTGAGCACGTCCAGTGGCCAGCACACAGGCGCCATCTACGGCGTCGCCAACATGCTGCGGCGGCTGCTCAAAGATTACCAGCCGGAGCGGATGGTGGTGGTCTTCGACGCCAAGGGAAAGACCTTCCGTGACGACCTGTACGCCGGATACAAGGCCAACCGGCCACCCATGCCCGACGAGTTGCGCAGCCAGATCGGGCGCCTGCACGAATTGGTGCAGGCCATGGGCCTGCCGATGCTGGTGATTGATGGCGTGGAGGCCGATGACGTCATTGGCACCCTGGCCGCGCAGGCCACGGCGGCCGGCATGGATACACTGATTTCCACCGGCGACAAGGATATGGCGCAGTTGGTCAACGGGCATGTCACCCTGATCAACACCATGGACAATACCACCCTGGACGTGCCGGGCGTGGAGGAAAAATTCGGTATTCCACCGCAGCGCATCATCGATTATCTGGCCCTGGTGGGTGATACCTCGGACAACATCCCCGGGGTGCCCAAGGTGGGGCCGAAGACGGCGGTAAAGTGGCTCAAGCAGTACCACAGCCTGGACGGAATTATTGCCCACGCCGACGAGATCAAGGGCAAGGTGGGTGAGAACCTGTGCGCCTCGCTGGGTCAGCTGCTCTTGTCACGGCAATTGGCCACTATCAAGTGTGACGTGCCGTTGCCGGGCGGGCCGGCGTCTTTCACCGTACAGACACCGGAAAAGGAGCGCCTGGCCAAGTTGGTGGGCGAGCTGGAATTCAAAACCTGGCTATCGGAATTGCTGTCCGGCGACGAGGGCGATACGCCTCAGGGCGACGCCGAATACGGCGATACCGACTATCAGATCGTGCAGGATCGCGAGTCTTTCACCGCTTGGTTGGAGCGCCTGCAAGCCGCCGAGCTGTTTGCCTTCGATACCGAGACCACCAGCCTCAACTACATGCAGGCGCGCATTGTCGGCGTGTCGTTTGCCGTGGAGGCCGGCGAGGCGGCCTATGTGCCGGTGGCCCATGACGATCCCGTGGGCGGCGAACAGCTCGCTCATGACTGGGTGCTGGAACAACTGCGCCCGCTGCTGGAAGATCCGCACAAAGCCAAGCTGGGGCAGAATCTCAAATACGACCGCAACGTGTTGCTCAATGACGGTATCACCCTGCGCGGCATGGCCTTCGACACCATGCTCGAGTCCTATGTGCTGGACAGCACCGCCTCGCGCCACGACATGGATTCGCTGGCCCTCAAGTACCTGAACCGCAAGACGATCAGCTACGAGGACGTGGCGGGTAAGGGCGCCAAACAGGTAAGCTTCGACCAGGTGCCCATCGCCACTGCCGGGCCCTACGCGGCCGAGGACGCCGACATTACCCTGCGTTTGCATCATGTGTTGTGGCCCAAGCTGACGGCCGAGCCGACCTTGGCGGCGCTGTTCCGTGACATCGAAATGCCGTTGATCCCGGTGCTCTCGGATATGGAACGCACTGGTGTGCTGGTGGATGCCGGAATGCTGGTGCGACAGAGCGGGGAGCTGGCGACACGCATGGCCGAGATCGAGCAGGAGGCCCATGATGCGGCAGGCGAATCCTTCAATCTTGCCTCACCGAAACAGATTCAGGCCATCCTGTTCGACAAGCTGAGCCTGCCGGTGCTGAAAAAAACCCCCAAGGGTGCCCCCTCCACGGCGGAAGAGGTTCTGGCGGAGTTGGCCCTGGACTACCCCTTGCCACGCCTGATCCTCGATTACCGCAGCCTGTCCAAGCTCAAATCGACCTATACGGACAAGCTGTCGAAGCGTATCGATGCGGATACCGGTCGTGTGCACAGCTCTTATCACCAGGCGGTGGCCAGTACCGGGCGGCTGTCGTCATCTGATCCCAATCTGCAAAACATTCCGGTGCGCACCGCCGAGGGACGGCGTATCCGCCAGGCCTTCATTGCCCCAAAGGGGCACAAGATCCTCGCCGCCGACTATTCGCAGATCGAGCTGCGCATTATGGCGCACCTGTCCGGCGACGAGGGCCTGCTGCGTGCCTTTGCCCAGGGTGAGGACATCCATCGCGCCACCGCCGCCGAGGTCTTCGGTGTACCGCTGGCGGAAGTTTCCGGTGAGCAGCGGCGCAGCGCCAAGGCCATCAACTTCGGCCTCATCTATGGTATGTCCGCCTTTGGTCTGGCCCGCCAACTGAGTATCCCGCGTACTGCCGCGCAGGCATATGTCGATCTCTATTTCGAACGCTATCCCGGCGTCAAGGCCTTCATGGAGCGCACCCGCGAGAGCGCCCGCGAGCTGGGGTATGTGGAGACGGTATTCGGCCGCCGCCTATACCTGCCCGAGATCAATCACCGCAATGGCCAACGCCGTCAGTACGCCGAGCGTACCGCCATCAATGCGCCGATGCAGGGCACGGCGGCGGACATCATCAAGCTCGCCATGATCGAAACCCACCGCTGGATCGGCGAGACCACGCGAGATGTGGCGTTGATCATGCAGGTGCATGATGAGCTGGTGTTCGAGGTTCGTGAAAGTCAGGTGAGCGTTGCGCAGGCAGAGATTGAACGCTGCATGACCGGTGTGGCCAAGCTGCGGGTGCCGCTGGTGGTGGAATCGGGGGTGGGAATCAACTGGGATGAGGCGCACTGAAAGCCGGCCGCAAAAAACTTTTGCCGGAGGCGAAACTTTTTTTGCGGCCAGCCGTCATACTTTACGAGTGAGCGCCGAGCGCTCCTCCCCGCTCCTCCTCCCTAGCGGGTATCCAAGCCCCGGCGCCCCCAATGCCGGGTATTGACCCCGGTGTCCACCCCTCCCAAGAGGGACGCCGGGGTTTTTTTTGCCTGTCGTTATTGTTCTTCCGTGTCCGTCGCTGTAAGACGCAGCCAGTGATCCAGCCTGTCCTGCACTTCCTCGATCCCGGTGCCCTTGAGGGCTGAAAACAGTTGCACACTGGTGCTGCCGACCGGCGCCAGCCGATTCAGTTCGCCGCGCACCTTCAGCAAGCTGGCCTGCGCCGGGCCGCGCTTGAGCTTATCGGCCTTGGTGAGCAAGATATGCACCGGCATGCCGACATGCCAACACCAGTTGAGTAGCTGTTGATCGGTATCGCGCAAGGGATGGCGAATGTCCATGAGTAATATCAGGCCCTGCAACGACTGACGGCTGGAGAGGTAATTTTCCATGGTTTCCTGCCAACGCCGCTTGATGGCTTCGGCGACCTTGGCATAACCATAGCCTGGCAAGTCGACCAAGCGGCGTTGCTCATCGAGGATAAAAAGGTTGATCAGCTGGGTACGCCCCGGCGTTTTGCTGGTGCGCGCCAGGGATTTTTGTCGCGTGATGCGGTTCAGGGCGCTGGATTTGCCAGCATTGGAACGCCCGGCAAAAGCCACTTCGAAATCCTCGTCGGGCGGCAGCTGAGTGAGCTGTGCGGCGCTGATGAGAAAGCGGGCGTGCTGGTAGATCGGGTTTTTTTGTGGCGTAGTCGGTGGCATGAGGGATTCGGTAATTCTGGCTGAGTTAACGCGGGATTACCATTATAAATTGGCAATTTGGCAAAAGCTGCAATAACCTAAGCCATTATCGGATTCAGCTGGTCGTTGAGGAGGGGAGCCGACGCGGTCTTTCATTGCCCATACATCCCGGCCCGTTGGGTCGCCGCCACCAGCCGGCCCATCCGGTACTTAAGCCTGGAATGCGAGAATAATGATGAAGGTAAACATAAAGCACTGGTGTTTTTGGGGGTTTCTTCTGCCGGTTCTGCTGGCCGTGGATTCGGTTCAGGCCGCTGGCAATGCGGCGGCCGGCAAAAGCAAGGCCCGTTCGTGCCAGATATGTCATGGCAAGGGGGGGGTAAGCACTAACCCGACCTATCCCATACTGGCGGGGCAGCATGCCAAATATCTGGTAAAGCAGCTCAAGGCCTTTCGCGATGGCAGCCGTAAGGATCCCATTATGAACGGGATGTCAGCGTCTCTGTCCGATCAGGAGATGGAGGATATCGCGGCCTTTTTCGAAAATAAGCATTCGGGGCCTCCCGGATTGAGGTAATCGAAGATTGCCATGGATTCAGGTCATCACTATTTCACCAGGGAGAGCAAAAATATATTGCTGTAAAGTAAAGCCGGGAGGAAAGACATGAGTGAGGGGGTTCCATGTCTTCCCGTCATTGGATGGTTTCCATCATTGCAAGGGTCACCGCGCGTCGTGTGCGTACTATGGATAGACACCTCCCGGTGAATTCCATGGCCCTGTAGCGAGCTGGGCAGTTACAATTATTCATTATTATTATTTTTACATTGAGGAGATCAAAGTTATGAAAGGGTTGCATTTCGCACTCTCTATGCTGCTGGGTTTTAGCGCCAACGCCATTGCTGCCGGTGATCCTGCCGCCGGCGAGGAAAAGTCTGTTATGTGCCAGGGTTGTCACGGTCAGGATGGCAACAGCATCAGTCCCGAATGGCCGAGCCTGGCCGGACAGATTCCCAGCTATCTCAGCAAGCAATTACGTGACTACCAGTCCGGCGCTCGCAAGGACGAGACCATGACCAGCATGGTCGAGGGTTTGTCGGAAGAGGATATTGCCGACATCGTGGCCTATTTCAGCAGCCAGAAAACCAAGGCCGAGGAAGGCGAAAGCAACAGCAAGGGCCGTGAGTTATACGTGGGTGGTAATCGTTATACCAACGTGCCGTCATGTGCGGGTTGTCACGGCCCCAGTGCGACCGGCAATGACCCGGCGGGTTTCCCGCGTCTGGCCGGTCAGAAGGCGGGTTATACGATCAAAGCATTGAACGATTTCCGCACCGAAGCACGTACCAATGATGTGAATGGCATTATGCAGGGCGTGGCGGCGAAGATGTCCGACCAAGATATTGCCGCCGTCGCCGAATACCTGGCAACGCTGGATAGATAGACACGCGGACGCCCTCGGGGTAACAGCAAAAAGGCCGCCGTGTCCCACACGGCGGCCTTTTTTGTTGGCTCGTTTGTAAGTCCGGCCGGATTCAGCATTCCTGTGGTGCTATGAACGCTGACAGAGCAACTGAACCCGATAATAAAGGATTGACAGACCACCAGAGTAGCGACTTCTTGCGCAAAGAAAGCAAACCTGATGCGTAAAAATCACGCCATCAGCCACAACAATATCCCTCGGAATATTCGTTGTTTCGTCACAGCGGGCAAGATCTTGCCCGATTCTCAAAAATAAGACATCAACAAAAACAATCACTTACACGCAAGCGAGCAAAAAGTTGCCCGCACCGAGCAAGATCTTGCTCGATTTCGCGGGAAAAAGATGCCGATCATGCCTGGCTTAC
>DRKN01000196.1 GCA_011051755.1 Gammaproteobacteria bacterium
AGGTGGGCATAATATTTGCCGGTACTGTCCACCATCAACTTCAGTGTGTTGTTGCTCAGGTGAGTGCCGACGAGAGTACTGACCTTGCTCCAGCTGGTTCCTCCATCCGTGGTTTTATACACGAGCCCCTCATTGGAACTGGCCCAGATTTCGGTGTTGCTGACAAATTCAAAGCTGGTGATATCGCCGCCGCCGGGGCCATTCATTGGTGTCCAGGTAATCGCGGCCTGTGCTGTTGAGGTCATCCAGAATGCGGATAAAATAACGATTGAAAGGATGAGGTTTCCGCATTTTGCTGCAAACCTCGTCAGGGGGTTATTGAGAATATTCATGGCAGTTCCTCCGAATCCCGCGCTCGCGCTTATCTTTGTTGTGTAGGAAATTATCCGTCTGTGAGCAGGGATTAACATGACTGAAACTGGCTTTTTCACCTGACTAATATTCACTATTGAATCGCTATGGCATAGGGTGGATACTTCCGATGTACCCGGATATGTGCGCGGAAGGTTCCCCATGATTTTTGTCACCCTTATCGAAGATGATCCCGTTGCAGCAGATTTGCTGAAGGATTATCTGAGTGGTGAGGAACTGAAAATCCACAACCATTACGCCTCGGCCGAGGTGGCGCTGGAGCGTATTCCTACATTGCCGTTGCCGGACATTATCCTGATGGACATCAACCTGCCGGGTATTTCCGGCATCGAGGCGACTCAACGGCTGAAGCAGCAGTTCCCGGACGTTGACATCGTGATGATGACGACCTTTGAAGACAGTAAGAGTATTCTGGGGGCGATCAGGGCAGGTGCTTCCGGTTATTTGCTCAAGGCCTCGTCCAGCGCGGAGATTCGTGATGCCCTGCAGGAAATTCATCGCGGCGGATCGTTTTTGTCGGGGCGCATCGCCCGTAAGGTGCTCGATGAGTTTCGTGACGATCTGCTGGTGCAGGATGCACCGGCGAACAGCCACCAGGTAGAACAGTTGAGCGCGCGCGAGCAGGAAATTCTCGACCGCCTGGTGAAGGGCGAGAGTTACAAGACCATCGCCGATGCCTGTAACATCAGCGTGCATACCGTCAACAACCACATCCGCAAGATCTACGAAAAGATGCAGGTGCATTCCCGGGCCGAAGCGGTGGCCAAGGCCATGGGGGTGGGCTGATACGCTATTCTGGACGGCTGTCGAGAGTCAGACTCAGCCGGCTGCCATTCCCCGGGCTTGACGCTATGGTCAGTCGGGCATCGATCTCTTTGGCACGCTTGCGCATGTTTTTCAGGCCGTGGCCGGTCTGCACGGCGTCCGGGTCGAAGCCGTCGCCATCGTCGATGAGCTGGAAGCCGATACCTTCTTCATGGTCAAAAATCCGCAGGACCACCGTGGATGCCCGGGCATGCTTGATGACATTGTTGGCCGCTTCCTGCAGGATGCGCAGGATGTTGAGGCTTTGCTGCTGTGACAGTGGGTGATTTTCGTTACGGGTCTCGTCATGTAACTGGAAATCGATGTTTGCATTCACCAGCAGCCGTTCGCATTTGTCGTTGAGGTGGTTGACGAGTTCACCCACGGTGGCCACATCACCCTCCATGGCCAGGATCAGGTTGCGCATTTCCAACAGTCCGTTGTTGAGCTGTTCCTTCATTTGCTGCAGGCGCTTGCGCAGGGTGGCGTCCGGGGCGTCGCGCAGCTCGCGGTCGATGATCTCGCTCAACATGATGGCGTTGGCCAGGTTGCCGCTCATGCCATCATGGATTTCCCGTGACAGGCGTTCGCGCTCCTCGAGTACCACCTCACGCTTTTCCATCTCCTGTATGGTGGCATAGTATTTTTCCAGTGATTGTCGTTTCTTTTCGATGCGTTGTTCCAGTTCGCGGTTGAGCGTTTCCGCTTCATTCAGGGCATGCGTGAAACGCCGCACCAGGTGCCAGGCCATCAGGGTAAAGATCACCGGCGCGCTGTAGTGCAACAGATGAAACCCTGTGCGCTCCGTCATGCCGATGTAACCGAACTGGAACATCCAGTCGTGCATGGCGGTGAGCAGGATGATGGCCAGGCCGGCGGCCATCGCGGCATGACTTAGTGTGCCCGTTCGGCGCCAGGACCTCAGCATTGCAAATACCGCGTAGCCGCCAATGGTGATGGCGCCGGTGTGCCAGATACGGGCCACGGCCTTGATGCTGGCCTGGTCGGCGAGGGCGTAGGCCAGGGTGGCAGCCGCGGCGAATAACAGAAATGCCTTGTCCACTCGCCCAAAGGGATGCCCGGTGAAACGCAGACCAAAGATGGCCAGAAAGACGGCAAACCAGTCAACGCTGGCATAGGCGAGTATCTCCCACAGATAGGACGGCATGGGGATATCGACCACGATCATGTTGGTGCTGTAATGGGACCAGGCCAGTACCGCGAGCGAGAACCACAGATACTGACTGTCGTGGCGGCGTTTTACCCACAGAAAGAAAACGAACACACCGATAAACAGGGTAATGGGAAGCAGGGCCTGGCTGATGTCCACCTGCAGCAGGCGGCGGAAATCGTATTCGGGGGTGAGTGCCGCCAGCGGGCCAACATACACCGGCGCCAGATAGCCGTGTCCCGGATAGGATTTCAGACGGATGTGCAGCGTATTGCCGCCTTGCCGCCATAATGCGGCGGGGGCGCGAGCCAGCAGGGGCCGGTTCCAGTTGCGGGCGATGGGGTCGGGAAACCGGCCGCCACTACCCAGCAGCTGTCCATTGAGAAAGATGGCGCTGTTCATGTTGAAACGCGGCAGATAGATGCCCCAGGGTTCTTCGGGGGGTGTGGCCAACGTGACACGCAGGCGATACCAGCCATTGCTGCCCTGTTGGTAACGGACCAGACTCCAGCGATCGGTGAGGGCGACGGACTGCCAGTCGGCGTCAGCGGTTGGTGGCGCCGGGGTGTCCGCGATGATGAACTCCGCCGCTTCGAGTTTGCGTATGGCGTCTGCGGCCTGGAGCGGGGCGGCGGGCAGCATGCCAAGCCAAGCAATGACCAGCCACGCGACGGCATGCTGAAGCCGGTGGAGTATGGGAAGAATAAACACCCTGTTGCACCTAGACACTGTATTTCGACCCGCCCATCCCCAACCTAACCCACGTGCGTTGAGGATGGGCAGGTCAAAACACAGCATCTGACAACCCACCCATTAGCTGGGTGAAAATCCTGTCGAAAAACTTTACATATGGCACTTGATTAATCACCTTTCAGTTCTCTGAAACAATCAAAAATATATTAATTATTGTATATAAAACATGCTGATACGCACCATTTGATATATCAAATGATGGCCTAGGCGCATAGTTTGCTTGCAAAAACAACAGGACGTAAATATTTGATTTTTATTAGGATTGGCAACAACAGTCGATAGCTCTTCCTGTCGTGCAGTTTGTATGCTGGTTGTAAAACGCGGTATTTGAAGAAATGCGATATAAAAATGTAATTCATATAGCGTTACTGCTGACGGCGG
>DRKN01000197.1 GCA_011051755.1 Gammaproteobacteria bacterium
CACACATGGTAGGGCGATGGAGGAGGCGTTTTGCCGAGCATGGATTATCCGGTATAGAAAAGAACTTGCCGAGAGGCAATAACCATGGAGGCAAAAATACTCAGGCACAGGCACGGCTTCGCAAGAAGATCATTGAGAAAACAACAACGGAGAAACCGCCCAATGCAACCCATTGGAGCACGAGGACGCTGGCAAAGACCTTGGGAACCAGCCAGTCAGGGACAGGATTGCCCTCATATATCCGGCCTGTTGGTGAGAAATATTTATTCCTCTGGCCTCGATGAACCTCGCGCGTATCGTCTTAATCAGGCTATCGGCTTCGAACAGCCTTTGGGTTTTACAGGTTTTCAATGCGCCGATCTGACCTGTTGTGTCATCATCGAACACCCTATGTTATCGGTGGAGTTTACCACCGTGGCTGGTGTCCAAGATCATTAGGCCACATCACTTCTGGAATGCGATGGAAAGAGAAGGGTGCAGCGGCGCTATTATCACTCAGGAGCCTTGCGCACACTGATTGTCGATGGAATCAATTCTGGGGAAAGATTAATCAGTATGGGTATCCATTGATGGTATGAGATGCGCTTGAATGGAGGGCTTAAAGACATACATCATATTGAGAGCGCACCCCACGACGATCTCCCCCACCCCGGTACAGATGACGATCAGGAAAGATCCACGCCCAGACGCCGGGCCACTTCCTCGTAGGCCTCGACCACACCACCCATCCCCTGGCGGAAACGATCCTTGTCCAGTTTTTTACGGGTTTCCGCGTCCCACAGACGGCAGCCATCGGGGGTGAATTCATCGCCGAGCAGAATCTCGCCCTTGCAACGACCGAACTCCAGTTTGTAATCCACCAGCAGCAGGCCGACAGCGGCGAACAATTGGGTGAGGATGTCGTTGACCTTGAAGGTCAGTTCCTTCATTTTCTCCACCGCCTCGCTACCGGCCCAGCCGAAGGAACGGATGTGGAATTCGTTGATCATCGGATCGTGCAGCTCGTCATTCTTGAGAAAAAACTCAAAGGTGGGTGGATTGAGATCGATACCCTCTTCCACCCCCAGGCGCTTGCAGATACTGCCAGCGGCGATGTTGCGCACCACACACTCGATAGGGAACATATCCAGCTTTTTCACCCGCGATTCTTCCGCCGAGAGCAGGCCGGCGTGATGGGTCGGCACACCCGCCTCTTCCAGCTTCTGCATAATGAAGGCACTGAACTTGTTGTTGACCTCACCCTTACGGTCAAGCTGCTCGACCTTTTCCCCGTCGAAGGCGGAGGTATCATTGCGATAGCGCAGGATCAGGTAATCCGGGTCATCGGTGAGATAGACGGATTTTGCCTTGCCGGCGTAGAGTTCTCCACGTTTTTCCATGCTTGCTTCTCGTATTTACTTTGAAATTTTTACTAAAAAAATCACCTGTAGGAGCCGCTTCAGCCATTGTCCGTTGCGCCGTAGAGAGTCCCCCAGGATTCAAACCTCGCGCCAATCCAGGCCGGCGTCCTGATCGGCGACGGCCACCCAGTCGCTTGCACAGCCCAACGCGGCAGCCAGGGCGGCGCGGGCCAGTGCGGGCGTATTGTGCTTTTCGCTCAAATGCGCGGCCACCACCTGTTTCAACCGGCCCGTCTCCAGCCTGCGCAGCAGGGCCTCCGCCTGCGCATTGCTCAAATGTCCCTGAGCACCTGCGACCCGGCATTTCAGCGAGGCTGGATAATTGCCGTTGTCCAGCAGTGTCTTGTCGTGATTACACTCCAGCATCAGGGCATCGCAATCGCTGAGCTGTTCGGCAATGTGTGCAGTGGCGCAACCCACATCCGTGAGAATGCCCAGCCGCCGCTCGCCATCGCTGAAGGCGAACTGGCACGGCTCGCGAGCATCGTGCGGCACCGGAAAGGGCTGCACCTGCAAATCACCGAGGGCAAACGCCTGATGGCTGTTGAAACAATGCACCTCGGCCACCTTTCCCAGCCGGTCCAGCGCCAAGGTGCCGGCCGTGGCCCACACCGCCAGCCCGTATTTGCGCGCCAACGCACCCACCCCATTGATGTGATCGCCGTGTTCGTGGGTCACCACGATGGCGCTCAACTCATCGCCGGATCTGCCCAGCCGGGCCAGGCGCCGCTCGGTCTCGCGCACGGAAAAGCCGCAGTCCAGCAATATGCAGGTGCCGGCGTGTTCCACCAACGTCGCATTGCCACGGCTACCGCTGCCAAGAGAGGCAAATCGCACGGACGAAGGCCGTTAAATCAGCGTAACTGGCTCTGGATCTGGGTCAGCAGATGCCTTGCCGGGCCGGAATTGTCCGGATTGCCCGCAGAATCGAGCACACTGATCAGGGTGGCCTGATCCGCTTCGGTTATCTTCAGGGTATAGGCCAGACGCACCGTGGCGCTTTCCGGCTTGCCATATTTGACTTCTTCGTCCGTTTTGCCGGAGGCAAGCTCGGTGTAGATTGCATAAACCCGGTTGGCACGATCACGGTCTTCAATAATGTAACCGAGGTTGTCGAGGGCAATACCGGCGCGCCGCCACACCGCCTCCCAGGGTGCGTCAATGCGCAGGCGGATATTACCGTCCCCGTCCCGGTCAATCTCGCTGTCCAGTGCTTTCAGTGGCATGGCCTGACCCACGTCCTCGTTGCCCAGATAACGGGCCAGCCGATAAAGTATTTCGGCGGCACGCTCCTCGTCCGGGCTGCGCAATTCCCACCCACCATCGGTCGTGCGTTCACGCAGGGCTTCACTTATGTAGACCTCGGTGCTACCGGGCACCTGGCCCGGTTCGATACGCAGGCGCAGGCGCTCAGCCAGGGCCGGTTTGCCATCCGTGTCCGTCTCGAGCGGCTTCCAATCCGTTTCAATCAGGGCGATGCCCGGCTGATCCACGGCGATGCGATAGCCGTGCTGGCTGAGAAACCTGCGCGCCAGCGGCCACAATTGTTCCGGCTCCACCTCCACCATCAACCAGCGGTGACGGCCATCGCGCACGATACGCACGTCCTTCTGTGGCGGTAAGACACGCTGGGCGATACGCGCCAGCTCAGGCGCACTGGGCACGCAATCCGTGACAGTCTTTGCCGACGTCACTTCCGGCACCCGCAGCGGCGCCCCGCCCTGCGGCTTGACCAGATCCGGTGGCACTTCCAGCGGCGGCAATTCGTTGACCCCCGTCGTCGTGGGCTTGTTGGACAACCAGCCGCACGCGCTCAACAAAAACAGAACACACAACATGAACAAAACACGCAGAGGAGTTTTGGCCGCGCGAGAAAAAGGGGTTACCTGCATAGGATTTTCCGGCCTTAAGAAATGACGCCCGCCTGCTGCATGGCTTCACGCAGCGGGCCACGGCAGGATTCGGACAGGGGAGTCAGCGGCAGACGAATGCCGTCGGCAATCAAGCCCATTTCGCACAGGGCCCACTTGACGGGAATGGGATTGGTCTCCAGAAACAGCGTCTGGTTCAGCGGCATGAGACGCTGATTGATGCGTTCGGCCTCGGTACGATCACCTCTCAGGGCGGCAGCGCACATGGCGTGCATGTCGCGTGGGGTGACATTGGCAGTGACGGAGATATTGCCTCTGGCGCCGGCCAGGATCAGCGCCATGGCGGTGGCATCATCGCCACTGTATACCGTAAGCCGCTCACCGCAACGCTGCATGATCTCTTGCCCGCGCGCCAGATCACCGGTCGCTTCCTTGATGCCGACGATATTGGGAATGTCGGCCAGGCGCTCGACCGTCTTGGGCAGCATGTCCACGGCGGTACGGCCTGGCACGTTGTAGAGAATCTGCGGAATCGACACCGCTTCGGCCACGGCGCGGAAGTGCCGGTACAGACCTTCCTGGGTGGGCTTGTTGTAATACGGTGTCACCAGCAGGCAGGCATCGGCGCCGGCATGCAGAGCACAACGGGTCAGGTCGATGGCCTCGCGGGTGGAATTAGAGCCCGTGCCGGCAATCACCGGAATGCGCCCGGCGGCACGTTCCACCACATGACGCACCACGTCGCAATGCTCTTTTTCATCGAATGTGGAGGACTCCCCGGTGGTGCCCATGGCGATAATGGCATCGGTGCCGTTCTCCACGTGGAATTCGACCAGTGCATCCAGCGCCTCATTATCCACCGCGCCGCCGGGGCGCATGGGGGTGACAAGGGCGACCATACTGCCGTGAAACATGGAATTTCTCCGCTGCGGGCGTTTTTTGCACCCGGAAATCAAAAGGGTGTCAATGGTACTGAGGGCACTGACCGATGACAAGCAGGGCTCGCGATGAACGGCCGGCGCAGGAGCCAGTTGGCGGGCGATAATGCTAGAATCCGCGCATTCGTCACCGTAGAGACCCACCATGGAAAACTATCTTGTCATCACCGCCCTCGGCGAAGACCGTCCCGGCATCGTCGGCCAGCTCTCCGAGGCCGTGCTGGACAGCGGCTGCAACATCATCGACAGCCGCATGACCGTGCTCGGCGGCGAATTTGCCGTCATCCTCATGGCCGGTGGCAAATGGAACGAACTGGCCAAGCTGGAAGACACCCTGCCGGGACTGGGTAAACGCCTAGACCTCACCCTCATCAACAAACGCACCACCGACAACAACCCGGCCACCGACCTGATGCCCTATACGGTGGAGGTCATCACTCTCGATCAACCGGGCATCGTCTACCGGCTGTCCAGTTTTTTCGCCAGCCGCAACATCAACATCCAGGAGCTGAACACCATCCGCTACGCCGCCGCCCACACCGGCACGTCGATGTTCGCCCTCAGCCTCACCGCCAACGTCCCGGCCAGCATACACGTCGCCACCCTGCGCGATGAATTTCTCGATTTTTGCGAGGCGCAAAACATGGACGCCACCCTGGAACCCAGCAAACCCTGACGGAGAACAAAACCATGAACAGCGTCGAACTGAACAAAAAAATCCCCGCTTTCACCCTACCCGCCACGGGCGACAAGACCATCAAACTGTCCGACCTGGCCGGCAAGAAGGTCGTTCTGTATTTTTATCCCAGGGATAACACCCCCGGCTGCACCCAAGAGGGCCAGGACTTTCGCGACCATTTCGATGCCTTCACAGCCGCCGCTGCGGTCATCCTCGGCGTCTCCCGTGATGGCATCAAGGCCCACGAAAATTTCAAGGCCAAGCAGGCATTTCCCTTTGACCTGCTGTCGGACAAGGAAGAGATCCTGTGCCGGCTATTCGACGTCATCAAGGAAAAGAACCTGTACGGCAAGAAAGTCATGGGTATCGAGCGCAGCACCTTCCTCATCGACGAACAAGGCGTGCTGCGCCAAGAATGGCGCAAGGTAAAGGTGCCGGGGCATGTGGAAGAAGTGCTGGCGGCAGTGAAAGCGCTGTAAACCACTTGACAAGGAGCGGGCCATGCCCGCGATGAGGTCTACGCCAATATCGGCGGTAAGAGCAGCCGAAGATACCCTTTTGTACATATCCGAGGCCGGGTAGAGAAGGCTATCGCGGGCATGGCCCGCTCCTACAGCAAAGAAACGTCCACCTCATGCGTCAGTCGGCTCAGGTTCCTCGGCCTTGGGCCAGGCAGTGAGCACGGCCTTCACCAGGGTCGCCAGCGGGATGGCGAAGAACACCCCCCAAAAGCCCCACAGCCCACCAAACACCAGCACCGCAACAATAATCGCCACCGGGTGCAGATTCACGGCCTCGGAGAACAGCAGTGGCACCACCACATTGCCATCCAGCACTTGGATGATGGCGTAGGCCAGCATCAGGTAAGCAAACTCGGAACCCCAGCCCCACTGGAGATAGGCGATCATCGCCACCGGAATGGTGACCACGGTAGCGCCGATGTAAGGAATCACCACCGACAAGCCCACCAGCACACCCAGCAGGGCGGCATAGTTCAGACCCATCAGCACGAAGGTGATGTAACTGGCGCCGCCTATGATAAGAATCTCGGTAAACTTACCACGAATATAGTTGCCGATCTGCAAGTCCACCTCGCGCCAGACACTCGTCGTCAACTCACGCTGGCGCGGCAGATAAGACCCCATCCAGTCCACGATCTGGCTTTTATCCTTGAGAAAGAAGAACACCATCATGGGCACCAGAATCAAGTACACGGCAAGGGCGATCAGACTGGGAATCCAGGCCAGTGAAAGCGCCAACAGGCTCTGCCCCAGCCCCGCCAATTCTTTCTGCAGACTATTGACGATATCCCGCACCTGCGCTTGCGTAAACAGCTGCGGATATATTTCAGGCAGGCGCATCAGCAGCTTCTGGCCGGCATCGATATGGCGCGGCAGATCCTGCGCCAATTGCGCCACCTGCCGCGACAGCATGGGCACCAGCCACAGCATGAGGAACAGAAATACGACGACAAACAGCAGAAATACCAGGATCACCACCGGCAGACGTGGCATGCCACGATGCTCCATCACCTGCACGATGGCCTCCAGCAGGTAGGCAATGACCACCGCCGCCAGTAACGGCGCCAGCATGCCGCCCATATAAAAGACAAGCACAAAACCGCCCAGCAGAAACAGGGCCAGAATAACCGTCTGCGGGTTGGAGAAATTACGGCTGAACCAGGCGCTCAGGACATTCATGAGCGCATCTCCGCCCGCCATTCCTCATAAAAACGCGCGAACAGGGCCTCCAGCTCATCGATCACCTCACGGATATCCCGCCCCTGCATGACGTGCTGGGTCATCAGCAGCGAGGTCTCATTGAGCAGGCCGGCACGGTCTTCCAACATAAAGTAAGTGGCATTAAGGCGTTTGATGGCGGCAATGACGCTTTCCTGTTCGGGACGGGAAGTATAACGCGGCTCCGACGGAGGAGTCGCCTCAGTCGGATCCTGTGGTGTCCGGGTAGCGAGAAATTCGGCGAAGGACAGCAATGTCTCACGCTGTGTTTCGGACAGGCATTCAAAGCGGGCCAGCAGCTTCTTTTTTGCCGCCGCTAAATTTTTGCGTTTACCCGCTGGAATCTGCAACACCATTGCCTGATACCACCATCCCGACTTAGCTGATGTCCCGGTGATCACGGCAATAATTGCGTGCAAACTCCAGCAGCTCATCCATGGCACACTGCCGGAATTTGTGTTTTTGGTGCACAAAGGAAAAGGGACGCTCCAGCGGGGTATCCAGCTCCAGCACCTCCAGCGAACCCAGCTTGATCTCCTTGGCCAGTGTTACGCGGGAGACGATGCTGACGCCGATACCCGCCTCCACCGCACCCTTGATCGCCTCCAGACTGCCCAGCTCCATAATCACGTTCAGCTGCACGGGATCGACTCCGGCCTGTTTGAGGTACTCATTGATGACCTCGCGCGTACCGGAACCTTCTTCCCGGCAGATGAACGGGTAGTCGAGGATGGCCTTGACCGGCACCGTATCACCTTTTGCCAGGACATGTCCCGGTGGCGTAATGGCCACCAGACGGTCGGTACGGCACTCCTCGACGGCCAAATTCTTGTTCAACACCGGCGCCTCCACCACGCCCAGGTCGATGATATTGTTCTCCACCATCGAGACGATGCCGTCGGTATTGGAGACCTTCAAGCGGATGTTGACGTCCGGGTGCTTGGCCTTGAAGTCACCCAGCAGAGCCGGCAGCATGTATTCGGCCACGGTAGTGCTGGCACCGAGGATCAGCACGCCACTGATCTCACCGGTCAGCTCGCGCACGGCGTTTTCCATCTCGTCATAGAGGTGGAAGATCTTCTCGGCGTAGGCGTAGACGCGCGCCCCCGCCTCGGTGAGGCTGATCTTGTTATGGGTGCGGTCGAACAGGCGGGTATTGAAATAGTCCTCCAGCTGACGCACCTGAAAGGTCACCGCGGGCTGGGTCATATGCAGGCTGTCTGCGGCCTTGGTAAAGCTCAGTAGGCGGGCGACACTATAGAACACACGTAATCGGCGATCAGCCATAACAACGTATTAACCCTTTCTGACATTCAGTATTCCCGGATCATAGCAATTAATTCTGGTGATAGAAATATTGATCGAATTGATCAACAAAGGACAGTATAAAGATGCCAGTAAACTGCCTCCGCTCAATCCAGCCTGCACGCGCCCGTCGCGACCAGCGCAGCGCACCATCGGCATCACGGTTCATGCCACAAGCACCAAGATACCGAGAACCAGAGCAATGGAGTATGTACGATGCTGCCGGCCAGGGCGGTCATGCCTGTCATTGAGACAGCAGCGCCCCCAGCAAGACATGGCCGGGCATCACGCCAATCAGCGTAAGCAGGATCAGTACCATAACTCAACAACCACCCGCTAAAGCGGGTGGGTTAGTTTTACGGACTGAAAGCCCGGATACGGATCGATAGAACCGTTTTTTAAACCCTGCCCTCTGTCAGCCCCCCTTCAACCCCCCGAGCCGAACAACTAAAAAGTCGAGAAAAGCACGTACTTTTGGTGTCGCACCGCGGTGACTGGGAAATAGCGCATGAAGCTCAATCAAGCACCCCGTCCAATCATCCAGGACACTGACGAGTCGATCATGGTAATCGTCGGCGTGCAGGTAACTGGGAAGGATTGCAATCCCACTCCCGTCGGCCACCATTCGCCGCAACGAGTTAAAATCGTTGACTGATGCGCGCGGCGTTACCCCTACGTATTTGGTGATATCGCCCATTGAAAATGTCCATTGATGACCGCCCCCCATATCACTCATCACCAAACAGTCGTGATCCTGAAGATCCTCCGGCTTCTGTGGCCTGCCCCGTGCATTGAGATATTCCACACTGGCGTATAGACATAACCGATAGTGGCCGAGACTGCGCGCAACCAGACTTGAATCCTGAAGGGGGCCGATCCGAACCACCAAATCAAATCCTTCATCAATGACATCAACCTGACGATTCGTCCAGACCAGCTCAAACTGCACTTCCGGGTACTGCGTGATAAATTCAGCGACCAGTGGCGCAAGCAGGTGCTGACCCGTCGTAACCGAGGCGCTGACCCGTAAAATACCGCGCGGTATCTCCATGGTTTGCTCGACGTAGAGGTCGGCATGATCAGCCTCCTCGAGCATACGCCGACAATGCCTGTAGTAAATATGACCGATCTCCGTCACATGAACCTTTCGGGTCGTGCGTTCCAGCAAGCGAACACCCAGCCGTTTTTCAAGACTGGCGATCTGACGGCTGATACTCGACTTGGGCAACCGAGCCGCCTTTGCCGCTGCGGTAAACCCACCCTGTTCCACGACGTAGGTAAAAACGGCAAGCTCGTTCAAATCTCTGATCTTATTATTCCTCATACGGAACAGCTTCTCCCGATTTACTGCATTTATCACGCTAGAGAAACAGTATAACGTAAATCTCTACAATCAGGGCAAGACAACATTAGAGGTGAATCGTGGAAATACTGCACAGAGACAAGCTTAAACGTGGCGGCTTTGGCGGACTGAAAGAAACCCGGCTGGTGATGGATCGACGCATCTTTGAAAGTAGGGCGGAAAATGGTACCTGGGAAGGTATTGGCAACTTCGTATATCTAGCGGATGCCTGCTTCATGCCGAAAGGCGAAACCGGACTTCACAGTCACTATGAAATCGATGTTATTTCAGTGATGGTCGAAGGGCGAATTGCCCATGAAGGCTCGCTGAAGCATGGCCAGTCGCTGGGCAGCCATGATATCCAGGCACAGCGAGCCGGGAGTGAAGGGTTTTCACACAACGAAATCAACCCCGATGACGACGAAAACCGATTGATCCAGATCTGGGTGCTTCCTGAGCGAGCGGAAGGGCCATCCAGTTATAAATTGTACCACTCGAAGGGCTCCAAACTGACGCGTGTCTACGGTGGCTCGACCGATCAAGACGAGACCTTTGATGGACAAACGTTGATCGATGTCGGACTTTTGGCTACCGGCGAAGGCGTAACGATCAATGATCCCTTCCTCGTGTACGTCACACGCGGGTCGGGACACATCAATGACGAAATAGTCGGAGATGGCGACCTCATTCGCGGCGAAAACCTCGCGTTCAAGGCACGGGAACCCACGCAACTGATCGTAGTGCATACCAGTTAATCCCAACAGCATCCAACGACAGGAGAACAATGATGACAATAAAACTCACGTTGACGACTCCCGATCAGCAATAATCGCCCTGCTCCGCTCTTCTTTGCGAAATGCCTTGCGGTCAAGCGCTCATGGACTTTACCCTTGGTCACTGAGTAAAGCCATACAGGCTTTCGATGGGCGACGTTTTCTGGAAAGCATGTGGAAATGCCTAGTGAGCCGCTGTTTCCTCAACAGGGGCAACCCTTTCCCCCGTGAGCAGGAGGCGCCAGGCGTTGAAATAAACAACTCCGCAACAAGCTATCCCGCTGCGCTCGACTTTTGCCATGCGAAAGCGGGGTGAGGATACTGATTGAATCTTGCGAGACATGGAATTTGCCCCGAAGAGATTAACCCGGCAGCGGCGGCGTCGGTGATGCCGTCACGGGTAATCACATCTGTTAAAATGATGAAGTGACCTTGTGAAAATACCACTTGCTGTTCGATGTGTATCGCCATTGGTATGGAATTGACGTTATCATATTTGATCAACTGGCATATATGAGTGATCCGATTAAACCAAAAAAACCGGGAGCGGACACAATACCGCGACCTCAGCACAAAATTCAGCCTCACAAAATTTCTTATCAAATTCGTGGTAAGCCCGGACACCTCAAATGGATAGACGCACATTTCTTCGCTCAATTGCCGCTATACCGGTCGCACTGACGGGTTGTCAGTACATGCCGCGGGAAGGTTTTTTCAACGACTGTCCTGAGCCCGGACTTCCCGAGTCGCTGGCAAACCATGACCTGGTCAAGGCCACCTGGGAAGGGATTGATACCCAACAGGTGTGGGACGGTCACTGCCATCTCATTGGCGTAGGGGATTCCAACTCCGGGATTTGGGTGAATCCCGACATGCAGTCGTTATGGCATCCGCTGCGACTGACCCGGTTTACGTTTTATCTCAACGCCTCCTGCGTCCGCTCAGGTAACAAAGAAACCATTGACGAAGGCGCGGTGCAACGCCTGCTGGATATCCATGCGGATCTGCCCGAGGGGTTTCGTTATGTCTTGCTGGGATTTGATTATCATCATACCCATGCGGGCGATATTCATCATGAATACAGTGCATTTCATACCCCCAATGAATATGCACTGAAAATGGCAAAGGCTCATCCCGGGCAATTCGAGTGGATTGCCTCCATTCATCCGTATCGGGAAGATGCGCTGAGTGCATTGCAAGATGCCGTGGACAACCATGCACGGGCCATAAAATGGCTGCCCAGCGTGATGGGAATCGATGCCAGTGATCCGAAATGCGATGCGTTTTATGACGCATTAGTGAAACACGACCTGCCATTATTGACCCATGTGGGTTCCGAATACGCGGTTGATTCACCGAGCGGGCAAACCTACAACAATCCACTGTTATTCCGGCGTGCGCTGGATCACGGGGTTCGGGTGATCTTTGCCCACTGCGCCACATTGGGAGAGAGCATGGATATCGACAAAGGCAGACATGGCCCCCGGGTAGCGAACCTTGATTTGTTTGCACGTCTGATAGAAGAGCCCCGATACGAAAACCTGGCCCTGGGTGATACTGCCGCCATTACCCAGGTGAATCGTGACCGTTGGAAAATAGAAAAAATCATTGAATCCGACGAGTGGCACGACCGCCTGATTTATGGTTCAGACTACCCCTTGCCCGGTGTGATGCCGGTGTATTCACCATTGAACTTTGTTGATTGGGATATGCTGCCGCGCAATGAAGCAAAAATTCTGTCGGCGGTACGGCGCCATAACCCCATCTTGTTTGATGTGATACTGAAAAGACGCATTGAAGTCAAAGGAAAACGCTTCAAGGCCAGCGTCTTTGAATCACGCCGGCATTTTATGACGCAGACGGTTGACGCATATTCCGCGCGGGTATGAAAAATCTACCCATTCTACGCGGCTATCAATGCCTTTACATGTAAATTCCACCTATCGACTCACGGGTTTATGCACAGGTTTCCTCCTGGCACCTCTTTTCCGACAACATTATGAATCAACGACAAATCAACCTGGTACAACCATGAAAATTCTGCTTTATAACGAGATCAATCCCGCCAAAATCCCTGGATTCAAGAAGATGAAGGCCTACCTGGAAGCGGATGATTTCCGTTCAGCCGAGGTCAAGAAGGTGGGAGATAACCTCTATCGTGCGCGCCTGAACCGGAGCAACCGCCTGCTGTTTGCAATTCACCGCTACCAGGGGGAGGCCTACGCTTTGGTATTGGAATGCATCGAGCAGCATGCCTACGAAAAATCCCGCTTTCTCAACCGTGACACCGTGGTGGATGAGGGCAAGATTCCTCCCCTGGCGTCTCTGGACGAGGTGCAAATGGAGCCACTGATCTACGTTAATCCCGCTAACACCACCTTCAACCTGCTGGATAAGATCATCTCTTTTGACCAGACTCAAAGTGATATCTACGCCCTCCAGCCGCCACTGATTATCATTGGCTCGGCGGGTAGCGGCAAGACAGCGTTGACCCTGGAAAAAATGAAGGAGGCCGTGGGGGATATTCTGTATGTCACCCGCTCGCCCTATCTGGTGCATAACTCAAGGGATCTCTACTATGCCACCCGTTATGCCAATGACGATCAGCAGATTGATTTCCTCTCTTTTCAGGAATATCTGGAGAGCATCCATGTACCCGCGGGACGGGAGATGAATTTTGGGGAGTTTTCCGCCTGGTTTGCCCGCCGCCGTGTCGCCAGTGGCCTCAAGGACGCCCATCAGTTGTTTGAAGAGTTCAAAGGCGTCATTACCGGCCCGGCAACGGATTCCCCCTATCTCGGGCGGGAAGAATACCTTGATCTGGGGATAAAACAGTCCATTTTTTCCCATGACGAGCGAGGGCAGGTCTACGACCTGTTTGGCAAGTATCTACAGACGATGAAAGAACAGGGGTTTTACGACGCCAATATCCTCAGCCATGAATATCTGCAAAAAGTCACACCGCGCTATGATTTCATCGTCGTGGATGAGGTACAGGATCTAACCAATATCCAGATGCGGCTGATCTTGAAATCATTGCGTGATCCGGCGGGGTTTGTTCTCTGTGGTGATTCAAACCAGATCGTACACCCCAACTTTTTCTCCTGGTCCAAGATCAAGAGTTTTTTCTACCAACAGGAGGGCCCGGCACCACAGGCGGATTTAATCCGCATCCTCAATACCAACTATCGCAACTCCCTGCAAGTGACCGAGACAGCCAACCGGGTTTTAAAGATCAAGGGCGCCCGCTTCGGCTCCATCGACAAAGAAAGCAACTACCTGGTGAAGAGCAACGCCCACAACAGCGGGGAAGTGATTCTGCTACAGGATGAAGAAGGCATAAAGGCCGAACTTGACCACAAGACCCGCCACTCGACCCGCTTTGCCGTTATTGTCATGCACCCTGAAGACAAGGCAATGGCCAGCGCCTGTTTCAATACACCGCTGGTTTTTTCGGTGCAGGAGGCCAAGGGGCTGGAATATGAAAATATCGTACTCTACAACTTCATCTCAAAGGAAGAACAGCGGTTTCGGGAGATCACCCGGGGAGTGGCGCATGAAGATCTTCAGCAGGGGCTGAGCTATGCCAGGACAAAAGACAAGCGCGACAAATCCCTCGAAATCTATAAATTTCATATCAATGCCCTCTATGTGGCCATCACCCGTGCAGTGTGCAATATTTATCTTATAGAGCGGATAACCAAGCAGCGGCTGTTTGACCTGCTTGACCTGCGTCCCGCCAAAGAGGGGCTGCAACTGGAAAAACAGGATTCCAGCCTGGACGAGTGGCGCATGGAAGCGCAACGGCTGGAACTTCAGGGTAAACAGGAGCAGGCGGAGAATATCCGCAGCCAGATCCTAAAACAGAAATCCGTGCCCTGGGAGGTACTGCATGCTGAGCCTTTGGTGCAGCTCCAGCATAAGGCGATTGAAGAGAACAATAAAAAGGCAAAAATAACCCTGTTTGAATATGCCCTGGTCTACCGGGATCAGTCCCGTTTGAATGCGCTGATCACATCCGGGTTCACTCCGGCCAAAAACCCAGACAAAGGGCACAAACTGTTGAACAAAAAATACTATATGCCCTATGACTTAAAGCACCCGGGCGCCGTGTTACGGCAAACAGATCAGTACGGCATCGACTTTCGCAATCTCTTCAACCAGACACCGCTGATGATTGCCAGCCGCCTGGGCAATGAAACCTTGATCAGAGAGTTGAGAGAGCGGGGGGCGAATACCGAATTGATCAATAATGCCGGATTCAATGCCTTCCAAATCGCCCTGGAGCAGGCGCTGGACAATTCAAAATACTGTCACAAAAAACTGGCGGGCGTTTATCGTCTGCTAGAGCCTGACTGCCTTGACATCCAGGTGGATGAGCGCCTGATCAAGCTCGATAAACGTTTAATGGAATTCCTGATGCTCAGCCTGATGATGGCGATGTTTTATGTCCGGCTCGGGGAGAAAATCGTCCACACCTCGGGGGCCTTCCAAAGCAGTGACTTTGCAGAGGTGCTGGCGCATTTCCCTGAACACATCCTGCCCGCCCGGCGAAAGAAGCGCCCCTACATCTCCAGCATCCTGTCGAAGAATGAAGTCAGCCGTGACGACAAATACAACCGTAAGCTCTTTCTGCGGGTGAAGCACGGCCACTACATCATCAACCCAACATTAAGCCTGCGCGTGGAAGGCGAATGGAAAAATATTTTTGAACTGCTGTCATTCGACATGATTGCCCATGTCCATGCGGACAAAAATTCTTATTGGAACGGTTATGACTACAATGCAATGAGTCAGGAACAGATAGAACGATTTGCGGACAAGATCAAAACATACACCAAAAAGGGCGGTTGGAATAAGTATTTTTGATCTGGCGTGGATATTTCATGACTGATTACGTCAGCGCCATTCGGATAGAACTCATATTTTTGATCGGTACCGGAAAATGAAGACAAACCTGAATGGCACTTACTTAAAACCGAGGGCCCATAGGTCATTCAAAGTGAAATAAGAAATTTTTCCTGTATTAGGGGCTGTCCGAGAATAGAAA
>DRKN01000198.1 GCA_011051755.1 Gammaproteobacteria bacterium
GCCCGGAGGGAGGCCCGCAAATGCCCCAATCCTGCGTTCCAGTCCTTGTTAAGGGAGGGGGCCATTAACGGCGGACTGCGCCTTGTCTTGGGGCATTTGCGGGCCTCTGATAGGTGCACTTTATACGTTACACCACACTAGCGCGGGGGCTGTACGATTACCCGAAAATCGACCCCCAGCTGGATCCGTTGCAGCCCTCGACGGATGATATCGCAAGTGCACTTGCAGGTCGCGACGCCACCCGGCCCCAACCCTCCGGGGCCTACGTGGCCAATTTGCTTGGGTTCTCTACGCAAGTTCCCATGAAGGTCGTTTATTTAACGGATGGCCGTACGCGGACTGTCCAGGTTGGCAAGCGCCAGATCATCCTGAAGCACACGACTCCCCGCAATATGGCCACTGCGGGGAAGATCAGTGGACTGGTGATCCAGGCGTTGCGCCACCTGGGCCGGAAGAACGTCGATCAGCAAGTTATCGTACAGCTCGATCATCGGCTCGATGACGATGCACGCAAGCAACTGGTGAAGGATATTCGATATGCCCCAGCCTGGATCGCCGATATCATTCGTTCACTGGCCGATCGGAAAAGCGCAGCATGAAAGAATTTATTGGAATGTCGGAAGAACGTCGCCGGTTGGTCTGCACGGAGACCGGCGCACAACTGAATCTGTTCGAGATTGCTGTCGAGAAGGACTTCTGGGTTTGTAGCAGGGTGGCGCGGCATGACGAATTTGTCCATGATTTTTGGGTTATATCCGAATTTCTCAAAGACCAAATATTCATTTAATCGCATTGGGTCGTATTCCCCGCAGCTCGCTTAATTTCATATCTGCAATATTACCGAGTCAGATTCGAAGCAGAATGCTGCCCATACGGCGGCGTGACTTGGGAAGCGAGGCGTTGCGGTCTTCGGCGTGGTGATAGCCGATGGCCAGCGCCACTTCGCACCAGTAGCCACCCAGCTCTTCCCTGAACTCTGCGTTGACCCGGTCGGTGTCCAGGCCTTCGATGGGCGTCGAGTCGATCCTCAGTCGCGCCAGGGTGTGCAGGATATTGCCCAGTGCGATGTACAGTTGGGCCTTGGTCCAGCAACGGGTGTCGCCATTTTCGTCGGTGTTCATCTCGGCAAACACGAAACTGCGAAAGCCGCTCTCCCGATCCTCAGGCTTGATGCGTCCGTCCTCGATGCCGTTATCCACCACTTCCGCGTAGTCGTCGCGGGTGTAGCGCGGATTGTGGCCAAGCAGGATGACGAGCGAGGCCTCGAGGGCATGGGGCTGGTTGAACTGGAATTTCTCGGTGAAGGTGCCGTGCAGGCGTTGTTTCGCTGCGTCGCTTTCGACGAGGACGAAGCGCCAGGGCTGGGAATTGATGGAGGAGGCCGTCAGGCGCATCGCCTCGAGAAGCACGTTCAGGTCGTCCTTGGAAACCCTGCGTGAAGCATCGTATTTCTTGGTGGTGCGCCGCCACTGGAGGTCTTCAATGATTTCATGCGTCATGATGTGTCTCCCAGAATGTGAGGATTTCGGGTTGTAGTAACGAAGGGTATTACGGTGATTATGTCATCCCACTCTTGCCTGTAAAGGTCATCGGCCGGTTGTTGCTTAGTTTATTAAATAGCAATATGATTTTGAATGCGACGTTAAGTTCGTTCTGAGTCTTTATGCAGATGTGGTTATGGATTGCTGTTCTTGTTTATTTAGCGCGGTTTCGCTTTATTTATCTGAACGGAAGACATGGAAAAGGAGAACATCTTTATGAAATTTCTATCGACTGGCTTTTCGCTGTTGCTTTCATTAACCAGCGTTTCGGTTTTCGCAAACAACTATACTCTCTCCATCGAAAATGGCGGCACTGTAGACCCTACTTTGGAAGTGGGCAATATCGTGGACCTTGCTCTGGATAGCCCGGACATTAATCAGATGATTTGGGGCAATGTTCAAATAGAGTACGATCCAACGGTGTTGGAGGCGCAATACGTAGATGAAACAGCCATATTTTACGGATTTTTCACCTACTGGACGCATGCGCCTGCCAATGGCGCTGTCTGTGGTGGAGGTATGCCGTATTATTATACGACTGGCGGTGGCAGTGATCGCGCCAATGTTTATGCCGCGAGATATGGTGAAGGTAGTGGCCCTAGTGCTTATATTGACCATGTAAACGGTACTATTCGTTTTTATCATGGTAATTACTTATATACGGGGTACTATGAGCCGCTAAGGCTGGGCTTTAAAGTGCTTAAGACGGGAACAACCACTATTACTGTTCGAAGTGAAACAGAAACCACATATGATTGGTGCAATTTTGATACCGTTACGCCGACCAATTTTACATTTGGTCAGCTGTAATAGTCAGGATATAAACAAGACTCGACGGTTGGGTTGTTTGAAAAGCGCCTCAACTGCCGAGTCTTGATGTTTGACCTGCAAATAAGATAAGAAACGTGCACGAAATAACTTCCCGGTCTTGCATCTTGGTTTTATCTCCTGAGTCGCCCTGCATCCATGCAGTCGTCCTCTTCAGCCCGTCTTCGCCCAGGGAGGTGTTCTCAATCATTTCGACAGTCCTGTTGCCTCTGAACAGGCGCCCGTCAAGGCATGACGTAGAGAGGCTGTCCAAATTCATATTTCAAATACCTTCAATCAGGCTGCTTTCCCCGCAAACCGAGCGTGTGAAATACGGCAATAGTCCGTTAACGGGACGGCAGTGATAAGTTATTTGATTTCCATTCATTAGGATATTTGTTCTTAGCAACGCCCCGGTCACCTTTCCATAACGACCGCCCAAGACTCACGACCTCCGCCGCAGTGCTACAAGGGTGGTGGCGCCATGTCGGCGACGGGGCTGTTCATGGCGCCGCCTCACTGAACCAGTGGTGTTTGTTGGTATGTTGTACGGCATGGTTCCAGTGCGCCTCGCTAACGTGATAGAAATCATTGATGCGCTCCGGCCCGGGTTGCCGGGTGGCCCGGGCAATGTCTTGAAAACCGGGAAAGCGATAAAAATCGGGGCCGATGTGCCACATCAAGGTGACGAAGTGGGCCTGGCTGACGGGATCCTCGAAGCCGTGTCTGAGCGCCTGCTTGCGACCATTTTTGACCATTTCATGGCGGATTTCAGGGGGGAAGGCTGCATGGAATCCAGGCAGATGTTCGGTCATGAAGTCATTGCTGTACCAGTCGACAAACCCTGACTCTTGTGCAATTTTCAGGGTCATTTGTTCCTGATCGATGTTTAACGGATCGATGTTTAACATGTGACTTTTTCTCTTTTGCTTTCAGGTGCCAAGGATGATGTGGATTCGGCTACCGGCATTAACGACCTGTGCCCGACGCCATCGCTGCCGACCCAATAGAGCCGTGTGTGTTGTTCCGGGTCTTCGAGCAGGTAGTATTGCACGGGGCCGAACACGGTTCGGGCTTGTTGCGGGGGACAGCTGGGCAGATATTCGCTCATGACCCGTGGGTCGTAATAACGAAAGTACAGGGCCTGATTGTCGGGGCCGCTGACACGCAGAAAACGCCGAAAATGTGTGTGCACGGCGTTAAAATCCAAAGCATCGGGGATGACCGAAAAAATGCCGGGGTGGCTGTCTTTGCTGTTGAGCAACCACTCGGTGATGGGGGTGTATTGTTCAAGTTTGATGAGGTAGGGGGCCATGGCGGCCAGTTCGGGCAGCAGTTCGCCACGAAACAGGCAGCAATAGTCTGCCGGGTAGTTGTAGAGTCTGGGCAATAACCCGGGCAGCGCGGCGCCATCGACGACGGCGTAGGCGTGGTGACCGGGGGTGGCAAACAGGTGTTTGTCGATGTTTTCCTGGCGGGGGTCGTCAAAGATCATGTGCTGTCGCCTTTACTGGGCCGGGTTATCGGACACAGATTTCACAATAGCGTTTGCCGGCTTTTGCCGCGTTGGCCAAGGTTTGCGTCTGTGCCTGCTGGCCGCGGTGATTTTTTTCATGACGAGGGGCGCACGGTCGTCTTCTGTGACCGATGACGCGGTGTCGGGGGTCTGCATGTTCATGGTGTTGGCTCTCGGGTCGTTATTGTCAGGTAAAACAGTCAGGCCGGTCAGTGTGTTGCCGCACTTCAGTTGACCTTGGTCAGGCCGCCTTTGATCATCACCATGGCGTTGCCTTTGACGTCCACCGTGGTGGCCTTGACGACGATGCCGCTGGAGGTCAACTCGATACTGCTGCCGCCCACCTTGAATGTGATCACGTCAGCCGCCTCGATCATGATGGATTTGGCCTTTTTCTGGCTGGCCTGGGTGACCTTGACGGTGAGGTTCTCACCAATACTGATGCTTTCGCTCTTGCCGACCTTCTCCGTGCGGTTGCGACCGATCTGCGTGGTCTCGTCATTCCGCACCACATTGTTCTGA
>DRKN01000199.1 GCA_011051755.1 Gammaproteobacteria bacterium
AACACGCTCAAAGCCACAACCCCCAAGAAGAATTGTTTCATTTTCATTGTAATAACCCTTCGTTGTTAGCTTACTTATTGCCTAACTTTTTATAAGTCGGCGCAACCAACCGTTGAACAGTACTGCCATGAATCTGGGTCGGCGTGCCAGCAATACCCGAGTGGCACATACCGCAGTTCTCAACGGACCAGGAAATTTCACCATTGTGACAGGCACCACAGAACTGGCCATCGATAATCTTGGCCATGGTGATTTTGTTACCGCCCGCCTTGAACTTGAAGCCAAGATCCGCATGGCAAACCTTGCAACGGAAACGAATCCGGTGATACCAATGCGGAAATACCACGGGTCGCATACCTGCCGCATCCGAGTAGTTATTCATTACCACATCAGCGTATTCCGCCTGGGCCGCTTGCGGCAGCGCCAGAGCGGCCAACATACTCAGCAAGCCTATAAGTGCCGACTTGTACATAGAGCCTCCCTCCATCGTCATTAAATCAAAAGCGAAAACAGAATGATTATTATCAGAGCACCCCGAGCATACTACCCCACATCAAAAGCTGCGGGTAGCCTGAAAGTAAAGTGATTTCACCGGAGTACCTTCGCCATTCTGCATCATGCGAAAGCTCGCTGCCATACTCAGAAGCCCTAAACTGTATTGAAAACGGTTATCCCAGTCCAGTCTCTGTGAAGGAATATCATTACCGATTTCCTTGCTAGCAGTAAATCGGGAGCGAAAACGCAGATTGTATACGCCAAAAGGGCGCTGGTTCCGATAATTAAGGTTGAAATTGGCATATCGCCGATACCCCGTCTCTGTGCTACCTGATACCAGCTGAGATTCCTGGCGATTGACGTCAAAGGCGGCATTAGCCGTGATAGTACTCAATCTGCTGAGAGACAGATCCTGCGACAGGTTGACGGCCGCCCGTTGGAACACCGCCTCCCTGTCGCCCATTGAACGAGAGTCTGACACCTGAAAACTCCCATAGGTCGCGCCCCGCCGCCCGCGATAGCTACTGCTCATATTAAAATTATTGTTGAATGTCCTGGAAACCTCTTCTACGGTAGAACTCTTACTTGCCGACAGGCCCTGCGAAAACCCCATGTTCAGCGAGGTGGCACGCCCCGGGGCCCATTGTCCAACGATGCTGTGTGTAAGACCGCCACCGAGCGAGCGGATACTGGTCGTTTTCTTTCTCTCCACTGTTGTCTCCACTGTCTCCGACGAATCCGTTCGAGACATGGAATTACCCGCCGTACCCGACGTCGTCCACACCCAATCAAAGCCCGCCCCCAAGGGATAGCGATGTGAAGAATAGCTTATCCCCAGCGACTGGCTTGATGTCAACGAGCGGGAATTTCCGCTTTCCGCCGTCCCGACCGTTAGCCCGGCTCTCATATTCGCCCGCCGGGTTATCCGGTAGTTCACACCAATATTGGTATCGAGACTCCTTCGACCCAAACCGCGACTGGATTCCGATTTGGAAGCACGCACCCCGCCTGACACACTCAGGGCCCGATGTTCCGGCCGCCAGTAAAACGAACTCGAACCCTGCGCAACACTTGCCTCAGACGCACCGGTATCAGCATCCGTGAGCAAATAAGTGAGTAGATTCGTCACACCCGTTTCGGGATGGGGGGTATAAACGTGATTGAGCGCCAACACCAGTGACTCAGGCCTCGCGTCGCTCTCCGAACTCTCGCTCGCCGAGTAGTTCGCTGTCAGTGTCACCGTATTCGGCGCCGAGTGCGTCTGATAGATCAGGCCGTATGTTTCCGTCAGAGACGACGTCTGCACACCGGAAAAATCACTGCGATAATACCAAAGAGTTGACAACGATCCTCCACGCGAGGTGTACATCTGGCGCAGAGACAAACGGGATAGCTGGTGATAGACGCTACCCGACAGCTGTGTCAAATCGGAGAAAGAGGCGGTACGACTGTCGCTACGCGAATAGTTTAGCGAAAAGGGGAAGCGGCTGAATGGAAAAACACCGAAAGAGAATGTACCCGCTACCGTGTTGGAATCTGCGCTCGAAGTGGTCGTCTCGGTATTGGTCAGGCCTAGACTCAGGGCGGCGGATGTCGTCGCGAACCAGGGCTGCCAGACATACCCCCCCGCATTCACAGTACCGAGTAGCTGCATCCGTTCAGACTCTGTAGCAGCACTGACATAGCCATAGTTATAGCTGATGCTTCCTCCCCAGTTGAGGGGTATAAATGACGAAAAGGCCGCCTGGGCGGCACCAAACGGCAAGACAGCCAGCGCACAGCCCATCAACATCACAGCCCCTACCTGCAAAAAAAGCGCCGCAATATGCCCGCCGCCTCGTCTGCGCTTAGCCATGAAAAAACCCGCGACCAGGCCAAACCGTACCATCCAGCTGATTCATCGTTCCCCCACCGCCCCATAAAGAACTTGAAACCACCCCTCGTGTAGGCAGTCACTTATTTTCACAACTTATTAACAGCGTCTTTATGCTGCCACTCTGCATTGCTTTTTTTGGCCCGGACTCACTGGCATAAGTCCATTACACCTGTAAAACAGGCAGGCTGACAAGCTCACATGACAAAAAGTTTTCCTTACCTCAAACGCATTTGCCCCGACCGTTAAAACCGCCGCACACCCGCAACCGATCAGCGCCAGGGGGCATCATTGATCTCAATATTTGCCTTGGAACGCAACTCAACGACCAAGTCCTCCCAGGCCTTCTTACCCGTTTCGCGCATATAAAGCTGCTCCGCGCGTTCACGTACCGCCTCTAAAGGATTCAGCTCCGGAGTTATTCGATCCTCCAAACGGAAAATGGCGACACCTTCAAGCATCATAACCGGCGCCGAGGTATCACCAACCTCCATGATATCCAGCACCTTCTGCGCAGCATCGCCCAACATGCCCGAATGCGTATACCCCATATCGCCACCATTCTGTGCAGACTCGTCACTCGAATGAATCCGCGCCAACTCCGCAAAATCAGCGCCATTAGTCAGGCGCGCCACAATGGCGGAGGCCTCTTCACTCGCCTGTTGCCACACCTCGCCGGTGGAAGATGGGTCCACCCGCAATAAAATCAGGGACACCTTCACACGCTCCGGCGTCGTGAATAATGCCTTGTTGGCCTCGTAGAATTCTTCCAACTCCTTCTCGCTGGGCCTTTCCACCACCTTGACCTCTTCTTCCAGGCGCAGTACCAGACTATCCGCCTCCAGTTTACTGCGTACCCTGGGCAACACATCCTCTCTGGCGGCAGCCCAGTCCGGATCCTCCTGGAATTTTTCGTCATATTGCTTTACCGCCGCCTCGACGGCATCGGCATCCGGCTGAATATTCCGCCGTCGGGCTTCACGCACCAAAAGGAAGCGTTGAATCAGATCATCGGCCACTTCCTGATAGAATTTTTTCTGTTCTTCCTCCGGGATCGTCCCATGGTAGAAGCGCTCCCGCATTTCCCGGCGCAGAGTAGACACATATTCACCCATGGGAATTTCTTCACCATCGATAATGGCAAGATAACTCAACTTCTCATCGCCGTCCTTTTCTTGTGCTGCCTCGGCAACCGCATCGGCCGCAAACACAGAAGAAGTGCTGAATACCCAAATCAGGAGAAGGAACAGTAAATGAGCAGACAGACCTTTATCCACTTTTAAATCCACTTTTAAGATGCCTCAAACAGTAATCATGGCGAAAAGAAAAGGCTGGCAGCCCGCGGGTTTCCCCGCAAGGCTGCCAGCCTCAATGACTCAACTGGCAATCAATCTCGCTTTATTTGGTGTGACATGCAAGACAGATCTGACTTCCAGCATTGGACATACCACCTTGTTGCGCTTCTGTGGAAATACGCAGGAAGGTCGTGGTTTCCAGATGCGGATCATGGCAAGAGCCGCACTCGACGAAAGGCTCGTCCTCACCGGCAAACGCCACACCACGCGAATCCACACCAGTAACCGTACGGGTGTAGAGTTTGTAGTCCCACACATCAAGTACATCCGTTGTAGAACCGTCGTTGGTCATAAAGTCATTGTCGACATACCAACGATTAATGCCATCAACCTTCTTGGGTAACACGAAGTCCCCGTCGCGCAGAGGACCGGCGGCATTCGACGCTGAAATACCACCACCACCATACTGCATACTGACGGGGTGATCATTGGTCAGATCAGTACCGAGGTTGGCAATGGAAGCCGTAACCAGCGTGCCCGTACCATCAACGGTTCCATCCGTATTCCAGGTCCAGTCAGACCTGCCACCTGTACCACCACCCGTCGAATCATACATGCCAGAGCCCGGCGCATTGATGATGTTATCGATCGCCTGCGTGCCATCGTGGCAGGTCAAACAGGCCAGCGTCACTGAACCGATGGGGGCCTGCGCGGCATCATAAGTGGATGTACCCGATGTACCCAGCTGATCGTAGGTATCGAAGGCTTGCGGATCGGACAGCGTCTTATTCCACAGCGGCACCGCCACACCATCGGCCGTATCGGCGCCGTGAGGCGTATGACAGAAGACACAAATCTCCCCGGTCGCCGTTGTTTTGTTGGTGCCGGTACCCTCCGAACCCAGGTTATGCTTGGTGTTGGCAATACCTGCAACCGCGCTACCCGCGGCAAACATCGCCGCACCCAGAACCACTGCCGCAAACGCCGGCTTTAACAATTTTTGTTTCATCAGAAACCCCCTATTGGTCTCGAAATTTACTTCTTGGCTGTTAAACACAATTCCGTACCCCGACAGCATAAAAAACAGTACGCGGCACGGGTAATTACGCTACTCCTGTAATGAGGTATATTTTTAGCACGCCAACGAAACCCATGTCAACACAACAGCAACGAAAAGCCTAACAAACACCGACACCGTGGCGCAGCCGGCGCACAACCTGGCACAATAAAATATTCCATTAAAAACAACAGGTTGCAACGAACAAAGCGATTATCCATTGTGCTTCTGATCGGCTCAAACTGTGACGACCGTCACAGAACAGAGATAAAAAACCGCCAGTGATTTTTTCGCCCAAAACTACTGATAGGTCGCCTCAGTGGCCATGATTTCCGCTGCCTCCTGCTCGGACACTCGCTGGAATACATCGACTTTCATAAATACCTGATCCACAACATAGACAAAGTCACGCTCATCCACGGCAATCCCCGCAGGCAAAGCGAATTGCCCCGGCTTGTCTTCCAGCCCCTCCTCACCGATGGACAGGAGCAGTTGCCCTTGCGGATTAAATATCTGGAAGTTACGGTAGGCGGCGTCGGTCACATAGATGTTGCCATCACGATCCACTGCCAGCCCCCTGGGGCGAGCCAGATCACCCAGGTTACGCCCAACCTTCCCCCAGCTACGCAGATATTCGCCTGCGGGCGTAAACGCCTGTATACGGAAATTGCCGCCATCAAGGACGTACACCGTACCATCCGGCGCTACCGCAACATGCGTCGGCAAATTGAACTCGCCGGTACCCTCGCCCCGCTTGCCGACAATAGCCAGCCGCTGGCCGTCACCATCGTAGATCAGCAACCGGTGTCGCTGGCTGTCGATACCGCCGGCATCAATCACATAAATCCTGGATCCATCGCCCGTCACCGCCACCCCAACCGGCCGGTCAAAGTCCTCCTTGTTCCCGACAGAGCGCAGATACATGCCCACCGAGTCATAAATCAATACTTGACGTAGGCTGATGTCGACCACGTAGATGTTCTGCTGCTCGTCCATGGCAACGCCCATCGGCTTCACAAGAACGCCCTCCGGCCCCACGACGCCAAAGGAATAAAGCTTTTTGCGCCAGAAATTGAAGATATAGCCGCGCCTCAACACCGTGTCGGTCACCGCGACCGAGCCATTGTGCGCCGCAACACCGAAGGGCTTCATAAAGATTTCTTTTTTCTCGACATAACCGGAAATCCTGAAGCGCATCTTTTCCGCAGCACTCAGCGACTTCAGACTGTTCTCATTCCGCAAGCTCGCCGCATAGACAAAACGCGGCTGCTCCGGCGGCTTGGGCCAGTAGATCGGCCCGCTTGCTTCCTTCACGCCACTCGCAGAACAGGCCGCCAGGAGACCCGATACGCTCAAGATAATGCCCCATCGAAATACCATACGCAGATTCACCCCGGATACAGGAACGCGGCGGAACGTCCAAGCCCCGATATTCATGACCACGATATTGTTAACTTTCCGCCCAAACATCAAGATCTAAAATCTTTCCGCAGACCAAAGGTAAACACGGCGTCGAGATCCTTACTGAAGCGATAACCCGTGTAAATCCTTGTATCGGCACTGAATTTATAGATGGCGCCGACGGTCGCATAACGGCTTTTCCGCGTCGTGAGGGCATCACCACTCGAAAGCCCCACCTGGGTCGCGAGAAGCATCTTGCCGAGTGTGAACTGGTAGCCCAGAAACCACAGTGAAGGCTTACTCGTCGTGCCATCGGAGGCATCTTCGATATATTCGTACTGCAATGAAAGTCGATGCGCCTCATTTTCGCTGCGATACTGGCCGCCAATCTTCGCCGCCTTGTAGTCAAAAGGCTGGGTCGTGAGCGAATCTTCCCGGTTACCCGAATCAAAATAGGCAATAAAGACCTCCCAGCCATCCCGCTTAAACATCAAATCCAGCGAGAGCGCATTGTCTTTTTGTTCAAAACCATAGGCGATGCGCCCTCTCACAGGGCCTCGCGGGGACTCATAGGCCAGCATTTTATCGAGGAAGTCTTCATGCCCGAATGCCCCGCCCGTCATCCCGCCATTGCCTCGCGCCTCAAGGGCCGTGGCAACAAAGGGGTCGTACTTGACGCCACCGGTGTACTTGTAAGGTGATTTCAGGTTGCCCGCCAACAGGGCACCAAACCTGCCGGCAAGCCCGACATAGGACATACGCCGGGTCAACGAGGCACTGGTATCTTCCGCAGCATTTGATGAGGTATTCGTGACAGTACTCAGCTCCCACTCAAAGCGGGCAAAACTGGACATGCCCCCTCCCAGGTCTTCCGCAGCCTTGATGCCAAAGCGGCCACGCGTATTGTCTTCGACCCGCAGCCGTTGGTAGTCCGGCCGCCTTTCAGCCTTTGGCAGCCTGTCCTGATATGACGCCAGCTCCACGTTGGCGGAGCCGTATACACTGACATCGGCGGACAAGACCACCAACGGAGTGAAAACCAAAACAACTGAAGCAGCAAGCCTACGCCACACAACCATTACACATCTCCATTGGAAATCGCGGGTGCCGCAAAACACCGCCGTCGCGGCAACTTATACCAGCAGCCACCATCGATGCAAGCAACAAGCGCAAATAAACCGCAAAGATTTTATCCCTGCAAACAGACGCTTGCACATTTGCGGACTGAAGGAAAAAAGGGCTGAGCGAGCCGAAAAGAACCCCGCGCCAGGGAGCATGAAGATGGCTGGCGGACTAGGATTCGAACCTAGATTAGTGGAGTCAGAGTCCACTGTCCTGCCGTTAGACGATCCGCCAGTAATGGAGACCGGGAAGACCCGGAACATCACCACGCCGAACAGGTTCGGCATGCACCGCCGGGCCCCTTGAGGAACCCGGCCGTAACAACAACTTAACGCTTGGAGAACTGCGGACGCTTGCGCGCCTTGTGCAACCCCACTTTCTTGCGCTCGACCTGGCGGGCATCACGCGTCACCAGACCTGCACGACGCAGCGGTGAACGAAAGGTCTCGTCATACTCGATCAGTGCACGGGTAATGCCATGACGGATGGCCCCGGCCTGTCCACCATTACCACCGCCGGAAACAGTGACATTGATGTCAAAATTCTCTGACATTTCGACGACCTGCAAAGGCTGCCGAATCACCATGCGGGCGGTCTCACGACCAAAATACTCATCCAGAGGACGGGCATTGACGGTAATACCGCCAGAACCTGGCTTGAGGAAGACACGCGCCGTGGAACTCTTGCGACGACCGGTACTGTAATACTGTTTATCTGCCATGATGCTCTCTATTCGCCTTTGCTGTCTGTTCACGAGATAAGGATTAGATTTCCAGCGGCTTCGGCTGCTGGGCGGCGTGCTGGTGCTCTGAACCCGCATAAACCTTCAGCTTACGGAACATGGCGCGGCCCAACGGATTCTTCGGCAGCATGCCCTTGACCGCCAACTGGATAATGCGCTCAGGAGCGGCGTCCACCAGCTTTTCAAACGTAGTGGTTCTCAGGCCGCCAACATAACCGGTGTAGTGGCGGTAGAGCTTGTTCTTGGCCTTGTTGCCAGTCACACGCACCTTGCCAGCATTGACAACCACAATGTAGTCGCCGGTGTCCACATGAGGGGTGTACTCGGGCTTGTGCTTGCCACGCAGGCGACGAGCGATCTCCGTGGCCATACGCCCCAGCGTCTTGCCTGTCGCGTCGATCACGAACCAATCACGCTCAACCTCGGCGGGTTTCGCACTAAACGTCTTCATATCGGCCTGTACTCCAAAAGAATCGGCTTGGAAAAGGCGCAAAATAGTACGGATTGCCTGCGCCACTGTCAAGGGTGCGCCACACAAAAAAGCGCGACCAAAGGGCCGCGCGATAAAACCACCAGAAGGAAAATTCCCCATCCAGGAAAAACCGGCCGGCCACTCGCACGGCCCGGCCCATCACATGACAACCCTGCAATCCTCAGCGAGGAATCAAACGGCAACAACCATCAGTGACGGCTTCTGATCCTGTGACATAAAATTTTCCTTGTCAAGCAACAGTCATATTGCGATAGACCCTACCTGAGTCTGTGACTTAAAACTCTTCTCAAGCAACGAAAGAGCAGCCGAAAAGACACCCCGCTATCTGCAAGACCTGCGCTCCATCCCGCCAATCCTCACCCCCAGGCACGCACAATACGTTCCCGCAACGGGACGAGTCGAGCGTGAAAAAAATGGCCTGCATCATCAAGGCACTCATAAACCGGGCGCCACGGCTGTTGCTCCACCCAAAGCGAGACGCTGTCGGGATTCACCACCTCATCGGCCCCTCCCTGAATCACCATCCACGGCACGTCGACACCACCATCCCGGGCAAACTCAAACCTGTCCACCGGCGGCGCCACCAACAACAGCCGTTCCGCGCCGACCTCCCGATACCCCGAGTAGGCGACAAAAGAACCAAAGGAAAAGCCCGCCAGCCACAGCGGTGAGCGGGCAAAATACCGTCGCATCCATCTGGCCACCGCCAGCATGTCCTGCACTTCGCCTACACCGTGATCGAACTGTCCGTCCGAACCACCAACACCGCGAAAGTTGAAACGCAGGGTCATCGCCCCCAAGGCATTGAATGCCTTCGCAACCATGTGCACGACCTTGTTGTTCAGGGTTCCGCCGTAGAGCGGATGCGGATGACAGACAACCGCAATGGGGGCGAGGGCATCCGGCGGTAGCGAATATGTCAACACGGCCTCCAGCACGCCGACCGGGCCGGGGATCAAAAAACAGGTGCCCGAGACGGGAAGCCCGGTCGGGTCATCGAACACCTGCAAGCCTTCAGCTGATAACTTATCCATATTCACCACGACCCCGGCGATGGAAAAACTGATCCCGACATACTATCTGGCCAGCAGCAAAGGATACCGCTTCATTTCTGAAAAAGGATTTCACTAACACCTTATTCCGGGCAATCGGTTCCAAATCAATGAATGTCCTTTCTAACATAGAAAGAAAGTGTATCCTTTATTTCCGACTGGCTAACAAGTAAGACGTTCAGAGCTTCAACCTCTCCACCACACGCCCGTGCAGTAAATGCTCTTCGACAATCTCGTTGACATCATCGATATCGGCATAGCGATACCAGACATCATCCGGATAGACCACCGCCACCGGCCCCTCGCCACAGCGATTCAGACAACCTGCCGAATTGACACGCACACAGCCCTCGCGACCGGCAATGCCCAGCGCTTTGGTGCGCTGCTTGGCGAAGTCCCGCATCGCCTGCGCATCGGCATTGGCACAACAGGCAGTGCCATCCTCACGACGATTGGTGCAGAAGAAAATGTGATATTTAAAATAGGCCATATTAGAAGTCGGTACGCACAAGCAATACGCAAGAGGCTGAAAATAGAGGGTGCAGCATAGCGGTTAGGCCCGAATGCGATCAAGAAGAAGACCATCGAGCGATGGATGAGGCCCGCCCACACCCGCTATACTGCAACCCAACGACGGCTCGACCACACAGCCCATTTTTTGCGCGCCACACGCCAACACCCGCGGATACCCACCTTTGCCCCTTTCTCAACCGCTACACCAACAGATCGACCGCTGCGTGATGTGCGGCATCTGCTCACAGCACTGCCCGACCTATGCCCTGAGCCCGAACGAAAATGAATCACCTCGCGGACGCCTGGCGCTGATCGCGGCCGTCAATCAGGGACAACTGAACCCCGACACTCTCCTGTTCGAGCACCTTGATCACTGCCTGGGTTGCCGCGCCTGTGAGCGCGCCTGCCCCTCGCAGGTGCCGTTTGGCGAAATCATGGATCAGGCCCGGGATCTACTTGAACCACGACACCCCGGAAAACAACACCCGGGCAAACGCATCGGTCATGCCCTGCTCGGCCACCGCCGCATCCTGCGTGCAGCGCTCACCGGCCTGCGCTGGGCGCAAAAAGCAGGGCTCAGCAAGGTGGCGGGCGTCATCCCCCCGATCCCCGCCCCACCCGGGTGGCAGACCTATTATCCGCCCCGCAACAAGACCCGGGGCGACGTCGCCCTGTTCCTTGGCTGCATCAACGAAACCCTGGGGCAGGACGAGTTACGCGCGGCGATTCGCCTGCTCAACAGCGCCGGCTATGGCGTCCATGTGCCGCCACAACAGACCTGCTGCGGCGCCATGCATCGGCACAACGGCGACAGGCGCGCCGCTACCGACCTCGCCAAACAAAACCTAAGGGCATTTGCGAAGCTGCAAACGGAGGCCATACTGCATACCGCCAGCGGCTGCACCGCAGCGCTACAGGAATATCATAAATGGGTGAACTCACCACCTGCACAGGCCGGCATGGCAGCGGAGTTCAGCGCCAAAACACAGGACATCAGCCACTTTCTCGCCACCGTTCACTGGCCCGAACAGGTACAGTTTTCACCCTTGCCGGTGCGTGTCGCGGTGCACAGCCCCTGTAGCCTGAAGCACGTCTTACAGCAGACCCACGCACCTTTGCAACTGCTGGCAAACATCCCCCGTATCGAATGGCTCGAGTTGCCCGACAACGGCCACTGTTGCGGCGGTGCCGGCAGCTACATGCTGACCCAGCCCGAACGGGCCGCACGCCTGCGCGAAGACAAGCTGGAGGCACTGCACAGGACACAGGCGGACATCCTCGTCACCAGCAATATCGGCTGTGCGCTGCACCTACAGGCAGGCCTGCGGGAAAGAGGCCGAGAGATTGAAGTCCTGCACCCGGTGACCTTGCTTGCCCGGCAACTAAATACCCTCTAAAACATGAATGCTGAACCCAACAGGATTTACCCAACCACTTGACCCGCTGCACCAAGGAAATCAGTAGAGGACAGGCATTGGCACGCCCGGGCTTTACCCCTGCTTCCCCATTGGAGTAGAGTTCATCTTTATGAACCAACGACACTACACACCGCTTGACCACGTAATCCGGCACATCGACGTCGGCCTCCGCACCCTGCTGGGCCAACCGCGCATCACCGAGCGCCCCAATCCGGCCGACGGCCTGCCCGAGACCGAACTGGCCGCTAGCGAACGCGACCTGGCCGGCCGGTTGATGCGTGTCAACCATGCCGGTGAAGTCGCCGCACAGGGGCTGTACGAAGGTCAGGCGCTCACCGCCAGGCTGCCGGACGTGCGCCAAAAGATGGAACGCGCCGCCCAGGAAGAAAACGATCATCTGGCCTGGTGCGAACAACGCGCCAAGGCGCTGGGGAGCCACGTCAGCTATCTCAATCCGCTGTGGTATTTCGGCTCCCTGGGCATCGGCGCCGCCGCCGGTCTGGCGGGTGACAAGTGGAGTCTGGGCTTCGTCGCCGAGACGGAAAAGCAGGTGATCCGGCACCTCGATGAGCACCTCGCCCGGCTGCCGCAGCACGACCAGAAGAGTCGTGCCATCCTCGAACAGATGCGTGAAGACGAGGCCCACCACGCCACCGTGGCCCTGCAGGCCGGCGGCGCCAAGCTGCCCGTGCCGGTGAAAAAGCTCATGAGCCTGACCTCGAAGGTGATGACGGGACTGGCTTTTCGGCTGTAAACCGACGACTAAAAATCTCCACTGGAGCGGGCCATGCCCGCGATTTGAGCCGGGTGATCGCGGGCATGGCCCGCTCCAACCTAACCCCCGTCACACCGCCAACTTCACAAACGCATCACCCAATATTACGCCCGTAAAAAATCTCCAGCATTTCGCGCTCCAGCTGCAACTCGATGCGACCACGCTCGGCCTCGCTCAGCTCGGCGGTGTCGATGCCGAACAGGTAGTCTTCCAGTTCCAGCGCCTTGAGCATCATCTTGGTGTGAAAGATATTTTCCTGATAAACGTTGACATCGATCATCTGGTAGCGCGCGCGCGTATCGTCAGCAATGAAGTTCTGGATCGAGTTGATCTCGTGATCGATATAGTGCTTGTGGCCATCCACGTCGCGGGTAAAACCACGCACACGATAATCCATGGTGACGATGTCGGAATCGAAACTGTGCAACAGATAGTTGAGCGCCTGTAGTGGCGAAATACGCCCGCAGGTGGCCACGTCGATGTCCACGCGAAAGGTGCTGATACCGTTGTCCGGATGACTCTCCGGGTAGGTATGCACGGTGAGATGACTCTTGTCGAGATGCGCCACCATGGCATCCGGCAACGGCCCCGGCGCCTCGGAGTTGGAAATATCCTGCGATATCGCCAACTCCTCGGCGATCAGGATGGTCACGCTGGCACCCTGCGGATCGTAGTCCTGATGAGCGATATTGAGGATGGTGGCGCCGATGATGTTGCACACATCGGTGAGGATGCTGGTCAGCCGCTCGGCATTGTACTCCTCGTCGATGTATTCGATGTACTCCTGACGCTGCGCCTTGGTGCGCGCATAACAGATGTCATAGATATTGAAACTCAGGGTCTTGGTCAGGTTGTTGAAGTCCTTGAGCTGGAGCAAAGGTTTGATCACGGCGACGACTCTATCGGTCTTTATTCAGTGGGTCGCGCGAGCGGCGGATGATAGATCATCTGTACGCTATTGCCGTCAGGGTCGAGGCAATAGAAGCTGCGCGCGCCATCACGATGGGTGCGCGGCCCGGTCTTCATACGGATATCGTGGGCGCGCAGGAAATCGAACCATTCGTCCACATCGGCCGGGCGGTCGAGAATGAAACCGATGTGGTCGAGATGCTGCTGTTCGCCGAAGTCGTTGGTCACCCGGTGCAAGGCCAGATTATCGTTACCCGAGGTGAGATACACGGCATTGGCATCCGGCCGCCACTCCACGGCCATGCCCAGCAGTTCCACATAAAAGTGCTCCGTGGCCTCGTAATTGTGCACGAACAGCGCCACATGGCGCAGGCCGCTGGTGGGATTGGGTTTGATCATAAGGACGATTCCTGCGCTGAAAGACTCTCGTAGGGTAGGAGCGGGCCATGCCCGCGATGGCCAATGCAGGGATACATGATGCTGTAGGAGCGCCTCTAGACGCGACAACGGGTAAGAGCGTTGTCGCGCCTGAAGACGCTCCGCGCACTGACTCAAGCCTTGGTTGGCATACCATCGCGGGCATGACCCGCTCCTAGCGTTTTTTTAATCACTGGGTTGATCATTTCGGCCTTTCAGGCCTCCCGAACCTCGAAATCGTGACTGATCTCTGCCATCTTGCCCAGCATGATCGACGCCGAACAATACTTTTCCGCCGACAGTTGCACCGCGCGCTTCACCACGTTTTCCTTCAGACCGATGCCGGTCACGATGAAGTGCACATGAATACGGGTGAACACCTTGGGCTCCACTTCCGCCCGTTCAGCCTCGATCTCCACCACACAGTCGCTGACCCGCTGGCGGGATTTTTTCAGGATCAGCATCACATCGAAGGCCGTGCAGCCACCCAGCCCTTGCAGCAACAGCTCCATGGGGCGGATGCCCAGATTGCGTCCACCGTACTCGGGCGGCCCGTCGATCACCAGCGTATGGCCGCTGCCGCTCTCACCGACGAACATGACATCCTCGACCCACTTGATCCGCGCCTTCATCTGGGCCGCTCCTGTTTTTCGAATGCGCAATTATAAACCCGGCACCACCGGAACCGAAAAAATATTTGGCGCCGCGCTCCCGTAGGGTGCCGTTGGTGGGCGGTGCCCACCCGGCACAGACATACCGGCCCGGCCCTCAACTATTCCCCGGCCCTGCCGTTATTTCTGTCACCCACAGCACAGACAGCGATTTCGGAAAACACCATGGCCAATATCCCCCCCCTGATTCCGCCGCCGACCATCGAGCGATTCCTCGAACACTGCCATCGCCGCCAGTATCCCACTAAAAGCCTCATCATCTATGCGGGCGACAAACCGGACGTGCTGTATTACATCGTCGAGGGCTCGGTGACGGTGCTCATCGAGGATGAAAACGGCCGCGAGATCGTGCTGGCCTATCTGAATGCCGGCGATTTTTTCGGTGAAATGGGCCTGTTCGGCGAAGCCGCCAACCGCAGCGCCTTCGTGCGCGCCCGCACCCAGTGCGAGCTGGCCGAGATCAGCTACGGCCGCTTCCGCCAGCTGTCGGAAAAAGACCCCGGCATCCTCTTCGAGCTGGCCTCGCAAATGGCCCTGCGCCTGCGCAAGACCAGCCAGAAGGTCGGTAACCTCGCCTTCATGGACGTCACCGGCCGTGTCGCCCGCACCCTGATGGACCTGAGCAAGGAACCGGATGCCATGACCCACCCGGACGGCATGCAGATCCGCATCACCCGCCAGGAACTGGGCCGCATCGTCGGCTGCTCACGGGAAATGGTGGGGCGGGTACTGAAAAACCTCGAAGAACAGAATCTCCTCACCGCCCGCGGAAAAACCATCGTCGTCTTCGGCGCCCGCTGAACCGATCCAAAAACCTCTCCTGACAGAGCGGCCCCGCGGGCCGCAATGACATCTGTTGTGTCGATATAATCACCTGCACTACAACAACGCAACAACACCCCCGCCCAGACAAAACAGCATTCCGGGCCCGAACGGTCTGCGGCCCATGCAGCACGCCCACCAGCCCTTAAAGCCCACACACACCCATCATTCGATTTTTCGATAAAAACAAGGTAGTTTATCAGGCTGGCATTCATGGCTGTACGCACCCCGTCAGGTACTCCCAATCCTGCCAAACTGTTGCAAATAAACAACGAAAAAACCCTGGGTTCCGCGATTATTTATAAAAAATTGTTGCATTTTCACCAATTACTGCTATAAATACGCTCGACGTATCTAAAAAAATCGTTTTTTAGCCACACTTTTGTAACAACACCTGGAGAGTTCTCTCATGAAAAAGAGTCTGATCACCCTGGCCATCGCCGCGGCCGTTGCCGTGCCGATGACCGTCAGCGCCGCCGAAGCCAAGTTCTTCGGTTATTCCCAGATCACCGCCGCCGTCGGTAAAGGAGCTGAAGGCAACGACGACAACGATGGCCTGCGTTTCGGCGCCGACCGTATCCGCATGGGCTATAAGATCAAGCAGGGCAATGCCTGGGGCAAGCTGCAGGTGGATTTCAATAAGACTGACAACGCCTCCCCCATCGGCGTGGACGAGATCATCAAGGACGCCGTGGTCGGCTACAAGTTCAATGATGCCGCCAACGTCATGGCCGGTGTCTTCAAGACCCCCGTCGGCATGGACTTCAACACCTCTGGCAAGGGCCTGGACATCACCAAGCGCGGCATGGAAAAGAAGCTGGTACTGGAACGTGCCGCCGGTCTGATGGTCAGCGGCCGCAACATCAGCGGCTTTGGTTATGACATCGGTGTATTCAACCCGACCCAGCGTTCCAGTGCCGTCGACTTCGGTGGCGCCGGTGACGCCATGGCCTATGCCGGCCGTGTGATGTATGACATGGGTGATTCTCTGCACGTTGAGGCCTCCTATGGCACCAGCACCCAGGACGACTCTGCCCCTGCTGGCGCCGAAGACTACACCGTGTTCGACGTGGCCGGTTCCTACAAGTGGAACGCCATGACCCTCAAGGCCGAGTACATTGCCGGCAGCAATGTCAATGGCGTCAAGGACGCCGACGAAAGCGTCTGGTACCTGCACGGCGGTTATGCCTTCAACGACACCTTTGAAGGTGTGGTGCGTTATTACAGCGCCACCCAGGATCGTCCCGGCGGCGGCGACAGCACCCTGGGCAATGCCTACCTCGGCACCAACATCTACCTGGCCGAGAAGAACAATGCACGCATTCAGTTGAACTACGTGCTGGCCAGCGGTGATACCGATGGTGCCGATGCCTATAACGGCGCAGCCACAGGCTACACCGACGACATCTTCCTGGCCCAGTTCCAGGTGGGCTTCTAAGTCAACCGCGTGGGCACAAAAAACGTGCCCACCCTACCGAGTGTCAACACGCTGCCCCGCGTAGCGTGTGAAGCAACAAGAAAGGCTGGAGCGGGCAACCGCTCCGGCCTCTTTTATTGGCCTGAAAAAAGTTAGGTAGGGTGGGCAGGCTGTTCATGCCCACGCGCAATACGGCGCAACCGCGTGGGCACAAAAAACGTGCCCACCCTACCGAGCTGTAGCCTGAATGATTCGATTTGCAGCCTTGGAAGCCGTCACTTGCCATGCCCGAGTTGTTGGCTTTCGTTCCTCGGCCTTGGCATCCTGCATCGCCCCTTATTGAACACGCAAAAAAACCGGCAACTCCCGGGGAGATCGGAAGTTACCGGTCAACCGAAAACTAAAATTCAGCTCAGAATTTCACGGTATAACGCGCATACAGATCCTTGTCCTTGCGTTTTTGCAAGCCAACCTCCTGTTCGACATCGGTGCGGTAACGCACGCGTACTTCGAGGCGCTGTTTCTTGGCGAGGTTCCAGCGATAACGGGTCTCGGCCAGATACTGGTTACTCTTGAAGTCCGGCGACAACAACCAACCGGCATCCGCCCGCGCCAACACCACGCCGACGCTGTGTTTCGGCACAATATCGATGAAGTTGAAGGTCACCTGCCCCGCCGTGCCACCGCTATCACCGCTGCCAGCCAGCTTGACCACACTCTGGGTCGGCGTCGTCGGCGCAAAGCCCAGCTCACCACCGAGCAGGAATTTCATCCCGCCCGTGCCCATGGGCCACTGCGCGGCCATGCGACCGACGAAGGCTACGTAATCATCCGGGTTTCCACCACTGACAGGCAGGGCAGCGGGCAACCAGGTAACATCCACACCCTGCTGCACGATAGTGGCCTTTTTATCCCGCTTTTCCAGCGCAGCAAAATAGCTGATGCGGCTATCGTCGTCGCTGAACGTCAGCGGCTTGCGACGCACCTGCGTCGCGCCTTCTTCGTAGTTGTATTGCGCAATGACGTGAGTATTCCAGCCATTGCCAGCCTTGTACTTGAAATACAGGCCGTCGGTCCAGGCGATGTCGGTATTGGGGCTGTCATTGCGATCCAGCGATTTCTTGGCCACACCGGTCAACTCGAACTTGGTCTGCATGCGTCCGGCACGCAGGCTCCAGCGATCCGCGGCGTAATTCAGCCAGAGTTCGTCCAGGGTGGACTGGCCCATTTTCAGGCCATCCTTGCCGGGCGTGATGCCCTGATAAAAATCGAACTCGGGGTCGCCGCTATCCTTGTGGGTGGTATAACGGCCGGCAAAACGCGCCCGGGCCGTGAACGAGTCGCTGAACGCCACCTGTAAGCCAGCGCGCAGTCGCAGGCGCCACTCGTTTTTGACCGAGTCACTGCCGTCGCGATCATCGCGGTGCAGGGTATAAAAGCCCGTGCGCGCGTCGCCGATCACACTGACGCTGTCTGTGAGCGGAATCGCCGCCAGCAACATTGTCGGCGCCGACAGGGCACATGCCACGACCAGCGTTTTAACCACCCTCTTTTGATTGATCATCCTGCGTCCTGAGTGTTAGCCATATTAGTAATGCGAATTGTTCTCATTCTGAAAGACTTTGTCAAGCGTTGTTTCCAGCCGGAATTACGGCGATGCCTCTCGGCTGTTTATCGGAATCCGTGCCTTCAGGTAGGTCATGCCCACCCTGACCTGCGGATGGTTGTTGCGGTGTGACCTGCTGTAGGCGCGGGCCATGCCCGCGATACACTTTTCTGAAAATGCAATGAAACGCATCGCGGGCATGGCCCGCTCCCACAAAAACAAACCGAGGCAGGCACAAAAAAGGAAAAAAAGGGGATATGAAGCACAATGCCTCTATCCCCTTGCGGATTGCGCAGTTGACACCGCCTGAATCAGAATTTCAGGGTCACGTTGAGCTGCAGACGGGTATTTTGGGCGTCCTGGCCATCCATACCCCGGGTGATGATTTCCGTATCATAGAGGCGCAGATCCACGCTGGTGCCCTTGTCGACCTTGTAGTCCATTTGCAGGCGAACACCCTTAAAATTATCCGCAGCGGTTTGCGCAGACGGGAAATTATCCTGGGTAAGCAGGCCATCGGCGAGCGTGGCGTTGCCTTCAACGTGGTAATAATAGGCGCGCAGACCGATGGCCTTGGTGATCTTGTAGCGGCCCTGTACCACGTAGGCCGTATCTTCGGCATCGGCATCGCTCTTCAGGTAGTCGGCGCCGGCCAGCCAGGCATCGCCCTTCAACTGGGCGCTGAGCATCGTGTGCTGAGTGGCATTAAACACATCCGCCGGATCATCCACACTCGCACCACCCAGTGCGACGGTGTACTTCAGGTCACGACCACCCTGGAAAACACCCTGGTAGGTGATAGCCGTCTTGGTCTTGTCGGCATCCGGCTTGTTATCCCAGTTGCCCGCCGTAAGATAGGCATAGGCGGCATTCAGGGTGAACGGGCCGACCTTATACACGGCGGCAAGGGCCTCCGGGTTGATATCATCATCCAGAAATACCTCGTTCTGCTTCCAAAAATTGAGCGGGGTCTTACCCGCGACCAGGGTCAGATTGCTGACGCCGGTATAGGCGATGAAGGCCGTATCGACGCCTATTTTCAAATCCGCCGTACCGCCGACGGTAGCGAAGCTCTCATAGGGTGAATTCTGACTGCTGGTCGTCGCCAGACGCAGCTTTGCCGACCAGTTGTCATTGGGCTGGAACGCCACCCCGAGGCGGGCCCGGTAACGCAGACGGGTACGATCACGGTCGGTGCCATCCTGCTTTTCACTCTTGTCCGTCTCGGCGCGAATACGCATATCGCCATACAACTTGACCTTGTCGTCAGCCCCCACGGGGACAGCGGCAAGAGAGGCCGCCGGCACCAGGATCGCCACCGTCACCACGGCCGCACAGGATAAACGCAGGCGGGCACCACGGATCGCCATCAACGTTTTGTTGTTCGTCATCATTATCTCTCCCATCAGAATCGCTATTACTGTCCAGCTATTAAGCAGAATCCATACCATGCTTATTCCAAAAAGAAAATTTGCACCACAACAAAACCATCCGGCTAGAGGACTCAGCTATCACGTTGAATATAAAGAGGTTCATCGTCATCGCGAACCGCCCTCAGAAAAGCGGCGGACAACAAAAATCTCCTCTGCCTGCAACAATTCGTTGCATCCGCCACGAGAGATAGAACGCACCGTTCAATTAACCAGCAAAACAATCAGGTTATTATGCGGCATTCTGGCAGCCCGTCAATTGAGCATGTCGCGCAGATTGGCCAGATGCGCCTTGCCCCTCACCTGCCGCTCTTCGGGGTCGACCTGCTGCCCACCGCCCTCCCACACCAGGTCATCTTCGGGCAGCTCACCGAGAAAACGGCTGGGTTCGCAGTCCATCACTTCGCCGTGTTTGCGCCGCCGCAGGGCCATGCTGAAGGTCAGGGTCTTTTGCGCACGGGTGATGCCGACATAGGCCAAACGGCGTTCTTCTTCGACATTGTCTTCGTCCAGACTGGCGTGATGCGGCAGCAGTTGCTCCTCCACACCAACCATGAAGACATGCGGAAATTCCAGCCCTTTGGCGGCATGCAGGGTCATCAACGCCACACAGTCGTCACGCTGCTCGTCCTCGTTGCGCTCCAAAATATCCATCAGGGTCATGCGGGACACCAGGTCGGAAAGGCTAGTGTCGTCGCCCTCCTGTTCGGCCATGCGTCCCAGCCAGGTCAATAGTTCGTGCACATTGCCCATGCGCCGCTCAGCGGTCTTGGGATCATTACAGGTATCCAACAGCCACTCTTCGTAGCGGATATCATTGATCAGGCTTTTTACCACCGCCAATGGATCACCGCGTTGGGCCTGGTCCGACTTGTCCGCCAGCCATTCGACGAACTCGCGCAGGCGGCTCACGGCGCGCTCGGGCAGCACCGTCTCCAGGCCCAACTCGTAGGCCGCCGCACACAGGCTGACGCCACGCCCGGTGGCGTAGCCCGCCAGTTTTTCCAACGTGGTGGGGCCGATCTCACGGCGCGGGGTGTTGATGACACGCACGAAGGCGTTGTCATCATCGTCGTTCACCAGCAGGCGCAGATAGGCCATGATGTCTTTCACCTCCTGATAGGCGAAAAAGGAGGTGCCGCCAGAGATCTTGTAGGGAATCTGGCTTTCGCGCAGGGCGCGTTCGAACAGGCGCGACTGGTGGTTGCCGCGATAGAGGATGGCGTAGTCACTGAAACGTCCGCCGCTCTGAAACTTGTGCGCCAGCAGTCGCGACACCACCTGCTCCGCCTCGTGATCCTCATTCTTGGCCTGGATCACTTTGAGCGGATCGCCGTAGCCCAGCTCCGACCACAGGCGTTTTTCGAACACATGCGGATTATTGCCGATGAGCTGGTTGGCAGCCTTGAGGATGCGCCCGGCGGAGCGGTAGTTCTGTTCCAGCTTGATCACCTTCAGAGTCGGAAAATCCTCCGACAACAGGGCCAGGTTCTCCGGCTGCGCGCCACGCCAGGCATAGATGGACTGGTCGTCATCGCCCACCACGGTAAATGCCCCGCGCACACCGACCAACTGCTGCACCAACCGGTACTGGGTGGCATTGGTGTCCTGATATTCGTCCACCAGCAGATAGCGGATGCGGTTCTGCCAATGCTCCAGCACCTCGGGCTGCGCCTCGAACAGCTCCACGGGCAGGCCGATGAGGTCGTCAAAATCCACCGCATTGTAGGCACGCAGGGTGCGGTTGTAGGTCTCGTACAACACCGAGGCCGCCACCTGTTTCGGATCGCCATTGGCCTCACGCTGTGCCTGCCCGGGACTGATACGGTCATTCTTCCAGGCGGAGATCTGCCACTGCATCTCGCTGGCCTGGTCGTCGCCATCGAAAGCGCGGCGCATCAGTTCTTTGATCAACTGCTGCGCATCCTGCGCATCGTAAATGGAAAAACCGGGCTTGAGGCCGACGTGGGCGTGCTCACGCTTGAGGATATTCAAACCCAGGTTGTGAAAAGTGGAAATGCGCATGCCACGGCGGTACCTGGCCTCCAGCTGATCGGCCAGGCGCGACTGCATCTCGCGCGCCGCCTTGTTGGTAAAGGTCAGGGCAGCGATGTGGAAACCCTTGAGGTCACACCGTTTGACCAGATGCACGATCTTCTGGGTGATCACGCGGGTCTTGCCGGAACCGGCGCCGGCCAGTACCAACAACGGGCCATCGATGTAGCGCACCGCCTCTTTCTGGCGGGGATTGAGATCGGACATGGAGTTCTGGCTCGATGAAATGCGGCTGGCTATTCTACCTGTTCCGACCCAGCGATAAACGACACCATCCACAAATTTCCCCGCTCATTTTCTATGCAGCCTTCAGAAGACTTGCAGTAGCTGTCGAAAACCACTATATTTCGAAACATGTCGAATAATAGTATCAAAAACCGCCTTGACAACCAGCGACTGGCCGAGGCGTTCAAGGCCCTGTCCAACCCCAACCGGCTGAAGATATTTCAGCAGCTCATGGATTGCTGCACACCGGGTACGGTGTGCTCAACGGAGGAAGTGACCAAAAGTTGTGTAGGTGACCTCGGTAACGGATTGGACATTGCGCCGTCGACCCTGTCGCACCACATCAAGGAACTGAGCCGCGCCGGCCTTATTCGCATGGAGCGTCGTGGCCAACATGTGGACTGCTGGATCGACCCCGGCATTCTCGAACAGCTAAGCCGGTTTTTTAAAGGCGATCCAAACCCATAATGCAACCCCCCCGAGCAACGAACAGGAACATCACCATGGATCAGAAAACCCACGACGCCATCCGCCAGCACGTGCGCGACAGCTACGCCCAGGTGGCCGAAGCCAGCAATGAAGGCGATGGCTGCGGCATCGAATCCAGCTGCTGCGGCGTATCCGACGACGACGCCATCAACACCCTCATCTCCACCCGCCTGGGTTATTCGGCAGACGACCTGCAACAGGTGCCGGAGGGCGCCGACATGGGCCTGGGCTGCGGCAATCCACGCGCCATCGCCAGCCTCAAGGCCGGCGAGACGGTGGTGGATCTGGGCAGCGGCGGCGGCTTCGATGCCTTTCTCGCCGCGCAGGAAGTCGGCAAATCCGGCCACGTCATCGGCATCGATATGACCCCCACCATGCTTAGCAAGGCGCGCGCCAATGCCGACAAGGGCCAGTACACACAGGTGGAATTCCGCCTCGGCGAGATCGAGCACCTGCCGGTGGCCGACAACAGCGTCGACGTCATCATCTCCAACTGCGTCATCAATCTCTCGCCCAATAAGGCGCAAGTGTTCGCCGACGCCTTCCGCATTCTCAAGCCCGGTGGCCGGCTGGCCATCTCCGACGTGGTGGCCAGCGCCGAGATGCCGGAAGCGATGAAGAACGATCCGCAGTTGCATGCCGGCTGTATGGCCGGCGCGGAACTCATCGACGACCTCGAACGCATGATCGTTGACGCCGGCTTCTGCAACGTGCGCATCGCCCCCAAGGACGAGTCCCGCGACTTCATCAAGGACTGGGCGCCGGGCCGTGGCGTGGAAGACTATGTCCTCTCCGCCACCATCGAGGCGGTAAAACCCGGTAGCGGTTGCTGCTGAAGCAAGGAGCGGGCCATGCCCGCGATTAAGATGGCGGAAAAACAATAAACTTGTGGGAGCGGCTTCTGGTATTTTTTCCGACAACAACAATCAACACGGAGGTCGCAGAGACACAGAGAATGCAAAAAAACCTGCAAAAATCTCTGCGTACTCTGTGCCTCTGTGACCTCTGCGTTTTATGCCAATTTCGCTTAGAACCCATCGCGGGCATGGCCCGCTCCTACGGCGGCTCAGCGCCTGCCTTGCGCTTCCCGGCAGTCTGCAACAGAGACTCGAAGCGCTTACTGATGTCGGCACTACGGCACTCGTCGGCGGCCGCCGTGGCGTACCAGTCCAGGCTCAGGTTTTGCAGCTGCTCCTCCAGCGAAGGATGCAGACCGCTTTTCATCTGCTCGGCCAGGAGCGCCACCTGATAGGCCAGACGCGCCTGCCGGTAGTCCGCCGGCGACTCGATACCCGCCGCTATTTCCAGTTGCAGACACAGCTCCAGCCGATGCTGTGTTGCGCTCTCACGCTCGGCGGCCAGTTCGGCCTGCAATGCCGGCAGATCGGCGTCCTCGGCCGCCAGCCGATCCAGCCGGATGAGCGCCCGCCGGTAGCGGGCGGCCACGCCCTTGCCCATCGCACCTTGTATCTCTCCCAGGGCCTCGAAGCGGCGACTCAGGGCCTCACGCTCGGCCGTCAGCTGCGCTACGTTCCGGCCGGCGGCGAGCTGCCGGTCAGCCAGCCATTCCAATGATTGGCACAGTGCCGCCTTGTCACGCAGGCATTGCTGCGCCTGCTCGCGCCGCGCCTGCCGTTCGGCCTGCAAACGTTGTTCAAATTTCCCGCAGGCGGCGCGATAACGGCGATCGAGACGATCCATTTCCCGCTTCGGCAGAGGCCCCGCCGCCTGCCATTGGACATGCGCCGCGTCCACGGCATGCCGTGCCTGACGGAATTCATCGCCCTGGGCACTGGCCGCCACCTCGATCTGCTCACAGATCTGCCGGCGAATCCGCACCTGCTCTTGAATGGCCTCGTCATGAGCAGCACACTCGCGCTTGCGCTCAGTGAAGATCGCATCGCAGGCGGCGTGAAACCGTCGCCACAGCTCGCCATCCTTGCTAGCCGGGCCGATCTGCTTCCATTCGGCCTGCAAGGCCTTGGCCTTTTCCAGCACCACCGGCAGCTCTTCCTGGCCCCCGGCCAGACGCTGTTGCAGCCGCTCGGCCTGTTTCACCCGCTCGGCTTTTTGCGCATGATTGTGCTCGCGGTGTTTGCGCGCCAGGGCGCGCAAACGATCCATGACCTTGCGAAAGCGCCGGTTGATCGCCTTTTGCTGCTGCCGCGGCACCACGCCAAGGCTGCGCCATTCCCGATCCGCTGCCTTGATGATCTGCTCCAGGGCCGGCCAGTCCGTGTCGTCCGCCGCCTGCGAACCGATCTTCCGGGTATAATCCTCCAAGCCCTGACACACGGCCTGCCGGCGCTGAAGATTTTCATCACGTTGTGCACCCTGGATCTCAAAATAGGCCTGACAGGGGGCGTAGGCGCGGCTGCAGGCGGTATCGAAACGCCGCCACAGGGCCTTGGGTGCGGCGCCCTGTGCCTCGGTCATCTTTTTCCATTCGGCACGGGCACTGCGTACACGGGCGGCGCCGTCGCTGAAATCAACATCGCCGCCAACCTCAATGTCATCGGCAAGCCGCTCCATATCGTCGCACAGCTGTTCCATCACCGGCGCATTGGCGAAGGCACGCCAGTCACGCATTTCCCGCAGTTGGGCCTGTACTTTGTGCAACCGTTTCAGCACGGAGGATTTTTCCAGCTTACGCAGCATTTCAACGCTCAGCGAATCCTGCACCTGCTGTGCTTTTTGTGCCAACACAAAGGCAGGCTTGTAGGTCTGTTCACGCAGGTGCTGCTCCAGCCGGGAGACCATTTCCTGCAATGCCTCGGCACTGGCCTGTTGCTGTTGCCGTTGCCGGCTCAGCCGTTCCTGCAAGGTGTGCAGACCCTCGCCAATGGCGGTGGTCGCCTGTGGCCCCTCCAGTGTCAGTTGGACGGGACGCGGCAGTGCCTGCCACTGCCTTTCCAGCTTGCGCAGCGCCGGCTCGGCGACAGACACTTGCGACAGCAGGGCCTGCACCGCCTGCTGCAACGCCGCGAGTCGTGGCGTCAGCTCGGCCAGCAGGGCTTCATCATCCCGCACCTGCGCCAACGCGGCCTGCAGGGTGTCGTAGCGCGAAGTCAGTGCCTGACCGTCACTGTCATCGGACAGATCCAGATCACGCCAGCTGCGGGCGCAGACATCACAGACCTGGTTGACCGTCGCCGGATCGCGCACCCGTCCCTCGCCGCGCAGGGTCTCGAGCAGAGAAGCCAGTTGTACGCAGATACTCTCGGCCTGCGTCAGCGTCGCCTGCCGCAGGGCGTGCTCGCGGGCCTGCTGTTGCTTGCGTTCCCGCCAGTCTTGCAAAGCGAAGTCGAAACGGTCGATACCTTGCTGAAAGGCCTCCACTGTGGCCTGCTCCAAAAACGACAGATCCAATGTCGCCCATTGGCGTTGCAGGCCACGCATCGAGCCCTCGATACGGCCCCAATCGCCAGTGCCCTGCGCAGCCTTCAGCAGGGCCTGCAACTGGATATTCAGCTTGCCTGCCTGCGCGCGCATTTCCTGCGGCTGGCTGTCGGCGGCATCCAGAACGGCCAGGACATCCCGCACACACTGATACACCCGCTTGTCATGTCGGCGGGCGCCTTTGGCGACACGTTCCAGGGTGGAACGCCGAGTGAGTTTCGTCGCTGCGGCATGGCGTACCGATGCATCGTCATCGGTCAGGGCGACATCGCCCAATAGCGATTGACGGCTCACCCGCTGCAGCGCTTGCCGGCGCAGCTCAGACTCCTGGCCCTCTTTTAATATGCGTTCGAACCAGTGTTCGTCGGACAACCCTTCGAGAAACCGCCAGCGTTCGGCCAGCGACGGGCCCTGTACCAGTTTACCGGCCAGCAGATGGCTCAGATGCTGTTCGGCGGTATGGCGGTCGGCATCACTGCCGGCCTTCGCGCACAGCGCCTGAACCTGCTGGAGATCGCACAGGCGGCGCAGGGCCAGGCGGCGAATGACGGCATCGCTGTCTTCCTCCGCCACCTGCCTGAAAATAGCCTGGGCATCATCCGGCAGATCCTTGATCGCCTCTTGGCGTACGGCGGGTTTCGGGTGTTTCCACTTGGGGGCGAACAGTCGGGAAAGCATATGACTCCATCAAGATGATCAATTGAGGTTCAGCGTGCCTGTGATGTATCGGATGTATCGCGGCGCCAACTGCTGTCTAATTTATCACCTTGCATGGAGTAATGGTTATATCTTTTCAGTAGAAAGCATTGCAGGGCACGAAGCCGCTACGCACGCAATGCAGGTCAAGCAGGGTCAATCGGGCGGAGATTCGCTTTTCACCACCTCCGGCAGACGCATTTCAAAACGAGAGCCCTCGCCGAGCCGGCTGCTGACAGTGATGTCGCCCCCCATCAACCGGCACAGGCTGCGGCTGATGGCCAGCCCCAGCCCACTGCCGCCGTATTGCGAGGAGATGGTGTTGTCGGCCTGATTGAAACTCTGGAACAGCAGGCCGATCTGTTCCTCACTGATGCCGATACCGGTGTCGATGACAACAAAAAGCAGGTAGGGGTTTTCACCCCCCGCCTGTATCTCTCGGAACACCTCCAGTGTTACCTGGCCATCACGAGTAAACTTGGTGGCATTGCTCAGCAGGTTGAGCAGTGACTGGCGCACCCGCAAATTATCGGCCAGCATCTCACCCACGTCATCAGCACAGTGGTATTCCAGCTGGGTATGATTTTTTTCCAACAGTGGCTGCAGGGTCGACAGACACTCCTGCACCATTCCCCGCACATTGAACCACTCCAGATCCATCACATGCTTGCCAGCTTCAATCTTCGACAGATCCAGCACACTGTTGATCAATTTGAGGAGGTGATCACCAGCCTGATGAATACGACCGAGATCATTACACATATCCAACAGCCCCCGCTCGCCGGCCTCGTCCTGCAGCAATTCGCTATAACCGATGATGGCATTCAGCGGCGTGCGCAACTCATGACTCATATTGGCCAGAAAGGCGCTCTTGGCACGATTGGCCTGCTCGGCCTGATCTCGCACCACCACCAATTCAGCGGTACGCTCACGCACCCGCTCCTCAAGATGCTCGCGGTAGCGTTGCAGCTCTGCCTCGACACGTTTTTTCTCCGTGACGTCCCGCAGCGTCACAATAAAACTCCGTTTACGACCAAGGCGCATTTCACTCAGGGAGACCTCGGCGGGAAAAACACTGCCATCCCTGCGACAAACCGTCAGTTCACTGCGTTGACCGACGAGATCCGAGCGCCCATTCGTCAGGTAACAGCGAATGAATTTGTCCTGTTTTTTACTCTGGATACCCGGCGCCAGAATACTGACATTGGTACCGATAAGCTCCTCGGCACTATAGCCTGTCAACTGTTCCACCATTGGGTTGAAGGTTTCGATAAATCCCAGTGAATCCACTGAGATAATGCCGTCCATCATATTGTCGAGAATCGTGCGCAGACGCAGTTCGCTGTCCCGCAACATCAACTCCGCCTGACGGCGCTCGGTAATATCACGGAAAAAGATCGACAGGCCATCCGAATGAGGATAGGTGTGGGTCTCCACCCAACGGTCTAACGGAGGATAGTAACTTTCAAATTGCAGCATCTTGTCGCTAGTGCGTGAATGGTGGAATTTCTTGCAACAGGAACTGGCAAACTCCGGTAGCTGATCCCATAGGCTATGCCCCAGCATTTGCTCACGTGACACCTGAAACAAATCTTCGGCACGGGCGTTGAAATAGGTGATATTCCAATCATCGTCAATGGCCACGTAAGCATCGTTGGTGGACTCAAGAATATGCCGTATATGTTGATGAGTTTGTCGCAGATCCTCTTCGGCCTGCTTACGCGCACTGATATCTCGGAGGAATATCTTGATCATGGGCTCGTCACCCAGGGTGATCAGATTGGCATGCACATCCACATGCAACAGGGCGCCATCAGGGCGCTGTACGGCGGCCTCGAAGAAGGTCGCACCATCACGCTCGATGTCTCGCAGCACCTGCAATTGTCGGCCACCATCGACGAAAAAGGCCTCGATACCACAACCGGGCAGGTCTTCTGCATTCATACCCAACAGGCTCGCAGTGGCCCGGTTGGCCTCACGGATCTTCAGATCACAATCCAGTATCACGATGGGATTGGACACCTGTTCATTGAGCAAACGAAAGCGTTCCTGCGAGCGGCGGTTTTTTGCCGCGCAAAAGCCCTGTTGCAGCGAATCTTCCAACTGGTGAGCCGTGGCCTCCAGGGCGGTAATTTCCTGCGGGCTGAATGGCGCCTCCTGTTCCCCACGCCCGACTAACAGAGCACCCATTGCCCGGCCATCGAGACGAAGGCTGGCCGCGGCAAAATGGCTCACGCCGAATTCACGCTGAAAAATATTTTTTTCCGCTAACGCAGCGGCGGACAGGGAAAGCGGCATAGCGGCCCCGTAGCCACCAAACAGATCCGGCAGCATCACCGCCTGCTTTACGGCAAGATGAAAATAACCCTCAGATCTGAAGGTCGCACCGGAATAGCCGAGCAGGGAAATCTGCGCCGAGTCGGTATCGTGACGCAGAAAAAAGGCGATTCCGGCGGGCAGCCGGCCATCCGGATTGTCCAGTACCGGCGCTACATGCCGTCCCAGGAGCGCGCTGACGTCCGTTGTCATCATATTATTTTCCGACAAAATAGAAACAGCGGGACGTAGCCCCTGCCCTCCCCGAGTTAAGGTAAGCGTAAGATGAAAATATATCCATCATCGACATGTGATTGCACATTCTTGAAAAAAAACACCCAATCCGACAGGCTTCCAACACAGGCATTTCGCAACCACGCTCAGGGAGTCTCATCCAGTGACAGCAAGACAAGCCCCGTCACCCACACCTCACCGTCCACCATTTCCCACTGCACATCATAGTCCCAAAGACGCATACCAAATTGGCGCCGCTGCGGCTTACCCGCTTGGTAGGCGGGTCGAGGATCAGCCGCCAGCACTTGTTCAATCAAGCGTTGCAAGCCGGGATAATCCGCTTCCGCCGCCTTTATCTTCGCCTCCGCCTCGGGACTGAAGATCACCGGCAACAGCGCCCCCGGCGCGGCCTGCGCATAACCCGCACGGGCATCGGTAATGGCATCGCCATAGGGCAGATAGGGCTTGATATCCAGCACCGGAGTACCATCCAGCAAGTCGATACCCCCCAGTTTCAGCAGCCGCTTGCCATTCTGCTCGACAATCCCCTGCAGACGCACGACCGACAGGCCGATGGGATTGGGACGAAATGGTGAACGCGAAGCGAATACGCCGATGCGGCGATTTCCCCCCAGGCGCGGCGGCCGCACCGTAGGTCGCCAGCCATCACGCAGGGACTGATGAAACACGAAGACGATCCACAGATGCGAAAACCCCGCCAGTTCCGTCACTGCCTCCGCACAATCATAGGGAGGCAATAACTCCAGTGAAGCCTGCGCCTCTGTGACCAGACCGGGCTGACGCGGAATACCAAATTTCTGCTTGAAACAGGAGTGGATCACGCCGATAGAGGAAAACTCGAAGGATACCTGCATGAAATCCCTAAAAATGGCGGAGGAGCCCTGATGATATCACTGTAGTTCCCTGACAGAGAAAGCAAGTCCTGATTTCTACCCTGGTAATACGATCTATATTTGCAGATCACAAGCCGCTAGTATCGACGAGTTGCGCCCAAACACCACCAAAGGAATATTCACCGATGCGCCGATTTTCGCTCAGAAACCTGTTCAAACGCAGCAGCACCGCAGACGCCACCACGGAGCGCCGCAAACGGCCACGGCCGGATAACGGCTACGATATCACTATTTTAGTCGTGGATGACTCGCCGACCGTTATCGCCGCATTCACCAAAGTACTGACCCAGGCAGGCTTCCAGGTGATTACCGCCATGAATGGCGAAGACGGCGTGAGCAAGGCCAAGGCCGAGCGACCGGATCTGATCCTGATGGATGTCGTGATGCCGGGCATCAATGGGTATCAAGCCACGCGCCAGCTACGCCAGGAATCCATGACCGCCGATACGCCGATTATCATCGTCAGCGGGGAACAGCAAAGCACCGAGCAGATGTGGGGTCGCAAGGCTGGCGCCAACGGCTTTATCAGTAAACCCATCGACCGCGACGCCTTCTTCGGCAAGATATTCGAATGCCTGGGCGAGGACAGGCTCCGCGCTAAATCCACAGACAGCAGGGATCCTGGATAATCGGCGTGCAGAATTGTTACGGAACGAATTCCAGCTCCGTCTCCACGACCTCTGCTTCGACGACTGGCGCCACTGACTGATCTGCCAAGGCAGGCCCATCCAGGGCGGGAGCCGTCTCCGCAATGGTCTCCACGACCACCGTCCCCGCCACCGGAATATCACCACGACTGGCTTCGTCCGCGCTATTGACGGGGGCAGCCTCCGGCGCCTCGCCGACAACGGCATTAGCATCCGCGCCATTGGCCATGCCCTGCGGAATCACACCCTCTATATCGGAAACCGGAACAGCTATCCGGGGTTCCGCTGCCGCGGAGAATGCGGGATCCTCCATCACAGGAGACACATCGGTTGTCACACCGGTTGTCACACCGGTTGCGACAACCGGCTCAGGCTTGCTCAACGGATTTTCCGTCACCACCGCCTCCAATGCCTGCATGACATCTTGCAGACTTGCCGCATCCGGCGCCTGCAACACCGGCGCATCGGTCGATGCACCAACGGCCACTACCCCGGCGGACTGATTCAGTGACAACTCCGCTTCACGCCGGGCCGCCTGCAGCGCCTGCTCACGCGCCTTCTGTTCGGCCTCGCCGCGGATCGTTTCCAACCGCTGCCGCAGTCTGGCCATCTTCTCTTCACTGTCCTCCACCGGCGCTACTGCGGCAGTGGCTGTTTCGGTATCACCCTCTTTATCAGCCGTTTCATGACGTTTTTCACGACCCTCCTCATCCTTCCAGGTCGACAGGGTCGACGATACCTTGTTCTCAATGACGTCCAGGGAATCCGCCCCCTTGCCCACCAGTTGTTGCAGCTGCGGCGACGTATCGCCGCTAATCATGACATAGCCCACACCCGTCGCCAGCACAACACTCAGCACCATCAGACCCAGACGGCCCTTGCCCAAACCTTTTCGCACCGGTTTACCGCTGGGTTTGATCGCCTGTGGACGAATATTGTGATCGATATCCATCGAAGAAAACGTTGCTGATTCAACGCGCTGAGCCGTCTCCGCTGCCATCGCCGGTTCTTCTACTGGTGCCGGTGTGGGCTTGCTTTCCTCGACATTTACGTTACCCGCGGGTGAACCCATGGCCTCGACATTCGGATCCCTGCGATAACCCAGGGCCGCCTCCCAAATGAAATCATCCGAGACCCAAGTATTCTTGCGTGCCTGCGGATCCACCCGCATCACTTCGGCCGCATCGATCAGATTGCTCCGATCCACCGACGGGCTGCCGGACGACGATGGATCAGGCCGGCCCGTCGGGGACGCCGAACCCGGCGGGACATCATCGCCAGCGACATCCTGCACATTGCCGGAGGGTGGATCGTCAGACAGAAAATCATCCAGCCCCCCCTCACCGAGGCTGTTCAGCGCTTGTTCGCGCGCCTCACGCTGCCGCTGCACCCGTTTCTGATCCACCTGCTTGCGACGCCGGGCGGACTCGGCCGTATGCCGCGCCTTCTCCACCGCCCTGGCCTTGACCTGTTTCCGCCCTGCCTCTTTACGCGCCTGGGCAAGCGAACGTTTGATCTCGATTTCGGTCTGAAACCGCGCCGCTTCAGCCTCTGCCTTGAGGCGCTTGATTTCCTTTTCGGCCTGTAGCCGCATCTCTTCGGCCGCAGCCCTGGAGCGCTCAGCCTCTTCCCGTGCAATACGCGCGGCCTCTTCCACCTCGCGTTTGCGCTGTTCCGCCTCTTGCTCAAGACGCTGACGAATCGCCTCTCCTTCAATGCGCACCCGTTCGGCCTCTTCCCGCTGTAGACGGGCCATCTCCTCCTGCTGGGCCCGCGCCTCTTCCGCCTGGGCCAGCTTGATACGTGCCAACTCGGCTTCGGCCTCTTGCTGTTGCAACTGTTCTTTTTGTTGCGCCAGCGCCTCCTGCACCTGTTCAACCTCTGCCCGGGCCGTTGTCTGCTCGTTTTTTTGCTCAGCCACGCCAGCGGCCTCTTCCGCCTCCAGGCGCTGGGCAGCAGCGAACAGACGGGCCTGTCGCTCCACCTGCGCCCGGGCGGCTTCCGCTTCGGCGCGCATGCTGCCCAGCTCTTTCTCCATCGCCTGACGGGCCTGTTCGGCCTCCTGCGCCCGCCGCGCCTCATCGGCGGCCTTGCGCGCGGCCTCATCGGCCGCCTCCTGACGCAAGGCAATCTCCCGTTCGGCACGTTGACGGGCCTCATCGGCCGCCTGGGCGCGCTGCGCCTCTTCTTCCGCGCGGCTGGCCATCACTTCCAGTTCCGCCTGTTGTTGAGCCAACACCTCGGCACGAATTCTCGCCGCTTCACGCTCGGCCTCGGAGCGCGCCTGATCGGCCGCCATACGGGCCTGCACCTCGGCCTGTATGCGTGCCTGCTCGGCCTCCTGCACCAGTTTGTCCCGCTCAGCCTCGGCCTGCAGGCGCGCCTCTTCCGCCGCCTTGGCACGGGCCGCCTCACGCTCGGCCTCGCTACGCGCCGCATCGGCCACGCGCTGAACCTGCTCTTCCACCTGCATACGCGCCACTTCAGCGTCAACCTTCAGGCGTTCAATCTCCGCCTCAGCACGCTTGCGTGCCTCTTCGGCCTGCTGCGCGCGCAGACTCTCTTCTTCGACACGACTTGCCATGCCTTCAATTTTCGCCTGCTGACGAGCCATTTCCTCGGCACGCATCCGCGCCGCCTCACGCTCGGCCTCGGAGCGCGCCTGATCGGCCGCCACCCGTGCCTGTTGTTCGGCCTGGATACGCGCCGCTTCCGCCTCAGACTTGAGACGCGCCACCTCGGTTTCGGCACGGGCCCTGGCCTCTTCCGCCGCACTGGCGCGCGCGGCCTCGGAATCAGCCTTTTCCATCACCGCCTCGATCTCGGCTTGCTTGATAGCCAGCTCTTCGGCACGCATTCTCGCGGCCTCCCGCTCCGCCTCGGAACGGGCCTGATCCGCGGCCAGATGCGCCTGCTCTTCCATCTGCCGCTGGGTCTCTTCCGCTGATAGCCGCATGCGTTCCATCTCTTCTTCGGCCTGACGACGGGCCTCCTCGGCCTGCTGGGCGCGTATGGCCTCCTGCTCGGCCGTTTTCAGGGCCTTTTCCACTTCGTCTTGTTGTCTGGCCATAGCCTCGGCACGCTGGCGCGCCAGTTCGCGTTCGGCCTCGGAGCGCGCCTTGTCGGCCGCCAGCAACGCCTGTTCCTCGGCGCGGCGACGGGCCAGCTCCGCCTCGCTCTTGAGACGACTAATCTCTTTTTCCGCCTCCTGCCTGACCTGTTCCGCGCTACGGCGGATTTGTTCTTCCACTTCACCACGAGCGGCGGTGGATTCCTGTTTGAGTTTTTCAATTTCAGACTCGGCCTGCAGGCGGGCCTGTTCGGCCATCTCTGCACGCGCCGCCTCGGTCTCAGCACGCTGTGCGGCGGCCTCGGTCTCGGCCTGCTGCCTGGCCATCGCCTCGGCACGCTGCTGAGCGGCCTGACGTTCGGCTTCGGAGCGTGCCCGGTCGGCCGCCACCTGTGCCTGCTCCTCCGCCTTTTTACGCACCGCATCGGCCTCAGCCTTCAGTCGCGCCACTTCGATCTGCGCTTTTTTACGCGCCTCTTCGGCGGCCCGGGTACGGCGCATTTCCTGCTGCACACGGGTCTTGGCCTTGTTCATCAAGGCCTCGACGCGACCGTCACTTTCAGCAGTGGCAGCCGGCGCCCCGGGTAAGGTGACAACATTGTCCGGAGCAGTGGGCTCCGGTAGAGATTCCGGCTTGGCACTGACGGATTCGATCAGATCCGCGCGTGGCACAGCGGTCAGGCCATCGCTGAGAACGAAGGCATCCAGGCCCTGCTGATTCAATAAAAACACCGCGGCGGCGGCACGATGGGTGTGGTTGCTGAAGACGATATATTGGTGCAGCTTGTTGAGCTTGCGCAGACCCAGGCGCAACTCCGCCAGCGACATGTTACGCGCCCCGGGCAGACTGCCACGGGAATATTCACTGAGCTTACGCACATCCAGCCATTCCACATCCACGCCTTGCATGGCCTTGGCCTTTTCGTAAGGCAGGTACTGCAGCACGGGAGTTACCAGCAGGCTGATGAAATCCTCTTTCGACAGCCGCATCAGGCAGCCATCCTCTTCCATGGTGACGGTGGCGTTGCGCGTGCCATTGCTGATCAGCGCCTCTTCACCAAAGCCGGTGCCGGCATCGAGGATGGCCAGCTTCATGGGCGGTGCATCCGGTGAGACCTTGCGCACCACCCGGACACGGCCCTTGGCGATGATGTAGTAATTGTCGTCCGTGTCACCCTGCTTGATCACCACCTCGCCAGCCCGCAGGGTTACCTCTTCCATACGCATCATCATGGCCTGGATGTTTTCGGCGCGCAGCTTAAGAAATACCTTGGACTGCAGGAAGCGACTCATCCAGTCCTCTTCCTCCTCTTTTTCAGTCTCGATATTCGACACCTGATAACTCTGCTTTTGCCCCCAGTTAAGGAGCATTTCCAGCAGGCTGGCATCGATATTCAGCAGGGTGACGGCGGTCTTGGCCGTGGCGCTGACTCGGCGCGGGGTGACGCCATCAATAGGTTTGCTGGCCTGTGGAGTATTGGCGGCCAGCATCGTCGAACGGCCATTGGCATCGGTCAATTCCAGCTTGCCGGAAATGAGATACAGGGTGCGCTGATCCCTGTCCCCTTGTTTGAAAATGGTCGCGCCCTTGACCACCTGCTCAACCCGTGACTTGGCGTTCAGTTCAGTCAGCATATCGGGACTGAGATCGCACAGTGGCGACAGTGATTTCAGCAGTTTGTGATCCAGCAATTGTTTGGCAGCGTTCATTCCACGAGTTCCTGATATTCCGATCCTGAAAGGGGAAGGAAGGTCTTCTCGTTATAGCGGCGGCGCGGGCCATTTATTTACCGGTTTTGGGGCTGGTCAGGGAGTGCGAAAGAGGGGATATGCCAGAGCGTGACCGGTGTCACAAAGCGTCAGAAACTGACCAAAAGTGCCGATCCATGACAAGCGATCAGTTTTTGACCTTCAGCACGATAGGATCGATGTTCGCGGCACGCAGACGGCCACGCACCTTATCCATCTCGCGAGCACTCGTAAAGGGGCCAATGCGCACCCGATGCCAAGTCTGGGTATCGTTAACGGTAACGCGCTGGATCTGCGATTCGATGTTCATCAGGGCCAGCTGAGCGCGCATGCGATCGGCCTCCCCGAATTTGCGGAAAGAGGCCGCCTGCAGGTAGTACAGTACCCTTTCAGCCGGCTCTTTTTCACGCTCGGCGGCAAGTTCCTGATCAGGGATCAGCACTTCCATTTCCGGCAGCAGATTATAGAAATCAAAACGTGGCTTCTGGGCCTCCGAGGCCTGTTCCGGCTCCACTTTCTTCTCCACCGGCTCAGCGGAATGCCCCCGGTCGACCACCGGTGCAGCCTTGTCTTTTGTGGCGGAAAAGTCTTTCAGATACACCAGCAGGGCGACGAACAGGCCGATGGCTAAACCCGCTAACAACCACACCCAACCGGGCGTGGCCGCAGGGGCCTTTTTTTTCTTTTTCGGCGCCGCGCCGGGCTTGGGGGTGTTTTTGTAGTCTCGGGTCACATGGACTCCGGTGCGGACACACCCAGCAGATTGAGGCCATTGGCAAGCACCTGGCGCACGGCACGGATCAGGCACAGGCGGACATCACGCAAGACCGCATCACCGACCAGAAACTGGTGCGCGTTGTAGTAGGTGTGGAACGCGTTAGCCAGATCACGCAGGCAGTGAGCCAACTGATGCGGCTCGTGATTCAGCGCCGCCGCCTCCAGCACCTCGGGATAGCGGGAAAGGCGTGTCAGCAAGGCCTGCTCGTGTGTTTCCGTGAGTTTCGGCAGATTGGCAAGCCCTTGTTTTTCATCATGTTTCAGGCCCTTTTCAGCCATTTGCCGCAACACGCTGCAAACCCGTGCGTGGGCATACTGGATGTAATACACCGGGTTGTCGCTGCTCTGTGACTTAGCCAGTTCAAGATCGAAATCCATGTGCTGTTCACACTTGCGCATCACATAAAAGAAGCGCGCCGCATCGTCGCCCACCTCGGCGCGCAGCTCACGCAGGGTGACGAACTGGCCGGAGCGGGTGGACATGGGCACCTTCTCCTTGCCGCGGTAGAGAATGGCGAACTGCACCAGCAACACGTCCAGCCTGCCGGCATCGTCACCGAGAGCGGTCAGTGCAGCCTTTACGCGCGGCACGTAGCCATGGTGATCGGCGCCCCAAACGTCGATGACGCGCTCGAAACCGCGCTCCAGCTTCTGCATGTGATAGGCGATATCGGAGGCAAAATAGGTCGTCTGGCCGTTGTCGCGCACCACCACGCGGTCTTTCTCGTCACCGAATGCAGAGGAACGGAACCACCATGCACCGCCCTTTTCATACAGATGCCCCGCCTCCTTGAGGCGTTCGATGGCGCACCCCACAGCGCCGGACTCGGTCAGCGAGCGTTCGGAAAACCATTCCTCGTAGACCACACCGAAACCTTCCAGGTCGCGGCGGATGTCGTCGAGGATGCTATTGAGGCCGGCATCGAAGATCTGCCGGTAGGCGGCCTCGCCGAGCAGTTCCTTGGCACGCTGGGTAAGCGCATCGATATACTGCTCTTTATCGCCACCCTCGGGCTCATCGGCGGGCAAATTGCTGAGCACGATCTCGGCATCATGGCGATAGGCGTCGCCGTGTGCGCGGCGCAGGTCGGCGGCGATATCCCACACATAGTCGCCCTTATAGCCATTGACGGGGAAAACCAGCGTTTCACCGCACAGGTCGAGGTAGCGCAGCCATACGCTTACCGCCAGGATATCCATTTGCCGACCGGCATCGTTGACGTAATACTCGCGGTGTACCTTGAACCCCACGGCAGCGAGCAGATCCGCCACCGCCGCGCCATAGGCCGCACCACGGCCGTGGCCGACATGCAGCGGGCCGGTGGGATTGGCGGAGACGAATTCCACCTGTACGGGTTTGTCGTCGCCGATGGCGGAGCGCCCGTAGGCCTCACCTGACGCCAGCACCGTACCGACCACCGCATAGGCCGTCGCCTCGGTGAGAGTGAAATTGATGAAGCCCGGCCCGGCGATTTCGGCCTTCGCCACCTGCGCGGAATCCGGCAGCGCAGCGAGGATCTTTTCCGCCAGAACATGTGGACTGCACTTCGCCGCCTTGGCCGTCATCAGGGCGATATTGCTCGCATAATCGCCGTGACTGGCATCGCGGGTGCGCTCGACGAGAATCTTGGCCTGCAAATCAGTGGGTAACACGCCATCGCCCTGCAAGGTTTCAATAGCGGAGTGAATCAGGGATTCGAGGTGTTTCTTCATGCGTTGGCGACCGATGGGCTTGCTGGCGGAAAAGGCGGCGTATTATCCCTTGAGGAGGACTGCTGGCACAAGGGAGATCATTCCCCCATGGGATGGGCATTGCCCACCAATGGGAAACCAACCTCGCTATGGTTTGCGGGAAGAGCAGCCTGATAGCTCATGGGGTCAAATCTAGTAATATATAGTTTAAATCCTGATCCAGCTGACGGTTATTAAACCGCCTGGTTTTAACTTGGCGTATTGTTGCCCCTGCACTGGCATAGCTGGCTAATCCGAATATTTCCGCGATTTCTGCTAATCGCATATCCGCCACTTGTTGGCAAAGATACATGGCTACTGATCTGGCTGGACTTGTTACACCTTTCCCTCGGGTTTTCTGCCAAATTCGTTCCTCTTCTATTTGGTAATATAAACACACCGCCTCGATGATTTGCTCCAAGCTGGCCATTACTCGCTCAGCGGCTAACTCTGGAACATCGACGATATTAGGTTTACCCGCCAAAATACTGGATTTGAACGGGTCATCCCCTAAAATCGGTCTCAGCTTTTTTTTACCATAGAATTCCGCCAACCCTTTATCAATGGCCTGACCAACGTAGACTTTATAGCACTCGTGGACATCGCGCGCCCCAATCGCATTGAGTATATACTCGGTGGCCAACCAAACCGGAACTTCGTCAATCCCAACATAGGCTTTGTAGCTTGACCAGCGATACTGGGACAGGGAACGGCACAGCCTGGCTTCCAAGGGGTTACGATGAATATAGCGGGACAACTGTAACCAATAACTTTGTGCATCAACCAAGATAGCCTTGTAACGTCCGCGGAACAAAGGCCCATCCGTCCCTTCTGAACGATTGAAATATTGTGTATACAACCCATTAATGTGACGCATGATGCGCTGTAGATTACCGTCAGGCGTGCGCAGTAAAAGGTGGTAATGGTTGTCCATCAGACAATAAGCATGCCATTCGGCATTGAATCGCTCGTGAACGTCCGCAAGAAGGGATAAAAAATAGTGCCTTTGAGCGAGGCTTGTAAAAACACACCTCTGCCCCGCTCCACGATTCATTACGTGATACCAAGCGCCTGGATATTCTATCCTTAGTGGTCTGGCCATGGCAGGGAAGTATAGCTTCCTATTACTATATATTACTAGTCTTGACCCCTTAGCTTCGAGTACTTGTACCCATAGCCTTTTGCAGCTTCACGGCCACGCTCATGCGCCAAATCTTTACCAGGAGGATTACGGATAGTCTTAACTTACGTGACCCGATACCCGCCGATACCTCGAATGACAACAAAGCCCCGCGTTTGCGGGGCTTTGTTCATCAATTATGACAACGTATAAGACAACGCATAAATATCAACTTGGCTATTGGTTGAATTAGTGATTATTCGATAGCAACAGATATTATCCAACTCCACTCCTAAAGACTGCCATTTGCTTTTTATATCAGAGATTTGGCTGCTCTCATCCAAGCATATAGCTTCCAAGATGCTTTCTTCCGCGACAACACCAAAATTCATTCTTGCATCAAAAAAGTAGCAATCATTAAAAATAATTTCGTTTTTATTCCCATCTGGCCACTTAACTACAAAAGTAACAGTGTCATTATTACCAGCATTTGAACGGTCAATGCTAATTGATAGCAGTTCAGCATCGTGCCACGGCAAAGAGTCAAATTTAGCATCCATACTAGAACCCTGGGTCTTTATCGCCTGGCCTTGGGCTGTAGTGCGTTCCCTTACCATTTTTGTGATAGTGAGAATAATTTGGCCCTTTTTGCCCTGGCAGGGTCGGAGGGTCAATGCGTAAACGTTCTTTGAACTTGCCGTTAACTATCTCACCATAGTTGCCTGATCTATGCGGGTTTTGCACATAGTTATCTGGAATTTTGTACTTAGAGCCAGGAGGGAGTGCCACTCCATCTTTCGTTACATGAATAACGCTATCAGATTTAGACGTTGCTCTTCCTACACTCTTTGTGGCACTTTTTGGAACACTTTTCGTCGCCTTGGATAATCTGGAGAGTGATTTCAGCTTGTTGGCCGCCCCGGTGGGGTCCACCGCTCCCGCGGCCAGACTGGCGACGGCAACCACTTTTTCCGTGGTGCTGGCCGATGAGTCCGATACGGTTTGATAGGTGGTGTAGGCATCATAGGCAATGCTTGCCGCCTTGTAGATGCCATAGGCGACCAACAGAATCGGCAGATTGCCATCCGGGTCGACGTAGGCATAGGGATTGTTATTGGCATAGGTATAGCGGTTGAAACTGTGGATGTTCTCCTGATAGAAATCAGCCGGGTCCACGCCCATGAATCGTCCTGTGACGGGGTCATACCAGCGGGCCCCAAAGTAGGAGAGGCCGATATCCGGGTCATGCAGCTTGCCTGCAAAGCCTATGCTGCCGGTGGTCTCGGCCCCATCGACGGTGTCACCATAAGGCGTATATTCTTCCCGCCAGACCAGCTTTCCATCGCGGTCGGATCCGGCAAGGGGAGAGCCCAGCGCATCGAAGTGTACATAGGTAATCCGTTCTGCCGCCATTGAGTTGGCAACAAACATCCCGGCAACCAGTATCAGCAACGCCATCAGGTATAGTTGTATTTGTTTAGTTTTCATTGGCTACTCCAGTCCATTTGGAAAACAAAAACTGATTACGCTGTATTAATTCGGTATTTGACATCTGGTTAACTGCCAAAAGCTGATTCGTGTGCGGTGAAAAATATGGGTCATTGGCCGCTGCCACCGAATCCGTGACAGTGACCGTTGCTGTTACTGAGCTGGGCTCATTGCGGGCCGTACCCAGGTATTTCGCGGTAAGGGTCGTCTCTCCCGAAGTACGTGCTTCCCACCGATAAAATACTCGATAATCGCGGGAGAAACGGTTGTATTGCACCGGTACCGTAGCCAGCACGGTACTGCCT
>DRKN01000200.1 GCA_011051755.1 Gammaproteobacteria bacterium
GGGGTGAGGTAGGCCATCTGGCCTTGTTGTAACTGCTGCCGTACCACCTTGGGGTTGTCGCCGGGGGCGATCAGCGCCAGAAGACAACTGCCATTGAGGTGGTCGATGGCGGTGTCGATGTAGCGGGTCTGTGCGCGGGTGATCTGGTTCGTTGGAACCAGTTGTGGGCTGTCCATGCAAAAAACTCCCTGCGGTGGCGTTGCGATGGATTTTAGGGAAATTCAAGGCTGGGAGAAAGGCGCTTTTCCCAAAATGGTATTTTTACGCCTTTTGTGAATAAAGCCACTGCACCAGTGTTATTAACAAGGCCGTATTGTCACGGCTGAAAAAACACCCAGCGGCGTTGTCGGCAGTGACCCTGGTGGGATGAGGGGCAGGGATGTTTTTTACCCAGGCCCGGCAATATGGTTTTATTCATTCTCAAATTTTGGGGTTCATCCGCCGACCAAGGGACTTCAAGGAACATCTAACTACATGATAATAAATAAATTTATTTCAACGTCAGGCGAATGCCCAGAACCAGTGGACAGATCGTTTAATTGATTGATCTTGGTTGAATAAACCCTTGGAGAGTCCGGCGCCCCTTGATGGTATAGTCGCCGCAATTGCGCCGATGTGAGGTGCCCCGGTTTAGCGGTGGAATGATATGTCCGTGATGAATGATGTGACTGAAAAGAGTGTGGTCAATGCCCCTGTTACAGAGGCCTGCCCCCTGTCGGTGGTGGTTCCCCTGTATAACGAAGAGGAGAGTGTCGGGCCGCTGATCACGACCATCAACAAGGCTCTGAAGGACTATGCCGCATCTTGGGAGTTGGTGCTGGTGGACGACGGCAGCAATGACAATACGGTGGCGGTGGTGCGCAAGTCCCTGGAAGCGGGCAATGCGCATGTTCATCTTATTCAGTTGCAGCGAAACTTTGGCCAGACGGCCGCGATGCAGGCCGGTATCGACCATGCTCGTGGTGATGTCATTGTCACGATGGATGGTGATTTGCAGAATGATCCCATCGACATCCCGCGCATGGTGGCGCGCCTGCTGCGCGAAGACCTCGATCTGCTGTCCGGCTGGCGCAAGGATCGCCACGACAATCTGGTGATGCGCAAGATCCCTTCGCGTATCGCCAACCGCCTTATCGGCAGTATCACCGGCGTGCGCCTGCATGACTATGGTTGCAGTCTCAAGGTCTATCGCGCCACGGTGATCAAGAACATCCGCCTGTACGGTGAGATGCACCGGTTTATTCCCGCCTGGGTGGCCACCAATACTTCGCCCTTGCGTATCAAGGAGGAGGTGGTGAAACACCACGCGCGCCAGTACGGCGAGTCCAAATACGGTATTTCACGCGCCTATCGGGTGTTGCTGGATCTGATGTTCGTGTATTTCTTTATGCGCTTCCGTGCCCGGCCGGGTCACTTCTTTGGTCGTATCGGCCTGGTGATGGGGGGGCTGGGTGGTCTGATTCTGACCTATCTGGTCTTTATCAAGCTGGTGTTCGGCGAGCAGATCGGCAGTCGCCCATTGCTGCTGCTGGGGGTATTGCTGGTGGTGGTCTCGATCCAGTTTTTCACCACCGGTATCATGAGCGAGATGATGACCCGCACCTATTACGAATCCTCCGATACCCGTCCCTACATCCTCACCCAGCGTTCGCAGGCGGAAGGGGATGACGACCTGCCATGGAAGCTGCCACCTCAAGCCGGATCTCCGGAATGATGGCGGCGGGGCAGCGCCGGGTTCCGCTGCTGGCGTCTGTTGTTTCAGGAACGCTCGACCAGAAAGACGTGGCCTCCGATGGCGAAGGTGACTTCCTTGGCTTTGGCCCAATAAGGGTCGGCCAGCTTGGGGGCGTAGTAGTGCAGGGCGCCATTGGTGCGATCCATGATGCGCCGCACCCTTTCCGGCAGGGCCAGGTATTTGGTGAAAATGAAACGGGCAATCATCTGTGCCTGCTTCCAGGCGCGGTGCTCTTGAGGTCGGTCACTCTTGCCGTCGTGGGTCCAGCTGAACTGGCGTTTTTGCCACACCACACCGCAGAGGGTTTTCGGGTAGCGTCGATCCTCCATGCGATTGATGGTCACAAAGGCAACGGCAAGCTGGCCATCGATGGGCTCGCTGCGGGCCTCGAAATAGATATTCAATGCCAGACAGCGCAGCTCCTTGGCTTCCTGGGGGCTGAGAGTGGTTTCGGCCAGTGCCCGTTCAGTGCCAAAGGTCAGTAATAACAACAAGAAAATTCTCATACGACGATTCCTGATAATGATGTTTTTGTGCCGCCAAGTTGACCAGCGGTGAAATTTTAACCAATTTGGTCGAATCGTGACCAATAAGCAATTTTTATGCCGCATTGCATTTTTCCGTTTGAGAACAGTCATGTGGTGTGCATGTGGGATTTTTTGCGGGTGTGTGGCCTCGGCGTCGTAAAGAAAATCGACAGGCTTGCGTGGATTTTGTGGCAGGTGTTGCCGGAAGATCTGTTCCTGTCCTTTCGGTATATTTCCCCCGGGCGTGGTAGTTTGCGATCCTTCATGCAGTTTGCGGCGATGGTGTCGCAGGCCGATTCAAATCCAACCAGCAGGAGTGACAATGTCATGTCGGAAACCATCACTGAATTCTTCGTCCAGGGCATGAAGTGCGGTGGCTGTATCGGCAATGCCGAGAAGGCCCTGGTCGGCGTGCCGGGTTTCGTCTCTGCTGAGTTCGATCTGGACGCCGCGATCGCCAGGGTGGTGGGGGAGGTGGATCCTCAGGCGGTGTGTCAGGTGCTCACCGAGGCGGGTTATCCAGCGGTGGTGAAGAGCGCCTGATGCCAAGGGTTCGGCTATCCATCGGCGGCATGGCTTGTGCGGGTTGCGTGGGTGCGGTGGAGGATGCCCTGAAATCGGTGCCGGGGGTGGTGACGGTGAGTGTCAACTTCGCCGAACATACCGCCGAGACGAGCGGTGATATGACGGCCAAGGCGGTGATTGCCGCCGTTACCGCCGCCGGCTATGAGGCCACGGAACTGAAGGGCGCCGCCGACGAGGAGGAAAAGGCGGTCGCTGAACAGGCCCACTTACGCGCCCTGTGGCGACAGGCGGCGGTGGCCGGGGCCATTGGTTTTCCGCTGATGCTGGTCGGTTGGCTGGGCTTGATGCCGCCATTGGAAGGGGTGGGCAGGTTTTTTTGGTTGGTGGTCGCCGGGCTGTCGCTGTTCGTGCTCTGGTATGCCGGCGGGCGTTTTTTTAGCGGCGCGTGGAAGTCCTTCGTCAATCATAACGCCACCATGGATACCCTGGTGGCGCTGGGCACCGGCACCGCCTGGGCCTATTCCACCCTGGTGTTGCTGTGGCCGGCGCTGGTGCCCGAGTCGGCGCGGCATCTGTATTTCGAGGCCGCGGCTATCATCATCGCCCTCATCAATCTCGGTGGAGCACTGGAGATGCGCGCGCGCGGCAAGACCTCCGAGGCCATCAAGCGTCTTATCGGCCTGACGCCGGAGACCGCGCGGGTGGTGCGCAAGGGTCGCGAGCAGGATGTGCCCATCGAGCTGGTGGGGCTGGGTGAAACCCTGCGTGTGCGCCCCGGGGAGAAAATCCCGGTGGACGGCGTGATCATCGACGGCGGCAGTATGGTGGACGAATCCATGCTTACCGGCGAGCCCATGCCGGTGAGCATGGCCGTGGGTGACGAGGTGGTGGGTGGCACCCTGAACAAGCGCGGCAGTTTTCTCATGCAGGCGAAACACGTGGGCGCCGACACGGTGTTGGCGCGTATCGTCGAGCGGGTGCGCCAGGCGCAGAATTCCAAGCCGGCTATCGGTCGCCTGGCTGACCGCATCGCCAGCGTGTTCGTGCCCACGGTGCTGATTATCGCTGTGTTGACGTGTCTGGTCTGGTTCAATTTCGGGCCGGAACCGCGTGTCAGCTACATGCTGGTGACCACCATGACCGTACTCATTATCGCCTGCCCCTGCGCCCTGGGACTGGCCACGCCCATTGCCATCATGATGGGGGTGGGCAAGGCGGCGGAGCAGGGCATCCTGATCCGCAACGGTGAGGCTTTGCAGCGGGCCGGCGCCCTGGATACGGTGGTGCTGGACAAGACCGGTACCGTCACCGAGGGTCGCCCGGCGCTGACCGCCGTGGTGCCCGGTTCCGACTTCGATGAGACGGAGTTGCTGCGTCTGGCGGCCGCCATCGAGCAGGGTTCCGAGCACCCGCTGGCCGAGGCGGTGCTGCAAGCGGCGCGGGAGCGGGACATGGTATGGCCGGCGCTAGAGGGTTTCGCTGCCGTCGAAGGTCTGGGCGTGCGCGGGTGCGTGGAAGGCCGTGCGGTGTTGTTCGGCAATGCCAGACTGATGGCGGACAACGGCATTGAGCCCGGCGGGTTGGTGGCGCGTGCCGAGGCCCTGGCCTTCGATGCGCAGACCCCCATGTTTCTTGCCGTGGATGGCCGGATTGCCGGCCTGCTGGCGGTCAGCGATCCCGTCAAGGCCGACTCCCGCGAAGCCATAGCCCGTTTGCAGGCCAGGGGCATCCGCGTGGTATTGTTGACCGGCGACAACCGCGCCACGGCCGAGGCGGTGGCGCGCACGGTGGGCGTGGATGAGGTGATTGCCGAGGTATTGCCGGGTGAGAAGGCCGACAGGGTGGCCGTGTTGCAGGGCGAGGGGCGTGTGGTGGGCATGGTGGGTGATGGCATCAACGACGCTCCGGCGCTGGCGCGCGCCGACGTGGGTTTCGCCATCGGCACGGGTACCGATGTGGCTATTGAGAGCGCCGATGTCACTCTGATGCGTGGCTCTTTGCACGGTGTCGCCGACGCCATCGCCGTTTCCCGCGCCACGCTGCGTAACATCAAACAGAACCTGTTCGGCGCTTTCATCTATAACGTGGTGGGTATCCCGGTGGCGGCGGGTGTGCTGTATCCCTTTGGTGGGCCGCTGCTCAACCCGGTGATTGCCGGCGCCGCCATGGCTCTGTCCTCGGTGACCGTGGTCAGCAATGCCAATCGGCTGCGCTTCTTTCGACCAGGAGACCGCGCATGAGCTGGCTGGTAAATCTACTCGGGTTGGCGCTGATCGGTTTCATCGTCTGGTGGTTCTGGCTGACGCCGCGACAGCAGTGATGCTTGGGCCGTCATGGTGTACCCCATCGGAGCGGGCCATGCCCGCGATGGGTGTTTTTCAACGAAAAGAATTAGCACAAAGGCGCAGAGGATGCAGAGAAAACCCTTTTACGAACTTTGTGTTCTCTGCACCTCTGCGACTGCTGCGTTTCATATCCATTTCGGTAAAACCCATCGCGGGCATGATCCGCTCCTACAAAACACCTTAAGGCCTCAGGTCTTGAACCTGTCCGCCAGATCGCGCAGCTGCGTGGCCAGGCGGGTCAGATCCTCGCTGGCCCGGGCGACCTGCTCGGAGCCGCCGACGGCGGCATCCGTGCACTGGCTGATCTGCTGGATGTTCCGGTTCACCTCTTCGGCGACATGACTCTGCTCATCGGCGGCGCTGGCGATCTGTGTGTTGAGGTCGCTGATCTCCTCGATGGCGGTGTTGATGTTTTGCAGTGAGTCATTGACCCGGCTGGCGTTTTCCACCCCGGCCTGACTCTGCGCCTGGTTTTCATTCATTACTTTGACCGCCTCCTGGGCGCGCGACTGCAGGCGTTCGATCATGTTTTGAATCTCCTGCGTGGACTCCTGCGTGCGGCTTGCCAGGGTGCGGACTTCATCGGCCACCACGGCGAAACCGCGTCCTTGTTCACCAGCGCGGGCAGCTTCGATGGCGGCGTTGAGGGCCAGCAGATTGGTCTGTTCGGCAATACCTTTAATGACGTCCAGCACGCCGCCGATCTCATTGGATTCGGACTGCAACTGATGGATGACGGCAGAGGCCTTTTGGATTTCGTTGGCGAGATTGTCCATGGCGTCGATGTTGCCATTGACGATGCTGCGTCCGTTGCTGGCCTCCTGATTGGCCTTGTCGGCCGTTGTTGCCGCCTGTTTCGTATTGTGTGCAACCTCCTGTACTGCTGCGGCCATCTCGTTGATGGCGGTCGCCAGCTGGTCGGTCTGCATCTGCTGTTCGGTGATTTCGGTGTTGGATTTTTCGGCAATCTGGGAGAGTTGCCGGGCTGAGCCCGTCAGGCTGTCCGTGGAACCCTTGATATCACCCATCAGGTGTTGCAGCTTGCCGACAAAAAGGTTGAACCAGTGGGCGACTTCGCCGAGTTCATCCCTGCGGCCTTCATCGAGGCGCCGGGTCAGGTCGCCGTCACCCTCGGCGATCTCCTGCAGGGCGGTGGCCAGTTGCTCGAGCTTTTTGCCGATGGTCTTTTTGTAGATGAAATAGAGCGAGGCGAATATGAGCAAGGCGGTGGCGAGCAGGAAGCCGGTGATTTCATTGCTCAGCGTCACGCCATTGGCGAGCGACTGATCAATGGGCAGGGCGACTTCCAGTACGCCACGAACATCATTGAGTTGCCAGTCGTTTTTGGGCGTGTCGGCGCGGGAATTGTGACAGTCGACGCAGGCCTGGCTGACCATCCGGTCGGCGATGGCGACACGTACCATGGTTTTGCCGTCGATTTCTTCGGCGCGGCTGAAAACCGTATCGGGGTTTTGGCTGAGGGTGCGCCAGGCCTCACTGCCAAAATCGTCCATCCGGCGGTTTTCGCGATTGGGGAACGGGAAGGCTGAGTAAAGGTGGATGGAAATGCCCTGTTCTTCGAGCAGGCCGCTGAGGTCATGGATCATGGTCGCCGGCAGGGGGATGTTGTCGGGACTGGCCTGGTGATCGATGGCCGGGGAAATGTCATTCGTGCCAGCGATTTTCTTGATCACGTTCTTGGTGTAATAGGCGCGCAGTGTCTTAAATTGCTGCACGGTGATTTCGGCCTGGGCAATGGCTTCCTGCTCGGTATTGTTGCGTACCATATTGGGAATCATCAGTGCCAGGACGATGATGCAGACGGTGAAAATCAGGCTGACCGGTGTGAACAGTTGCCAGAACAAGGATTTCTTCATGGTATGAATCCCGGAATAAATTAATAGATGGATAACGGATATATGAGCGGACATATATAAGCAAAAAGAGTATCGGCAGTATGGAGATGGACTTTAGGAGACTGCCTGGCGGTCAATCTGCAACACAGGAAACACAGGGAATATATGGAAATATCCTTTTCTGCTGGATGCAGAATTTCTGTGCTGCCGCCGCCGGGTGAGCATCTGTTATTATTGCCGTCTGTCTTCAACCTACATTAATCCGTTGAATCTACTGCGAACGCCTACGGCACAAAATCCGCGACGAGGAATCCCATGCCTGAATACCGCTCCTGCACTTCCACCCATGGCCGCAACATGGCCGGCGCCCGCGCTCTGTGGCGCGCCACCGGCATGAAAGATGGCGATTTCGACAAGCCCATCATCGCCATTGCCAATTCCTTCACCCAGTTCGTGCCCGGTCACGTCCATTTAAAGGACATGGGCCAGTTGGTGGCGCGTGAGGTGGAAAAGGCCGGTGGCGTGGCCAAGGAATTCAACACCATTGCCATCGATGACGGTATCGCCATGGGCCATAGCGGCATGCTCTATTCGCTGCCCTCACGCGAGATCATCGCCGACTCGGTGGAATACATGGTGAACGCCCACTGTGCCGATGCCCTGGTGTGCATCTCCAATTGCGACAAGATCACTCCCGGCATGCTCAATGCCGCGTTGCGTTTGAACATCCCCACCATTTTTGTTTCCGGCGGGCCGATGGAATCGGGCAAGGCGGTGATTGATGGCCAGGCGGTGCACCTGGATCTGGTGGATGCCATGGTCAGTGCCGCCGATGCCTCGGTGGATGACGACACGGTGATGCAACTGGAGCGTTCCGCCTGTCCCACCTGTGGTTCCTGTTCGGGCATGTTCACCGCCAATTCCATGAACTGCCTCACCGAGGCGCTGGGCCTGTCGCTGCCGGGCAATGGCTCGATGCTGGCCACCCATGCCGATCGCCGCCCGTTGTTTCTCGAAGCGGGGCGGCGCATTGTCGACATCGCCCACGCCTGGTACGAGCGCGATGATGCCTCGGTGCTGCCGCGCTCGGTGGCCAGTTTCGGCGCCTTCGAGAATGCCATGTCGCTGGACATCGCCATGGGCGGCTCCACCAACACCATCCTGCATTTGTTGGCGGCGGCGGAAGAGGGCGCGGTGAAGTTCACCATGGATGACATCGACCGCCTGTCGCGGCGTGTGCCGCAGCTGTGCAAGGTGGCGCCCTCGACACAGCAATATCACATGGAAGACGTGCATCGCGCCGGTGGCGTGATGGGTATCCTCGGTGAACTGGATCGTGCCGGTCTGCTCAACCGTGATCTGCCCATGATCCACGCCGGGAGTTTGGCCGAGGCATTGGCGCAGTGGGATGTGATGCAGACCGGGGACGAGCAGGTGAAGATGTTTTTCCGCGCCGGCCCCGGTAATGTGCCCACCCAGCAGGCTTTCAGCCAGGAAAAACGCTGGCCGTCGCTGGACGATGATCGCGCCGGGGGTTGCATCCGCAGCCTGGCGCATGCCTACAGTCGCGAGGGTGGCCTTGCCGTGCTCTATGGCAACATCGCCGAGGACGGCTGTGTGGTGAAGACCGCCGGGGTGGACGATTCCATCCTCACCTTCAGCGGTTCCGCGCGCATCTTCGAGAGCCAGGATGACGCTGTGTCGGCCATTCTTGGCGACCGGATCCGGGCAGGCGATGTGCTTGTTATTCGCTACGAAGGCCCACGTGGGGGGCCGGGTATGCAGGAAATGCTGTATCCCACCAGCTATTTGAAATCGAAGGGACTGGGTAAGGTCTGTGCCCTGATCACCGATGGCCGCTTTTCCGGCGGTACCTCCGGCCTGTCCATCGGCCACGTCTCGCCCGAGGCCGCCGAGGGCGGCGCCATCGGGCTGGTGAAAGAGGGTGATCGCATCGAGATCGACATCCCTAATCGGCGTATTCGCCTGGCGATCCCCGACGAGGAGCTGGTGGCGCGGCGCGTGGCCATGGTGGCGAAAGGGAAGGCGGCGTGGAAGCCAGTGGATCGTGAGCGCCAGGTATCCGCCGCCCTGCGCGCCTATGCGGCGTTTGCCACTTCCGCCTCACGCGGCGCGGTGCGGGATGTCAGCCAGATCGAGAAGTAGGCGAGCCGGCCCTGACGGCCCCCCACAAAAAACCTGGCGGGGTGGGCAGGTTTTTTCATGCCCACGTGGAATATGCGTCAACCGCGTGGGCGCAGTGACCACCCTGCATACATGGCTTTGTAAGTTTTGTCTGTCCCCCTGATTCTGGAGTAAAAATTTATTATTTCAATGGATTGCGCAGAAACATAGCCTGATGAGATGGTCTCCTCCCCCCTCCAAAAGGCGTCGTAATGCGCTGCTGTGGAACGCATCTCCGCGCCTTGATGGGGGCCTCGGGTCATCCGTCGTGGCTCGGGGGCCGCGCCTACAGTGAACTCCAGCTGGATTTCTTGCGTGGTCGCAGGCTGGGGGCGATCAGGCCGAGAATGATGCCGAGGATGATGACCCCGGCGCCGGTGAGAAACCACTCGCGCTCGGCGCTGTCGCGCAGCATCTGATTTTCCTGTTGTACCAGTTCGTGCTCGTTTTCAATATCCAGCAGTTCTTTCTTCAGTCGGGTGTTTTCATTCTTCAGTTGCAGGGGCTTGGCGGCGACGCTGCGCAGCCGGTCGAGTTCTTCATTGAGTTTCTCATCCGCTTTTTTCAGCATGGCATATTGCTCGCCGATGTCGTTCTTTTCACTGTTGATGGACGCCAGTTCCTGCTTCAGGCGGACATTTTCCGTTTCCAGCTCGGCCAGTTTTTTCTGTATTGACGCCAGTCGGTGTTTGGCAATGGGGGTCGAGGTCAGGTACTGGTTCAGCACCCAGCCCTCGGTACCGTCTGCGAGACGCACCTGGCTGTATTTGTCGCGGGTTTCCAGTACGTCCATTTTTGTGCCGCTGGGCAGGGTGCGCAGTATCTGGTGCTGGTTGGACTGTCCTGAACGCAGGGTGATGACAATCTGATCGACGACATATTTTGTTTCTGCAAAGACGTGGCCGCTCAACAGTAACAGGCAGAGGGCAAAGAGCAATTTTCTGGTCATGGTTTGGGGTACCGACTTACTGGTGTAATATAAGGTTGCTGACACCGGTGTGGGCCGGGGCCATGATGGCGTTTGTGGCCTTGCTTGCACATCGGGTTGCGATCCACGATGCTTGATGCTTGATGCTAATAGAGAATGCAGGAGGCTGCGGCGATAATACTCTATCGTCATGACGGACTCAAAAGTCCGGCCGGCGAAAACCAAGTGCAGTCCATAATGACTATCGGGTGTGACGGGTTCCCGGGCGGAATTGACCTGATTGGCAGGCTTGATGTACTTTTGCGGCAGGTACTCCGTCAAGGTAGTGCTTGAGGGGGGGCGCGACATTTCTGGCGGCCGATATCGGGTCAGTGTTGCGGTAACGGAAAATTCCAACTTACTTACTTAGTGAAGGGTATTGTTCCATGACAAAAAGAAGCGGAAGAGGAATCATTGTACTGCTCATTGTCTTGATGATGAGCGCAGGGGGAGTTTACGCGGAGAAGAACATCGCCGGTAGCATGCGCGATGGCGAAGGAGACCCCAAGGCCGGAAAGGAAAAGGCCGAGATGTGTGGTGGTTGCCACGGTGCCGATGGTATGAGCATCGACCCCGCCTTCCCGCATCTGGCAGGCCAGTATGCGGGTTACACGTACAAGCAGGTGCTGGATTTTCAATCGGGTAACCGCAGCGCTGACGAAACCATGGTCGCTATGGCCGGAATGGTGACCGATGTCCAGGATTTGAAAGATATCTCTGCTTATTACGCCAGCCTGAAGATGATGAAGGGCACACCGGGTGATGCCGAGCTGGCCAAGAAAGGCGAAAAACTAAACCTGTATGGCAACAAGAAGCTGGGTGATTTTGCTGCCTGTGTTCGGTGCCATGGCGAACAGGGCAAGGGCCTGGACAAGAAAAATGCACTGTTCCCCGTGATTGGCGGGCAGTCCAAGGACTACCTGATCAAGCAACTCCGGGACTTCAAGTCCGGCGTCCGTACCAATGACCCGGCCGGCATGATGGCCGTGGTGGCGCAGGGTATGACGGATGAGGAAATTATCGCGGTGTCGGAGTACCTGTCCGGTCTCTGACCTGAACCCTCGGATTCAGGTTTGAGTCAAGCGGTAGTGACGAGTACTGAACGCGCCCCGGTTATCCGGGGCGCGTTTTTTTGTGTCCGGTGATCGGTTGGGGCGTGATCTATCAGCGCGGAAAGGCGACGAGGTGGTGGACATCCGCGCGGATGGCAACCTGTTCGCCGATGGCGTGATCCAGGTGGCTGGGGAGCAGGGATAGCAGTTGGGTGCCGGTAGGCAGCTCCAGGGTATAGAGTGTCTCGGCTCCCTTGAAGGCCTTTTGTACGATACGGGCTCGTTGCTGGCCTCCGGGGTCGGGGACGATGTCATCGGGGCGCAGCAGCAGCTCCACGGGCGCACCCGGCGGGCAGTCGTAGGCGCGGTCGCCTTGCAGTACGCCGAGTTCGGTTTTCACGGTGTCGCGGTTCAGCATGGTGCCGGGGATGAATACGCCCTGGCCGATGAAGTCGGCGACGAAGCGATCCTGTGGTTCGTGATAGAGATTGAAGGGGGTGTCCCATTGCAGGATGCGGCCCTGCGACATGACGCCGACCTGATCGCCGAGGGCGAAGGCCTCGTCTTGGTGGTGGGTGACGAGGATGCCGGTGATGCCCGTGTCCTTGAGGATGTCGCGAACTTCCAGGCTGAGACGTTCACGGGTATCCACGTCGAGATTGGAAAAGGGCTCGTCCATGAGGATGGCGCGTGGCTGGGCGGCGAGGGCGCGGGCCAGGGCCACACGCTGTTGCTGGCCGCCGGATAGCTCGTGAGGATAACGTGCGACAAGATCCGACAGGCCGACCAGTTTGAGCATACGGTCGATGGTTTCGCGCCGCTGCCGGCTCGACTGTTGGCGCAGGGCGAAGCCCACGTTGTCGCCGAGCGTCATGTGTGGAAACAGGGCGTAGTCCTGAAAGACCATGCCCAGGCGACGTTTTTCCGGGGTCAGGGTGAAGCCCGGGCGTGACAGGCTGACGCCGCCCATACGGATCTCGCCCTGGCTGATGGGCTCGAAGCCGGCGATGGCGCGTAGTGCTGTGGTCTTGCCACAGCCGCTGGGACCGAGCAGGCAGACCAGGTTGCCTTCGTTGACATGCAGGGACAGGCCGCTGACTACGGTCTGTTCGCGGTAGCGGCATTCGATGTGCTTGATTTCCAGTAAGGGCTTCATCGTGCGGATGATAGCAGAGGCACGCTTGTCCGGCTCGGCCAACCGTCAGCTAAGGAGGTGTTCCAGCAGGGCCTTTTGTGAGTGCAGACGGTTTCCCGCCTCGTCCCACACCACGCTCTGCGGGCCGTCGATGACGTCGGCCGTCACTTCCTCGCCGCGGTGGGCGGGCAGGCAGTGCATGAACAGGGCGTCGGCGCCGGCCTGCGCCATCAGTTCGCGGTTGACCTGATAGCCGGCAAAGGCCTGCTCGCGCGCCAGCTGCTCTTCTTCCTGGCCCATGCTGGACCAGACGTCGGTGACGACCAGGTCGGCGCCGGTTGCGGCCTCGATCGGGGTGGCGCACAGCCTGACGTGATCCCCGGCCTGCGCCAGTACCCCGGTGGCCGGCAGGTAGCCTTCGGGCGCGGCGATACGCAGCTGGAAGTCGAACTGGCGGGCGGCGTTGATGTACGAATGGCACATGTTGTTGCCATCACCGATCCAGGCCACGGTCTTGCCGGTGATGTCGCCACGATGCTCGACCCAGGTCTGCATGTCGGCCAGCAGCTGGCAGGGGTGGAAGCGGTCGGTGAGGGCATTGATCACCGGCACTGTGGAGTATTCGGCGAAGCGTTCGATCTTTTCGTGCTCAAAGGTACGGATCATGATCACGTCCAGCATGCGGGACATGACGCGTGCCGAGTCCTCGATGGGCTCGCCGCGTCCTAACTGGGTGTCGCGTGGCGAGAGGAAGACGGCGTGGCCACCGAACTGCGCCATGCCGGCCTCGAAGGACACGCGGGTGCGGGTGGAGGATTTTTCGAACACCATGCCCAACACTTTGTTCTTCAGCGGCTGATGGATTTCGCCATTGTGGTGCATTTGTTTGAGTTCGATGGCGCGCCGGATAAGGGCGCGCAGCTCGTTACGACTCAGGTCGTTGAGGGTGAGGAAGTGTCGTACGGCCACGGCGGTGATCTCTGCTGGGTTGGGTGGAAGCGTTCAGGTGAGGAAGCGGCGGATCAGGGTGGACAGGGTGTCCACCAGCATCGCGGCTTCGTCATCGTCCAGGATCAACGGCGGCAGCAGGCGCACCACCTGGCCGGCGGTGACGTTGATCAACAGGCCCTCGTCCAGCGCCTGTTGCACCAGCTCGGCACAGGGCCGATCCAGCTCGATGGCCAGCAGCAGGCCCTGGCCACGGATCGCGCTGATGCCTGCGACGCCGTCGAGGGTACTGCGCAAGTCGGCCAGCAGTCGTTCGCCCAGGGCCTTGGCGCGTGCGGCGAGGCCCTGTTCGTCCAGGGTGTCGATGACCGCCAGCGCCGCGGCGCATACCAGCGGATTGCCGCCGAAGGTGGAGCCGTGGTTGCCGGGGTGGAACAGTTCGGCGGCCTTGCCCCGCGCCAGACAGGCGCCGATGGGCACGCCGTTGCCCAGCGCCTTGGCGCAGGTGAGCACGTCGGGCCGCGCGCCGCTGTGCTGCCAGGCGAACCACTCACCGCTGCGGCACAGGCCGCTCTGGATCTCGTCCAGCATCATCAGCCAGTCATTGTCGTCGCACAGCCGGCGGATGCCGGGCAGATAGTCGTCAGTGGGGATGCGAATGCCGTTTTCACCCTGCACCGGTTCCACCAGTACGGCGACGATGTCTTTGTTTTTGCTCAGCGCGGCGATGGCCGCGAGGTCGCCGTAAGGGACGCGCAGAAAGCCGCTCACCAGCGGTTCGAAACCGGCCTGCACCTTGCGGTTGCCGGTGGCGCTCAGGGTGGCCAGGGTGCGGCCGTGGAAGCTGCCTTCCATGACCACGATGGCGGGGCGCGCGATGTCACGGCCATGGCCGTGCAGGCGCGCCAGCTTGATGGCGGCCTCGTTGGCTTCAGCACCGGAATTGCCGAAAAACACCCGATCCATGCCGGCCACGGCGGTGAGCCGGTCGCCCAGGGCCTGCTGGCGCTGGATGCCGTACAGATTGGAGGTGTGCACCAGTTGGCCGGCCTGCTCGCAGAGGGCGCGGGTAACGGCCGGGTGGGCATGGCCCAGACTGCAGACGGCGATGCCGCTGATGGCGTCCAGGTAGCGCTTGCCATCCGTGTCCCATAGCCAGGGGCCATCGCCCTTCTCGAAGCTGACGGGGAGCCGTCCGTAGGTGGTCATCAGTGTATTTGGCATGGTTGGGTGTGCTTCAATTAATCCATTAATGCTTGTTAAACGGGCTAAAAACAAAAAGGCAGCCCCCCGATAGAGACTGCCGTCCTGTAGATCGACCGATTCTATCGGCTAATGAATCCCGAGGCAATAGTGGGCCTTTAGGCGCTTTTTGAAGGATGACGGGCGTTGCAGGGCGTTTTTGGCGTTGCCGATCGGGGCTTCGATCAGGGTGAGGGCGTCCGGGGTACGGGTTAAGGGGACAAGAACGCACGCCATGTGCGGAATCTCTGCATGTGTTTGTCGAGAAGCTGTGAGACGGGCAGGATGTCGATGCCTTCGGCGGCCAGTCGTGGCAGCTCCTGTTCCAGTACTGAGAGGGTTTCGGGATAGGGGTGGCCGATGGCCAGGGCGATGCCGTGTTCACGGGCCAAACGCACGGTGCGGTGCAGTTCGGCGCGGATCCTGGCGGGGTCGCGATCACTGTCGAGAAATACGTCGCGGCGGATGTTGGGCACCCAGTTTTCGTTGGCGGCTTGTATCGCCACGCTGTCCTTGGTGGTGTAGCTGTCGACGAAATAGAGTGTGTCGTGTTCGCCCAGCTCCTGCATCAGCCAGCGCATGTGGCCAGGGTGTTGGGTGAGCAGGCTGCCCATGTGGTTATTGATGCCGGCGAGGTGAGGTATGGCGGTGATGTCGTCACGCAGTTGTTGCAGAAACTGTTGCCGGGTCATCGCCAGGGTCAGGGCGCCGGGGCCGAGACGATTGCGCTCCATGGCCTCCATGGGCAGGTGCAGCATGACCTCCTTGTTGAGGCGATTGGCGAGCTTGGCCAGTTCGCGGGCATGGGGGGTGTGCGGCAGAAAGGCGTAGGTGATGGCCCAGGGCAGGCGGATGGCGCGCAGATCACGATCACGGAGGTTGCCGAGGTCATCGATGATGATACTGATGGCCGGCCGGCCGGGTTCGGCGATGGGGGTAAGAGGATCCGCCAGGGTTGGATGCCCGGACAGTATTCCCGCCAGCAGCAGGGCTGGCGGGGATACGGTTTTTATCAGGCTGAGCAGATGGGTTTTCATTCCTCTGGAGCCGGTTCTTCCTAACGGCTTTCCAGAATCTGCACCCCTTTGAGGATGTTCAGGGCCTCGTAGAGCTGGTAGTCAGTTTGCGCCAAAGGCAGTTCGGGGGCTTTCTTGTCGGCCTTGGGGTCAGATTCCTTTTTGTCCTTGCCAGTGCCGTTTTCCAGGTGGCCGGCGAGATCGGCTTCCTTCAGATGGCCATCCTCGGCGTGCTCCAGGGTGGTGATCTTGACCGGCTCGAGGACGATATCCGGCTCGATGCCCTCGGCCTGGATGGAGCGCCCGGACGGCGTGTAATAACGGGCTGTGGTGAGTTTCAGGGCGGTGTTGTTGTTGAGCGGCAGGATGGTTTGCACCGAGCCCTTGCCGAAGGTTCGGGTGCCGACGATGATGGCGCGCTTGTGATCCTGTAGTGCACCGGCGACGATCTCGGAGGCCGAGGCGGAGCCGCCGTTGACCAGCACCACCAGTGGCGCGCCGTCGAGCAGGGTGCGCGAGGTGGCGTTGAATTTCAGCTCCGAGTCGCGGATGCGGCCCTTTGTGTAGACGATCAGGCCGTTATCGATGAAGGCGTCGGTGACATCCACTGCGGCATTCAGCACGCCGCCCGGATTGTTACGCAGATCCAGCACCACGCCCTTCAGTGAACCGTCGTTTTCTTCCTTCAGCTCGTCGATGGCCTCGGCCAGGTTTTTACCCGTGTGCGACTGGAACTGAGAGATACGCAGGTAGCCGAAGCCGCCTTCGAGGCTGCGCTGGCGCACGCTTTTTACCTTGATGATATCGCGTGTGATGGTGATTTTGAGGGGCCTTTCCTCGCCTTCGCGGATGATGGTGAGGGTGATGTCGGTACCTACCTTGCCGCGCATGATGTTGACCGCGTCGCGCAGAGTCATGCCCTTGACGGGTTTCTCATCGAGACGAATCACCAGATCGCCGGCCTCCACGCCGGCACGCTGGGCCGGGGTGCCGTCGATGGGGGAGATGACCTTGACGAAGCCGTCTTCCATACCGACCTCGATGCCGAGTCCGCCGAATTCGCCGCTGGTGCCCACTTGCAGGTCTTTGAAACTGTCGGGGTCGAGGTAGCTGGAATGGGGGTCGAGGCCGGAGAGCATGCCGCGGATGGCATTTTCCAGCAGCTCCTTGTCGCTGACGGGTTCCACATAGTCTTTTTTGATGCGGGCGAAAATTTCGGTGAAGGTGCGCAGCTCATCGTATGGCACCGATGCCGTGTCGTTCTGTTCCTTCTCTTTTTCGGCCAGCACACCCTGGCCGATGGCCAGCATGATGCCGAGGGTGAGGCCGATGATGAGCACCAGCAGGGTGCGCGTGTTTGATTTCATGTGTAACTCCGTGGAGGTGCCGCGATGGTTTGCGACTCAATGGGCGCTTCTACTGATCGATTGCGGCTTCGTTCTGCGGTGCTTCACTCTCGATCATACCGGCATGCCTGAATACTTATGGCGCAAGATTGCGCCGATTATGCCGGACTCGCGGGGAACTTGCACATCCTTGCGGGCGGTCGGGATGTTTGCTCAGCGGCTTGCTACTTTCTTCGGCTTGCCACGGCACCACTTTAGCGGGTTGATGGGTTTGCCTTTGTGACGGATCTCGAAATACAGCGCGTGTTTTTCGTTGCCGCCGCTGTTGCCGACCGCGGCGATCGCTTCTCCCGCCTCGATCCAGTCACCGACTTCTTTGTACAGGCTCTGGTTACCACCATAGAGGCTCATGTAACCATCACCGTGATCGATGATGGTGAGCAGGCCGAAGCCGCGCAGCCAGTCGGAAAAGGCCACTTGGCCGTGGGAGATGGCACGTACCTCGGTGCCTTCACGGGTGCTGATACGGACGCCCTGCCAGCGTAGCTTGCCGACCTTGCGCCGACTGCCGAAGTTTGCCGTGATGCGCCCTGCGGTGGGCCAGATCAGTTTGCCGCGCAGTTGAGCGAAGGGCTTTCCCTCGCCTAACTCCATGGGGGCTTTCAGGGGGCGTTCGGCGATACGCTTGAGCAGGCGTTGCAGGCTTTTTTCATCTTCCAGCAGTTGTGACAGACGCTGATCCTTACCCCGTATGTCCATTTTAAGCTGGCTCAGCAGTTGTGAGCGTTCACTGCGGCTGTGTTCCAGCTGCTGCCTCTCATGGGTTCTTTCCGTGCGGTTTTGTTCGAGCTGACGGGTCTGCTGTTGGATTTTCTTTTCCAGCGTGGTGAGTTCCGTGAGGCGGGTATTGATGGCCTGCATCTCCTTCAGGCGGGCGCGATTGTAATAGTCGTAATAGGTGAGGGTGCGAGCCACGGCGGCGGGATCCTGCTGGCTGAGGAGGATTTTCAGGTATTCCTGCTGGCCGTTGGCATAGGCGGCGCGTAGTTGCCGGGCAAGGGCGAGGCGGTGCTGGCGCAGGTCATTGTGCAGGCCTTGCTGTTTTTTCTGCAGGCTCTTCAGTTCACGGTTCTGGCGCTGGATTTGCTGGTCGAGTTCGCGCAGCAGGGCGGCGGTCTTGCCGATACGTTTTTCCATATTGCGCAGACGGGATTGCAGGGATTGGCGGCGCTGGCGGTCGCTATCCAGCTCGCTGCGCAGGTCGTGGATTTGCTGGCGCAGTTGCTGCAGACGGTCGGCGTTGTCGGCCAGGCCGTCCGCTGGCAAGGCAGCGAAAAAGAGGCTGAACAGGAACAGTAGCGGCAGGGGCACGGCGTGGTGGACATCAGTCATGGGATGCCGTGGATGGTACCGCAAGGGGGGTGGGGCGAGAAGCCTGCGGAAGCGGGCGACCGTGCAGAGGGTTAGTCTTCTTCGCCGCCGGCATCCTGCTCGGAGTCGAGCATCACCAGCGAGTGGCCGCCCATCTCCGGTGGAATCTCCAGGTTCATCAGGTGCAGCAGGGTGGGGGCGATATCGCACAGGGAACCATGCTCCTCAAGCCGCGCCGGGCGGCCGAGGTAGATCAGCGGCACCGGGTTGTTGGTGTGGGCGGTGTGTGGCTGGCCGGTTTCTGTGTCGGCCATGCGTTCGGCGTTGCCGTGGTCGGCGGTGATCAGCGCCTCGCCGCCTACCTTCTGCAGGGCCTTGATGACCCGGCCCAGGCAGCTGTCCAAGGCTTCGATGGCCTTCACTGTCGCATCGAACTTACCGGTGTGGCCGACCATATCGGGGTTGGCGTAGTTGCAGATGATGGTGTCGTACTTGCCGCTTTCGATGGCGGCGATCAGCTTGTCGGTGAGTTCGGGTGCGCTCATCTCCGGCTGTTCGTCATAGGTGGCGACATTGGGGGAGGGGACAAGGATGCGGTCTTCGCCCTCGAAAGGCTCTTCACGACCACCGTTGAAGAAAAAGGTGACGTGGGCGTATTTCTCCGTCTCGGCGATACGCAACTGGCGCAGGCCCTGTTCGGCGATGTATTCGCCGAAGACGTTTTTCAGGCGTTCGGGCGGGAAGGCCACGGGCACGTCGAAGTCGGCGCTGTATTCGGTGAGGCTGACAAAGGCGCCCAGGCTTGGTTTGGCGGTGCGTTCAAAACAGTTGAAGTCCGCCTCGATAAAGGGACGGGTGATCTGGCGCGCACGGTCGGACCGGTAGTTCATGAACACCATGACGTCACCATCTTCAATGGTGACGGGGTTTTCGCCTTCGGGCACGATGGCCGTGGCGAGGACGAATTCATCGCTTTCACCGCGTGCATAGGCGGCCTGTAAGGCGCTTAGCACATCCTGGGCCTGGTGCTCGGACTTGCCCCGGGTGATGAGATCGTAGGCCGCCTGAATGCGTGGCCAGCGATGGTCGCGATCCATGGCGTAATAACGCCCGATAATGGAGGCGAAGCAACCATTGCCCAGTTCGTCGAATGCTTTCTGCATGTTGGCGAGGTAGGTTTCGGCGCTCTTCGGTGGCGTGTCCCGGCCGTCAAGAAAGGCGTGCAGATAGACGCGCTTGGTGCCACGTTCCACCGCCAGACGGATCATGGCCTGGATGTGTTCTTCGTGGCTGTGTACACCGCCATCCGACAACAGGCCGAGGATATGCAAGGCCTTGTCATTCTCTATGGCCTGGTCGACGGCGTTGGTTAGGGTCAGATTGGTGAAGAATGAACCGGTGCGGATGGCGCGGCTGACGCGGGTGAATTCCTGATACACCACGCGCCCGGCGCCCAGATTCAGGTGGCCGACCTCGGAATTACCCATCTGCCCGCTGGGCAGACCGACTTCCGCCCCGGAGCCCTTGATAAGGGTGTGCGGATACCGAGCCCAGAGCGCCTCCCACTGTGGTTTGCGTGCGCTGTAGATGGCGTTGGCTTCAGAGTCTTCGCTATAGCCCCAACCGTCGAGAATGATGGCGATAATCGGGGAGGAAGGTGTAGACATGGATTCGTATCATCTTCTTTAGCTTGCGCGGTTCGCGCGGAAGAGCGGAATTTTAAACGATTTCCGCCGTGCCTGGAAAGCATGAAGGGCGATCCAGTGCTCGGACAAGACGCTGAAAAACCCTTTGACGATCAATCCGGATCTTTCATGATGTTATGTGTCACATCGCTTACCCATTGATTTCACAGGCAGTATTTCCTCAGTCAGCGGTCATTGCGGAAAGAGCCTGTTCCACGAGCGGAGCGGGTACATTGGGGGCGGGACTGCTTTGAGACTTTTTGTCAAACCGATGCCCTGTGCGAAATTTATACCAATGGATGTATGAAATATCCAGGTTAGTGTTTCGGATTATTCTGAATTAACACAGTCATATATTACTGTATTTTACTTTGGTAATATTATGGGGGGCGGCATATGTCCGCCAATATCAGCAATTCGGGTATCCTTCGTGCTCCGCCAATATAACGTTGATGGAGATGGATGGCGGCCAAATCAGGGTGTTGTGCTATGAGTGATTCGGAACATTTAATTACCCGCGATGAAGATATCGAACGCGCATCGCGTTCCATCAAGGCCATGTCGCATCCCTTGCGGCTGAAGATTCTTTGCGCCCTGGGTGGTCAGGAGGTCAGCGTGCAGGACATTGTCGGCATGGTGGGCACCTCGCAGAGCAATATATCCCAGCATCTGGCCATTCTGCGTGACAAGGGTATTTTGATATCGCGCAAGGATGCCAACCGTGTCTATTACCGCGTCGGTGATACGCGAACCCTGCGTCTCATCAGTATGATGCGCGAGGTTTTTTGTTCCGGTGAGTAGCGAGGTGTTAACACCCCCTGGCACCAGCAGGCTCTACTCCGTCAATATCGCTTTATGGAGTGCCTGTGGCTTGAGTTTTCTGTTTTTCCGCTATATCGTCCGCCCACCTTCCACATAAGCGATTCCAAAAATATTATGCAGCAACTCAGTGCTTTCTTCGTCACCAACTGGCCCCTGCTTCTGGCCCTGATCATCATCCTCTTTATGCTGGTTCGTTCCTATGTCGGTCCCGGCGCCTCCCGGCCCGTGAGTCCCATGGAGTTGCTGCAATTGATCAATCACCAGAATGCCCTGGTGCTGGATGTGCGTACGGACAAGGAATACCGGGACGGTCATATCATTAATTCCATGCACATTCCGTTGAGCACGTTATCCGACCAGTTGTCGAAGCTGGCGGCGTACAAACACGCCTCTGTCGTGATCGTATGTCGCAGTGGCGCCCGTTCTGCGCAGGCTGCAGGCACCCTGAGAAAGGCGGGTTTTGAGCAGGTTCATAACCTCGCCGGTGGCGTTATGGCCTGGCAGAACGCTAACATGCCGTTGACCACGGAGAAAGGGAAGCCGCCGAAGCCGGCCACTGACGAGCCTACGGACAAGGAGGCGGACAAGAAAAAGACCAAGGCCAGGAAAAAGGCTAAGGAGCAGGAGGAAACCAAAGCCATCGGTCAGGATGCACCAGCCGATGAACACGCGCCGCCAGAAGAGACAGTACGGACGGAGGAAACCACCCACAGTCCGGAGATCACCATTTATACCGCTGCACACTGTCCTTTTTGCGTACGCGCCATCCAGCTCTTGAAAGACAAGGGCGTTGCCTATAGTGAAATAGACGTTGGTGGCAAGCCCGAGCTGCGCCAGGAAATGGCGCAGAAAGCTGGCGCGGACTCCGTGCCGCAGATTTTTGTCGATGACAAACACATCGGCGACTGCGATGGCATTCACGCCCTGGATGCACAGGGCAAGCTGGATGAGTTATTGGCTAACGGTCAATCGTGAGTGACGCGTTCAGGGTCGGTGTTTGCGACCCTGAGAGCGGTGGTTAGTACACTGGAACTGGATAGAGGTGATGGCAGGCTCGACGTAACCCCATTCGCAACCCGGAGAAAATCCATGGCCGATTCCCTGCATATTGTGTGTCCCCATTGTGACGGCATCAACCGCGTGCCGCAGGCGAAGCTGAACGCCGATCCCAACTGCGGTGCCTGCCACAGGCCCCTCTTCACCGGTGAGCCACTGGCCTTGGATGCCGCTCGTTTCCAGCGACATCTGGGCAAAGGTGAGCTGCCCCTGCTGGTGGATTTTTGGGCGGCCTGGTGCGGGCCATGCAAGATGATGGCGCCCGTGTTTGCGCAAGCTGCGCGGCAGCTTGAGCCACAGGTGCGCCTGATTAAAATCAACAGCGAAGAAGAGCAGCCGCTTTCTTCCCAACTGGGTATTCGCAGTATTCCCACCCTCATTCTCTACAAAAACAGCCAGGAAGCGGCGCGCATGTCCGGCGCGATGGATTTGGGCAATCTGCTGGCCTGGGCACGCCAATACCTCTGAGGTGTGGGTGGGGCGGGTGAACAGTGCCGGATTTGCCGGTTTCAATTTCGCTGGTGAGCCAGTAGACTTCCCGCATGTCTGAAACGGCCCCGCGCGGGCCCCGCACATGGAATTTCGCAATGTCAGAACCAGAGCAAGAAGCCATCGCACAGGGCGGCCAGTCACAACAGCAGTTCGCCCTGCAAAAGATATATCTCAAAGATATTTCCTTTGAAACCCCTAATTCCCCGGCCATTTTCACCGAAAAATGGGAGCCCTCGGTCAACGTCGAACTGCAGTCAGCGGGTAAGGCCCTGGACGAAAATGTCCACGATGTGGTGCTGACCGTCACAGTCACCGCGAAGCTGGGTGAAAAGACCGCTTACCTGGTGGAAGTGCAGCAGGCCGGTGTGTTCACCGTGACAGGCTTCAGCACCGAAGAGCGTGCCCATATGCTGGGTAGCTACTGTCCCAACATCCTTTTCCCCTATGCGCGCGAAGCCATTTCCGATCTGGTCGCCAAGGGGGGGTTTCCGCAGATGCTGTTGGGTCCGGTGAATTTCGATGCCATGTACAGCGAGCACTTGCAGCGTCAGCAAACACCACAGTCCCAGGGTAACGGCGAAACAGCTGTTCACTAGTCGAGAACTAACGTGACACCTGTTACCGTTCTCGGCGCCGGCTCTTGGGGTACCGCCCTGGCCATTCAACTGGCCCGCGGCGGGGATCCAGCCACTCTTTGGGGGCACGATCTCCGGCACATGGCCAGTCTGCAGGTGGAGCGTGTCAACACACGCTACCTGCCGGGCGTGCCGCTGTCGGACAGTCTGCAACTCAGTGGTGATCTGGCCGGCGCCGTGCGGGGCGTGCGTGACATCCTCGTCGTCGTGCCCAGTCATGCCTTCCGCGCCACTCTCAACGCCATGCAGCCACACCTGCGGAGCGATGTCCGCCTGATGTGGGCCACCAAGGGGCTGGAATCCGGTTCCGGTAAGCTGCTGCACCGGGTGGTGGAAGAGGTGCTGGGCGAGGCGCAGACCATGGCCGTGGTGTCTGGCCCCACCTTCGCCCGCGAGGTGGCCGTTGGTCTGCCGACGGCGTTGACTGTAGCCTCGAAAGATGAGAGTTACGCGCGCTTCGTCGCCGAACGGTTACGAAGTGACACCTTTCGGGCCTATACCAGTTCAGACGTCGCCGGTGTGGAAGTAGGTGGCGCGGTGAAAAACGTACTTGCCATCGCCGCTGGCATTTCCGACGGTCTGGGTTTTGGCGCCAATGCCCGCAGCGCCCTGATCACACGCGGCCTGGTCGAAATCATGCGCCTTGGCAATGCCCTCGGTGGTCGGCACGAGACCTTTATGGGTCTGGCCGGGCTGGGTGATCTGGTGTTGACCTGTACCGACGACCAGTCGCGTAACCGCCGCCTGGGCCTGGCGTTGGGTCGCGGCAACACTCTGGAGGCTGCACTGGCCGATATCGATCAGGTGGTGGAAGGCGTGCAGACTGCGCGTGAGGTGCGCGATCTGGCTTTGAGTCAAGGCGTCGAGATGCCCATTACCGAACAGGTGTATGCGGTACTGTACGAGGCACGGGCGCCGAAGGCGGCGGTGCATGCCCTGCTGACGCGGGAGCAGAAGGCAGAAGGGGGGTAGAAGAGCAGTTTTGAGTGTTTAGTGTTGAGTGAAAAGCCCATACTGACACTAAGCACTGCCGGCGAAGCCGGCCTGCCGCCATGCTTCGAAGGTGATGATCGCCACGGCGTTGGACAGGTTCAGACTGCGATTGCCCGGCCGCATGGGAATGCGTAACAGCTGATCCGCTGGCAGACTGTCGAGTACTTCGTCCGGCAGGCCGCGTGTTTCCGGGCCGAATAGCAACGCGTCGTCCGGCCCATAGGCCACCTCACTGTAGTTTTTCCGACCACGGGTGGAGCAGGCCAGAATCCGCGCCGGTTGCACCGCCTCGGCAAACGCCGCCAGCGAATCGTGCAGCGCTACATCGGCGAACTCGTGATAATCCAGTCCCGCGCGGCGCAGCTGCTTGTTCGACATCGCAAAGCCCAGAGGGCGAATCAAATGCAGTCTTGCGCCACAATTGGCACATAAACGGATAATATTGCCCGTGTTGGGCGGGATTTCCGGCTGAAACAAAACCACGTGAAACATCAGTTTTTAATCTCTTCAGGTCAAATTCCCCGCAGCTCGCCGAGCAAAAGTAGGTTTTTTAAGAAAAGCGCCCACTTTGGTGCTGCGATTATCGTCATTCCGGCCTGTTTTTGGCCGGAATCCAGAGATTGTCATCTTGGAATCCGGTTTGCGCCGGAGCGAGTTATCCAGCGTGCTTGAAATTCCCTACACTATGGATTCCCGCCTGCGCGGAAATGACGCCTTTCACGCCTTTCAAGACTCAGTCAGCACCCTTACCCCGCTTTCGCAGGGCGAAAGTCGAGTGCAGTGAGATAGTTTGCTGCGGGGTTGCCGATTCAGGTCGGCAAGAAGATGGTACACAAATTGTAAAAAGCATGTGGGTTGTAAAGAGCATGTGGGTGAATGAATTCTGCCGCATGCGTTTCGAGATATCGCTGGTGCTGCTGTCCGGCTGCACCGGTTTCAGCAAAGAATACATGCGAGCCAAAGGCTTTCCAATCGTGATACCGGCGCCTCAAGGGCACGACCCTGGAGCCGCCCTCGGCAACCTGCCGAACCGTGCCTGCGAGATCCTGCAAGGCATGACCAACCTCATCGAGACCGGCGCGCCCATTCATCCTCGGTAACAACCATTGCCCAGCGGCAGAACGGCCAACACCATGCCCTGTGGCTCAGCGGCAAAAACTGATCTTCTGCTTTCTGCAACATGTCCGTTCAAGGGTTTTATGCGCATCGGTCATTTCCAAGAAGTGTGATGACTCTGTGGCCATGGTCTCCGATCGGATGGCAGGCACCGTGCTGTACTTTTCATTTTTGTCATTTTCGGTTTATTGGCATCCATTTTCTGCTGGCCAAGTAACGGTAAATAGTGCGTAAAAGGCCGGGCACTATAATACCTGCTGTGAACAGAAAGCGTTATCAAGTATTGAAAAATACGGCCATGGAACAGCCTGCTGAAATTCACGGTATTTCGGGGTGGCTCTACAGAAAACTGAAAGTGGATCAGGATGTCGAACGATTGCCATCGGTAAATTTTATCACCGCCGTTCAGCACTGACCTGCAACATTCTGCGGCAGATTGGTTAGTGGCCCCTGTTGTCGGTAAGGCATCCTGTCAAGCAGCGGCGTATTCGGATAATGATGCAGGAGTTGTGATATATCTGGTGGCTGGTATTAATAGTTGCGTAAATATTCGCAGTCGTTCCTCCTTGTGACATGGGGAAAATACTTGTTTTCATGCGAGAATATACACAACTGTTAATATATCCGAAGTGGGCACGCCGGCCATTGGCCGCCTGTGCCCCCTGTGGTGATCTTTGATGGGGCTGGCTTATGGGCAGTGATAATCTGTGGCAACGGTGGTGCAGGGTGCATAGGATCCCAAGGACTTCTTCATCTGAATACGTGTAATAACCGACATTACAGGGTGCATGATGAATGTCAAAAATTTGACCGTCAAATTTGCTGGTGCTTGCGTTTGAAAGTCAGGGCTGTGTTTCAAAGCTGCTAAGAAATCGCTATTTTGGTATTAATGAATATCCACTGCGGTATTTTACACCCGATATGTCAGGTATTTTGCTGGGTAGCGGTATCCTTCAAGAGTGACTCGGCAGTAAATATAGACCCTTTAATAGGGATTTTGATAACACCAAATATAGTGTTTATGCATTTAATCAGGGTTTTCAAAAGCTGGAGAAGATCCCAATAAAACGACCCCTGTCTTCCCAAGTTGCCGCCTTGAAAGACATGAAATTTCAGATTCATGGTATGAGTTTGAAGCAGCGAATGAAGTTTCATTCAGGAGTAGGGCTCACGGATTCAAGTTTAAGTTATCAGGGGGAAATTCCTGTTTGTTTTCAAGCCTTCCCCGCTTCTCCTCACTCTCTATATATGGATATATAGTAACTACTCACCCCCTACCCAATCAAAGTCACCAGCGATAGCCATCTGAATAGCAATCAGAGGGTTATATCCTTTGTTTGCCATTGTCTGTAGGTAACTTGATATTCTACAGTAAGCATGTGCGTACATCTCGACTCGGAAA
>DRKN01000201.1 GCA_011051755.1 Gammaproteobacteria bacterium
ACGCTGCGTTCCCAGGCGTCGTGAAAATACTTCAGCAATTGCCGGGCCCCGCCAGGATTGTAGAACTCCGCCGTACCCTCGAAGCGTGCGCCGTGGGCACGGCGCAGAATCCCCACTTCATCGATGACCATAAAACTGTCGATGCGATCCTGATCCTCTTCCGCAGCACGGTGGATGAACACATGGCTGCTGATGCGCCGCGCGAGTTCCACGATACGGTGCCCGCGGGTAATGGCGGTGCTGGGATCCTTGAGCAGGATATAGACCTTGGAACGGGTGCTGTGAATCGCCAGTTGTTTGACGGCCTCGATGAAATCGGGGGTGTCGTACAACACCGGGTCGAGGTTCTGGGTGAACAGATGCAATGAACGATGCCCTTGCCGCACCAGGCTCAATGCCACGTCACGGTTGTCGTCACGGGTTTTCAGATAGACGATGTCGCGACTCTCGCCCAGTGTTTGGGCCGACCGACCCAAGGTGGGTTCGGGCTCGGCTGTTGCGGAGTCAGGCAACATCATCTGCATACGTCGATGCGGGATACCAGCATCCATAAAGACCTCGCCAACGGTGTGAAAACCCTGTTGCTGATAAAAGCCCAGTGCCTGGGTCTGGGCAGCCAGCTCGACGCTGGGCAGGTGCATTTTCTGTGCAATGGCGATCAGTGCCGTGAGCAGGGCGCTGCCTACGCCCTGGTGCCGCCACGGCGGTAATACCGCCATGCGGCCGATGTGTCCGTCGGACAGCAGGCGGCCGGTGCCGATGGGGTGATCCTGCTCGTCAAGGGCCAGTACGTGAACGCCGTCGTCATCCCGGCCGTCCCATTCCAGCGCTTCCGGTACCTGCTGTTCGTTGATGAAAATGGTTTCACGCAGGGCGCGGAGTTCCTTTTCCGCCGACTGCCAGCTGACCCGTTCGATGCGAATCTTTTTTTTCATTTTTCATCGTCCGGCGGAAATTCGACATAACCGGCATTGTAGAGTTGGCTGAGCAGTCGGGTGAAGGGTTTATCGTGCAGTGCCTCGCTGAACTCACCCGTGGTGATTTGCCGCTGATCGCAGAGCCGGTTTACGGGTTTCGCGAGGGCACGCGGCAGTGGCCAGGCCTGACCGTCGATGAACAGCGTTATCTCATCCGCGCCATCGTCGATGAAAGAGAAGCGGGCATACTCGCTGCGCCACAGGGCGCCGGCGGCGTGCAGCTGTTGCAGAAACTCGTCCGTGGCCAGTGGCTGCGCCGCTGGTATCGCGGTCTGCCCGGATTTGCTCTCGGTGATATAACGCCCGAACCACTGGTCGATGGCCGTATCATCGGCCATGGTGCTGCGAATAATGCGCCGTATGCGCGCGCGTGCGCCAGCGGTGATTTCGCCGGGATGGGCCTGTAGAGGCAGGTCGGGATCGTGATAGCGCTGATGGTCGTTCAGTCCGCTGGCGATCTCGTCGAGGAAACCGGTGAGCAGCTCGCTCACGGTTGGCGTGCGGAAACCCACGGAAAACGTCATACAGTCGTCCAGCGCCACGCCGTAATGGGCGATGCCGGGCGGCAGGTAGAGCATGTCACCGGGTTTCAGCACCCATTCGTCGGTTGCCTGAAAATCGCGCATGATGCGCAGATCGAGGCCGGAGATGATGTTGTCGGCGGCCACTGGGTCGGTGCTGATCTGCCAGCGGCGGCGGCCCAGCCCCTGAATCAGGAACACGTCGTACTGATCCATATGCGGGCCGACAGAGCCGTGCTCCGGTGCATAGCTGACCATGATGTCGTCGATGCGCCAGTTGGGGATGAAATTGAACCGTTCGAGCAGCGTGATGAGTTCCGGCAGATATTTGTTGCACTCCTGCACCAACAGGGTCCAGTGGGTTTCTGGCAGACGGGCGAAACGCTCATCGTCGAAGGGGCCAATTTCCAACGCCCAAGGCTGCGGGCCATCGCGCTCCAGCACGATACGGGATTCCACCTCGTCCTCGCAGGCGAGGCCGGCCAGTTCATCCGGGCTGATGGGGCTGGTGAAGCCGGGCAGGGCGTTTTTTACCCGCAGAGGCTGCTTCTGCCAGTAGTCGGCGAGGAAGCGGGCAGGGCTGAATCCGCCCAGCAAGGGGCTGTGTTTGGTCATAATGCGCGAGTTTACGCTATTCACGGAGACTTGTTGATGCTGTGACCGTGGATGGCCGAGTCACTATGTGCCGGCATTCGGCAAAATTCGGGTAAAAAAAAGGCTGCACGAAGGGATTGTGCAGCCGATAGAGGTAGTCGAAACGCGACGACAAATCATGAGAAGGGAGGAGATAGATAGAGTCGCCACCGCACTTCAGGGAGGCATTATCCGGGTTCAAACTGAACGCCGGATGAATCATTTTGATATATTATCGGCTATTTAATTCTTATTTAATGATAAGTCCGGTATTCGTCGAGGCACAAAACGTCGGGGCAAAAAAAAGGGGCACTGTGTGCCCCTTTATAAGGGAGAGCAATGTCATGGCCGGTCTCGGGGGGCAAGTCCGGTCACGCATCGCTATTTGCCTAATGCAGCCTTCGTGCCAATTTTCGATTAATTTTTGGTGTATGGTTTATTCGTCGCGTTTCAAGGTTAAAATCACCGCCTTTAGGCGGTCAGATTTATCCATGCCGCTTATTGTCCGGGTTGTTGAAGGTGCGTATGAAGGCAAGTTGTTTCGGTGGTTACTGTAGGATGCGGGTGAGCGGTAGCGAACCGCATCCGGACTTTCAGTTTGCTAACCCACCCGCTTTAGCGAGTAGTTGTTGAGTGCGGTTTACGGGTCGGGCATGCCCACCGGCACGGTCAAATTTCCGACGGATTGGCGGTTTTCCGTCAGCGACCTGACCGAAATTTGACGAGCGGGATCAGATATCGAGTGCTTGTTGCCCGGCATTGCCGATGTAATTGGCCGGGGTCAACGTCAGCAGGCGATCCTTAGCCTCCGGTGGGATATCCAGGGTGTTGACGAAGGTCTGTAGGCGCTCGCGATTGATGCCGGTGTCGCGGGTCAGTTCCTTCAGTTTCTCGTAGGGTTTTTCGATGCCGTAGCGGCGCATTACCGTCTGTACCGGCTCGGCCAGCACCTCCCAGCAGTTATCGAGGTCTTCGTTGAGGCGGGCGGGGTTTACCTCCAGCTTGCCCAGGCCCTTGAGGCTGGACTGGTAGGCGATGGTGGAATGGGCCACGCCCACGCCCAGGTTGCGCAGCACGGTGGAGTCGGTGAGATCGCGCTGCCAGCGGGACACCGGCAGCTTAGCGGCCAGATGGTCGAAAATGGCGTTGGCCAGGCCCAGATTACCCTCGGAATTCTCGAAATCGATGGGGTTGACCTTGTGTGGCATGGTGCTCGATCCCACCTCGCCGGTCACCGTCCTCTGCTTGAAATAACCCAGCGAGATGTAGCCCCATACGTCGCGGTCGAAGTCGAGCAGGATGGTATTGAAACGCGCCACGGCATTGAAATATTCGGCGATGTAGTCGTGTGGCTCGATCTGGATGGTGTAGGGATTGAATGCCAGCCCCAGGCCGGTGACGAATTTTTCCGCGATGGCGGGCCAGTCCAGTTCCGGGTAAGCCGACAGGTGGGCGTTGTAATTGCCCACCGCGCCGTTGATTTTGCCCAGCAGCGGCACCGTGGCCAGTTGTGTGCGCTGGCGCATCAGGCGTGCCGCCACGTTGGCCATTTCCTTGCCCAGCGTGGTGGGGGAGGCGGTCTGGCCGTGGGTGCGTGACAGCATGGGCTGCGTGGCGTGTTCGTGGGCCAGTGTCTTGAGGGCGTCGATGAGTTCGTCCATCTGTGGCAGCAGGGCCTGGGTGCGCGCCTCGCGCAGCATCAGTGCATAGGACAGATTGTTGATGTCTTCGGAGGTACAGGCGAAGTGGATGAATTCACTCACCGCCTCCAGCTCGGCATTGCCGGCGATTTTCTCTTTCAAAAAATATTCCACCGCCTTGACGTCGTGATTGGTGGTGCGCTCGATGTTTTTTACCCGTTGCGCGTCTTCCTGGTGGAATTTGTCGACGATATTGTCGAGCAGTGTCGTGGCGTGCTGACTGAAAGCCGGTACCTCGGTAATGCCGGGGTTGGCCGCCAGCATTTGCAGCCAGCGCACTTCCACCCGCACGCGATGGTGGATCAGGCCGTATTCACTGAAGATGGGCCGCAGGTCGGTGCATTTGGCGCCGTAGCGGCCGTCGATGGGGGAAATCGCCGTCAAACTGCTGAGATCCATGGGGACTCCGGGAATATTGGAATGGGGGATGAACGGGAAAATCGGGGGTGAATGATACACCATTCACCCACGTCGTTCGCCCGGATGGGGGCGATTCGGCTATAATCGGCAGCTATTTGCCATGGATTTCCGACGTTTCACTGTACGGAACGTGGCCTGGAAAGCAACAATCGTAGGGGCGCTACTCCTACGGCATCTGGCGTCGTGCGGACATTCCCGGCGTCGCTTCTATCAGACACAGGAACAAACATGCTCGAAGCCTATCGCCAACACGTCGAAGAACGCGCCCAACAACGTCTGCCGCCCCTGCCGCTGAATGCCGAACAGGTGGCGGAACTGGTCGAGCGACTAAAAACCCCCCCTGCCGGTGAAGGTAAGGCTCTGGTCGACCTGCTGACCCATCGCGTGCCGCCGGGCGTGGATCAGGCCGCCTTCGTCAAGGCCGCTTTTCTCGACGCCGTGGCGCGTGGCGAAACTGTCTGCCCGCTCATCGAGCGCAAGCGCGCCACCGAACTGCTGGGCACCATGCTGGGTGGCTACAATATCACTCCGTTGGTGAATCTGTTGGGTGACGATGACATGGCGCCCATCGCCGCCCATGCCCTGTCCCGCACGCTGCTGATGTTCGACGCCTATCATGATGTCATCGACAAGGCCAAGAGCAACAGCTGGGCCAAGATGGTGGTCGATGCCTGGGCCGATGCCGACTGGTTTACCCGCCGCGAGCCGTTGCCTGAGGCCATTACTGTCACCGTGTTCAAGGTGCCGGGCGAGACCAACACCGACGACCTGTCGCCGGCCTCCGAGGCCTGGAGCCGCCCGGACATTCCCCTGCACGCCAAGGCCATGCTGATCAGCAAGATGCCAGACGGCCTGGAAAAGATCGAAGCACTAAAAAGCAAGGGGTACCCGCTGGCCTATGTGGGTGATGTGGTGGGCACCGGTTCATCGCGCAAGTCAGCCATCAACTCCGTGTTATGGCACATGGGCAAGGATATTCCCTTCGTGCCCGGCAAACGCCAGGGTGGCGTGGTGCTGGGCGGCGCCATCGCCCCCATCTTCTTCAACACCGCTGAAGACTCCGGCTGCCTGCCCATCGAGTGCGATGTGTCCAAACTGGCCATGGGTGACGTCATCACCCTCCATCCCTACGCGGGCAAGATCACCAACGAGGCGGGCGAGACCGTCTCTAGCTTCGATCTCAAGCCCAGCACGATGGCCGACGAGGTGCGTGCTGGCGGCCGCATCCCGCTGATCATCGGTCGCTCGTTGACGGACAAGACCCGCGAGGCACTGGGTCTGGCGCCCTCCGAAGTGTTCAGCCGTCCGCTGCCCGCCACCGACACCGGCAAGGGCTACACCCTGGCGCAGAAAATGGTCGGTAAGGCCTGCGGCGTCGATGGCATTCGTCCCGGCACCTATTGCGAGCCGCGCATGACCACCGTTGGTTCACAGGACACCACCGGCGCCATGACCCGTGATGAACTGAAAGAGCTGGCCTGCCTCGGTTTTTCCGCCGACCTGGTGATGCAGAGTTTCTGTCACACTGCCGCCTATCCCAAGCCGGTGGATATCAAACTGCAACACGAACTGCCCGAATTCATCCAGAGCCGCGGCGGCGTCAGCCTGCGCCCCGGCGACGGCGTCATCCACTCGTGGTTGAACCGCATGATCCTGCCCGACACCGTCGGCACCGGTGGTGATTCTCATACCCGCTTCCCCATCGGTATCAGTTTTCCCGCCGGCTCCGGCCTGGTGGCCTTCGGTGCGGCGCTGGGTGTGATGCCGCTGGACATGCCCGAGTCCGTGCTGGTGCGTTTCAAGGGCGAGATGCAGCCCGGCATCACCCTGCGTGACCTGGTCAACGCCATCCCCTATGTCGCCATTCAGAAGGGCCTGTTGACGGTGGAAAAGGCCGGCAAGAAAAACATCTTCTCCGGCCGTGTACTGGAAATAGAAGGTTTGCCGGATCTCAAGGTGGAGCAGGCTTTTGAGCTTTCCGACGCCTCTGCCGAGCGCTCCGCCAATGGCTGCACCGTGCGCCTCGATAAAGAGCCCATCATCGAGTTTCTCAACTCCAATATCAGTCTGCTCAAATGGCTGATCGCCAATGGCTACGAGGATAAGCGTACCTTGCAGCGCCGCATCGATGCGATGCAGGTCTGGCTGGACGATCCGCAATTGTTGGAGCCCGATACCGACGCCGAATATGCCGAGATTATCGAGATCGATTTGGCCGAGATCAGTGAACCGTTGCTCGCCTGTCCCAACGACCCGGACGACATCAAACCCTTGTCCGAATTGGCCGGCGAGAAGATCGATGAAGTGTTCATTGGTTCCTGCATGACCAACATCGGCCATTACCGTGCCGCCGGCAAGGTACTGGAAGACAGCGGCGCTGTGCCCACCCGCTTATGGATTGCGCCGCCTACCAGAATGGATGCGCATCAACTGACGGAAGAGGGTTATTACGCCATTTTTGGTCGTGTTGGTGCGCGCACCGAAGTACCCGGCTGTTCCCTGTGCATGGGTAACCAGGCGCGTGTCACCGATGGTGCTACGGTGGTTTCCACCTCCACCCGCAACTTCCCCAATCGTCTGGGCAAGGATGCCAATGTGTATCTTTCTTCCGCCGAGTTGGCCGCCGTGGTCGCCGCCAGGGGCAAGTTGCCCACGGTGGAGGAATACATGGCAGCGGTAAAACACCTGAAACCCATGGAGGGTGAGATTTATCGTTATCTCAATTTCCATGAAATCGCGGAATACAAGGATGTGGCGGATAAGGTGATTCCGGTGACGATGGCCTGAAATCCTGAACTCAACAACCACCAGCTAAAGCTGGTGGGTTCGTTTTACGGACTGAAAGTCCGGATACGGGTCAAAAGACCCGTTTACTAATGAGTCGGAAATTATATAAGGGGACGCTACCCTTTTCTATATAAGGGGACGCTACCCTTTTCTATATTATAAGGGGACGCTACCCTTTTCTGAACAGATACTTTCCGCATTAATGCCCATATGTGAAGTTTTAAGCAAAAGGAAAAAGGGGGTGAAAAAAGGGGTGTGCGGCCGAGCCAGGTCGATTATTCCAGCGGGTGAGAGTCCCGTCCCGGCAAGGCAGGTCAGCCACCGGGTAGCTATCGTCGGGCAGGCGGGAGTAATCCCAAATGTGTAAGCACGACGTGCGCAAGGCAGCAGGCCGTAAGCATTAGCTGAAGTGATTTAGCCTCGATAGTCTCCACACAAGCAGGGCGACAGGTTACCCCTCCTGGAAGCCCCCATTCTGTGATGCGACTGACAAGTATCATAGAGCTGCTTCGGGGTTGTAAAGCATAGCATGTTGGATATTAGGAATAATTGGCAACTCGGGACGACTGCATGGATGCAGGAGGTAGGGTAATGCAGGAGCAATTACCGAGATCCTGAGCAGTCTTTCAATGATAGAGAGTAAGTTGAGCAAGAGAAGACGGGGGTCAAGCTTGCGTAATTGTGCTTCCAGAGACTTATAATACAAAAGCGCAAGCCTGACCCTGTTTCCCTAAACTGCTTAAGCTGTTTCCATTACCAAAACCGCGAATCATGGTGAATTTATTATCCTTTTAAGGTGAAGCGTGTTGTCGAGGAGCCGTGTGCGTAAATAGCGCCAGCACGGTTCTGAGAGGGGTGTGGTAACAATGATGGTATGGAGAGGATATTGTGACACCGGCGGGAAACCAGCCGGAAACAGTGAAGACAAACACGATCCTAATCTTTGATAATGATACAATTAACCTGACCCCTTATGACTTTTTGATAATGATACAATTAACCTGACCCCTTATGACTTTCAATTAACCTGACCCCTTATGACTTTATGATTGACCCCTTATGATGATGCTTATGATCTTATGACCCCTTATGATCTTATGATTATTGCTCTTATTGCTTTCGGCGGAGTCCGATGACAACTGAACGTATCCCACAGTTGGTCGGCCACCGTGGCGACATGGTGCAATACCCGGAAAACAGCTGGCCGGCATTACAGGCGGCCGTCGATACTGGTGTCTGCTGGCTGGAGTTCGATGTACAGATGTGCGCCGATGGTGGTTTTGTACTGCTGCATGATGCCGACTTTCAGCGCACGGGAAATGACCCCCGAGGTGTCTTTGAACTCGATGCACAAGCCTGTAGCCGCATCAGTGTGCATTGTCCCGAACGCTTTGCTGCACGTTTTTTCCCGGCACCGGTGCCATTGCTCGATGATGTGCTCGAGTGGCTGTCCGCCTATCCTGATGTCCGTGCCATGGTGGAAATAAAAACGGAAAGTTTGAAACACTTTGGCCGTGAAGCCGTAACATGCGCACTACTGAAGGTTATGGCGCCATACCGGAACCAATGTGTCCTCATCTCTTTTGATGATGAGGCATTACACCTTGCACGCAAGCATGTGGCGCTGGGCTGGGTATTATACGAATACAATGACAAATCCCGGCAACGCGCTGAACGGCTGAAACCGCAATACTTGATTTGCAATGAGCGCAAAATCCAACGCCATGAAACACCCTGGCCAGGCGGTTGGCGCTGGATGCTTTACGATATCGGGGATCCGCAGCAGGCCCTGGACTGGGCGCAACGGGGTGTCGATCTGATCGAAACCGGTGATATCTGCCGCTTGCTGAAACATCCCCGGCTTGCCGGGCGGGCCTGTCGTCATGGACTGTGACATCCTCGTCGTTGGCGCCGGCATACACGGCGCTGCGGTCGCGTATGCCGCTGCGCGACGGGGTTACCGCGTGCACGTCATCGAACAGTTCGGCCGGCCGGCGGAAGGGACGTCGAGCCGCTCATCAAAGCTGATTCATGGCGGTCTGCGCTATCTCGAAACCGGTCAGTTGCGACTGGTACGCGAGTGTCTGCACGCACAACGCGCGTTATTACGCGAACGGCCCTCGCTGGTGCAACTCACCCCATTCTATCTGCCGGTGTATACCCATACCACTCGCCCGGCCTGGAAGATTGCGTTTGGATTGTGGCTGTACCGCCTGCTGGGTGGGCAGCGCTTTTGCCGCATCCCCGCCAGTGAATGGCATGAGCTGGACGGACTGGACAGCCACAACCTGCGCGCCGTGTTCCGTTATTTTGATGCGCAAACCGATGACCGTGCGCTGACCGAAGCGGTACTCGCCGATGCGCAGGCGCTGGGTGCAGGCGTTGCCTTCAATACCCGCCTCGAACAGGCCGAATGCACGGCGACCCGTTGTCGTGTGCGTTGCCATGGGCCGGCGGGGACGGAAGAATTGACCGCCACATGCGTGGTCAATGCCGCCGGCCCCTGGGTCAATCTCGTGCTGGAACGCATGACGCCACATCCGGCGCCATTGGACATCGAGCTGGTGCAGGGTACGCACATCGTTGTTGCGGGGAGGCTGACGCAGGGTATCTACTATCTGGAAGCCCCGCAGGATCGGCGTGCGGTTTTTGTCATGCCCTGGCGGGGCTACACTCTGATCGGGACAACCGAGACTCCCTACCGGGGCGATCCGGCCGATGTCCAGCCGCTGCCATCGGAACAGTCCTACCTGCTGGCCGTGTACAATCATTATTTCAACAGCAGGCTCGAATTCACGGACATCAGGGATTCATTTGCCGGCTTGCGTGTATTGCCGGCCGGTAAAGGGCGAGCGTTCACCCGCCCACGGGACACCGTCCTGCATTGTGATGACAGCATGCCTCGGGTTGTCAGTATCTATGGCGGGAAACTGACCTCGCACGCGCATACTGCGGTGCAGGTGATGAAGATGCTGGAGCCGATATTGAAGCGTGATTGATTCACGTTCCCGTGGCTACAAAGAGCCGTTCCAGCCCACCCGGCCAGCGTTCAATCTACTGGCCAGGCGAATGGCTGTGGATATTTTGATTTCAACGTTGACAACGCAAAGGTGCTTGGGGCGTCTGTGTAGGATGCTGGTGAGCCTGCGAACCGCATCGGTCGCGAACGATGCGGTTCGCTACCGTTCACCAGCATCCTGCAAGGCGTTTTGACAACCCTTGCCGGGCCGGATTGAAATTACTCACCAGTTGTCGATTAGCTGCTTGTTGGGTTTCTCCGCGTCTGTTGCGCCTTTGCGTTTTCATCTCGGGACTGTTCCAAACCACAGAACGTTGGGATGATAGATGCACTACACTCGATCAGACTTCGATGGGCGTGTCGGGACTATTGCCCCAGTCCGACCAGGAGCCGGGGTAGCCCTTGATGTTCGGATAGCCGAGTACTTTCAATACGAAGTAAGTCAGTGCCGAGCGATGGTGGGTCTGGCAGTAAGTGATGACGGTTTTGTCGCGGGTAATGCCCTTGCCTTCGAGCAGAGTACGCAGATCCATTTCGGCTTTCAGGCGCATATTGCGTGACTTGTCCATGACTTCGAGCCAGTCGATGTTAATGGCGCCGGGGATGTGACCGCCGCGTTCGGCGAATTTCTTCTTGCCGCTGTATTCCAGGGCGGAACGGGAGTCCCACAGCACCACGCCAGGGTCGTTCAGATGGCTGAGGATATAGTCGCGGCTGGCCAGCGGGGCATCGGTGATGTTGACCGCGTATTTGCTCTGCGCCGGGTGGTGCGCGGTGATTTCCAGCGAGTGACCTTCGTTGGCCCAGCTGAACAGGCCACCATCGAGCAAGGAGGCCGTTTTGTGGCCGACGGTATCCAGGGTCCAGAGGAAGCGTGCCGCACGGCCGCCACCTTCGTCGTCATAGGCGATAACCTGTGTCTTCGGCGCGAGACCGATGGAAGAAAATATGTTGCTCAGGCTGGTGGCGTCGGGCAGTAGGCCCATGCGCGGCCTGTCCAGGCGCACGATCTGCGCGTAGTCGAGATGCACAGCACCGGGGATGTGTCCCTTGGCGAAGGTTTCCGGCTTGCACAGATCGACCACCAACAGGTCGTCGTGGTCAAGCTTCTGTTCCAGTTGTTCGGGTTCGATGACGAGTGGCGTGTTTTTCATGATTGGCTACTTTTCGTTATTCGTTTTCAGTGGCTTCGTTGCCGGGCAGGCTCATGTTCGTGGTGGCGCTGGAGTTGAGGCCGGAGAGGCGCATCTGCAAGCGCATGTTACTCATGGAGTCGGCGTAGGCGAGGGCGGTTTCCTCGCTGATGCGGCCTTCGACATACAGGTCGTAGAGCGACTGATCCATGGTGCGCATGCCGGTGTTGGCGTCCTTTTCCATCACATCCACCAGGGCTGTGAAATCGCCGCGGCGGATGAGGTCGCGCACGCGTGAGGTGGAGAGCAGCAGTTCCACGGCCACGGTGCGCCCGCCATCGAGGGTGGGTACCAGCACCTGTGAAATCACGGCCTTGATATTCTGTGCCAGGGTGATGTAGAGCAGGTCGCGTTTTTCCTGCGGGAACATGTTGACGATGCGCTCGAACACCTGGCTGGCATTATTGGCGTGCAGGGTGGCCAGGCACAGGTGGCCGGTGTCGGAGAACTCCAGTACGTCTTCCATGATTTCGTGTTCGCGAATCTCACCGATCATCAACATGTCCGGTGATTGGCGCAGGGCGTTGATGAGGGCCTTGTGATACGAGTTGGTATCGACGCCGACTTCGCGTTGATTCACCACCGACTGCTTGTGTTGCAGGATGTATTCGATGGGGTCTTCGACGGTGATGATGTGGCTGATGGTGTTGCTGTTGCGATGGTCGATCATTGCCGCCAGGGTGGTGGACTTGCCGGCGCCGGACGGACCGACCACTAGGATCAGACCCCGCTTGAGCATCACCAGATCCTGTAGCAGGTCAGGCACGCCCAGGGTTTCGAAATCGGGGACTTCGAAGGGTACGGCACGGATGACCATGCTGATCTCGCCACGCTGGTGGAAGACGTTGAAACGGAAGCGGCCGATGCCGGGTACGGTGTAGCCGAGGCTGATCTCCAGTTCTTCCGCGAAGGCGTCGGCATGCTCCTTGCGCATCACCAGTTTGGCCATCTGATCCGTCATGCCCGGGGCCAATGGCGGAATGGGATGGGGTTGCAGGGCGCCGTTGATACGGAAGGCGGGGGGGGATCCCGTGCTCAAAAATAGATCCGAGGCGCCACTGGACACCATTTTTTTTAACAGTTTGGAAAGAAGCTCCATGCGGTGTTGCTACCTTTGTCTTTTTGAGTGGCGAAAAATAATGGGGCCTAGCATCAGGCGCAGGCCGGGAACAGCGAGTGTAACAAAGTTTGCCCCCCGGATTGAACTCGTGAAGAGGGTTGGGAAATGAATCGTGCCCGGGGACGGCGTATTGCGAGGTAGAAATCTGCCGTGGGGTGAGCGAGGGCGTCAGGCGGTCTGTTTCAGCAGGGTTTCATGCCGGTAAATGACGTTCTCGGCTCTGCACTGTGGGTGGGCGACGGTGGGTTCAGCGGGTACCGGGGTAATGGAGAGAACTTCAAACGTGTTGTTCGAACTCTGCAAGGCCAGCATCAGGGTGAATTCTTCCAGACGGTCGAGCCCGTCGTGCAGGGTCAGTCCCAGTACCTGATGGTCTCGTTTCGAGTGACTGCCGGGGAGGTTGTTCATGTTACTGCTTCCATGTGAGAGTGCTCTTAGTTTCGGCGTTGTCGCACAGAAGCTTGAGTATTCGTTGTGGGTATTGCCCTCCAAAGGGGTATCAGCAGGAACGCCCGGTGGGCGGCGCCACCCGACAAAAACGACATTACTTTGGTTTGTGGACGGTTGTCGGCAGTGATAGATACCTTTGTGCACCCTGTGGTGAAAAGCGGCAAGGCCAAAATGGCCGCTTTCATCGCCGTCATGCGCAAGTGGGTGCCTGTGGGGAGGGAGAGAGTTCTGCGGTTTGTCGGTCAGCGCAGCAGGTCTTTTGTCAGGTGCGGGCGAATGGCCTGCAGGATGGCCTTGAAGACCTTGGGATTACCGGATACCACGTTGCCGCTATCCAGGAATTCGTTGCCGCCGCCGAAGTCACTCACCAGCCCGCCAGCCTCCTGCACCAGCAGTGCGCCGGCGGCGGAATCCCAGGGACTGAGACCGATTTCCCAAAAACCGTCGAGACGCCCGGCTGCCACGTAGGCCAGATCCAGCGCCGCGGAGCCGGGGCGGCGGATGCCGGCGGTCATGGGGAACAGGGCGCGGAAGGTGGTCAGGTAGACATCAAGGTGTTGCTGTTGCTTGAACGGAAAGCCGGTGCCGAGCAGGGCGCCGTCCAGTCCGCGGCGCTTGCTGACACGGATACGGCGGTCATTGAGTTGCGCGCCAGCGCCGCGGCTGGCGGTGAACAGCTCCTGACGCATGGGATCGTAGACCACTGCTTGCTCCAGCCGGCCGCGCACCTTGAGGGCGATGGAGACGGCGAACTGGGGAAAGCCATGCAGGAAATTGGTGGTGCCATCCAGTGGGTCGATGATCCACAGGTATTCTTCATCACCATTCTGTTCACCGCTTTCCTCGGCGAGGATGCCGTGGGTCGGGAAGGCGTCGCGCAGGATGTCGATAATGATCTGTTCAGCCTGCTGATCCACCTGGCTGACGAAATCATTGGGGGCCTTGGTGATGATGTCGAGACGGTCGATGTCGTCGGCGCAGCGGGCGATATGGTTGCCGGCGCGGCGTGCGGCGCGAACCGCGATATTGAGCATGGGATGCATGGGAATTCTGGTCCTGGCTCTGGATGGCTGAAAAGGCGGCGCGACTCTAGCAGAATCGACACTAAAATGCGACTCTTTCGGCCTTGTCCAATGATGAAATGGGTTTTTAAGTCCGGGTCGCTCAGCCCTGTTTTTCTCACACCGACATATTCTTCTCGATCAGAGCATAGGCCGAGTGGTTGTGGATGGATTCAAAATTCTCCGATTCCACGCAATAGGCGGTAATACGTTCGTCCGTGTTCAGGCGTCCGGCGATGTCGCGCACGATGTCTTCGACGAATTTGGGATTTTCGTAGGCGCGTTCGGTGACCATTTTTTCATCCGGGCGTTTTAGCAGACCGTACAGCTCACAGGAGGCCTCTTTCTCCACCACGTCGATGATGTCTTCGATCCACACGAACTTGCAGGTGCGCACGGTGATCGTAACGTGTGAGCGTTGGTTGTGCGCGCCATAGTCGGAAATTTTCTTTGAGCAGGGGCAAAGGCTGGTGACCGGCACCACCACTTTCAGCGTGGTGTGGTGTTTGCCGTTACTGATCTCGCCGGTCAGGGATACGTCGTAGTCCATCAGGCTCTTGACTCCGGAGACCGGCGCCACCTTGCAGACGAAATAGGGGAAATTCATTTCGATGTGGCCGGACTCGGCTTCCAGGCGCGCGGTCATTTCTTTCAACATGTGCTTGAAGGATTGCACCGAAATCTCACGCTCGTGCTCGTTGAGTATCTCTACGAAACGTGACATGTGCGTGCCCTTGAAATTGTGCGGCAGATTCACGTACATATTGAAATTGGCGATGGTGTGCTGGTCACCACCGGAGCGGTCACGTACCCGCACCGGGTGGCGGATATCTTTGATGCCGACCTTATTGATGGGCATGCGGCGGGTATCTGCGGAGCTTTGTACGTCTTCGATGGCGGTGCCGGTGGTTGTTTCGGTCACGGCTTGCTTCCTTTGGTTTTCTGTTCGTTTCTTGTCTTTTACCACAGAGACACGGAGGGCTCAGCGAAAAATCTTTTTCCCGTGAAGACGTTTAAGGATGTTAAAGAGCCAACATATTTCTTACTCTGTACACTCTTGGTTGTTCTGCGAGAACTGTCTTTTTCTGTTCTCTGTGTCCTCCGTGGCCAATCAATCTTTCAGGCGTCTTCGCTATAGCGCACACAGGCCCGCTCGGTTTCCCACAGGGTGATGGCCCGCACGCGGATGCGTCCATCGTTCAGTATCTCCGACAGTCCCCGGTATAAATAGGCGGCGATGTTTTCCGCCGTGGGGTTGATCTCGTCGAAGGGCGGAATCTCGTTCAGGTAGTAGTGGTCGAGCCGATCCGTGAGTTTCTTTACGGCCTGGCGGATGACCCTGAAATCCACCGCCATGCCCACTTCGTCCAGTTGGCTGGCTTCTACCTCGGTCTCCACTTTCCAGTTATGTCCGTGCATGCGCGAGCAGGCGCCGGGGTAGTCACGCAGGGTGTGGGCGGAGGCGAAGTCACTGACGACGTTGAGAGAATACGTAGAGGTCATGGTGGATTGTAACGGGTAATGTGTCGAGGTGTCGTGTCGCGGGGCGGCTAAAACTGATCAGGATGCTATGTTATTGCGCGGGGCTTGGCAACCGTCACCCGCCAACAGGGATTCCACGGCGTGGCGGATGCCGGCGGCATCGAGCCCGCAGGCGCTGAGCAATTGCCGATGGTCGCCGTGCTCGACGAATCGGTTGGGTAGACCGAGGTGAACCATGGGCAGGTTAATGCCATGTGCCGCCAGACATTCACTCACCGCACTGCCGGCGCCACCAGCGATGACATTTTCCTCCACGGTGACAAAGGCGTCATGAGTTTTTGCCAGTTGCAGGATCAGGGTTTCGTCCAAGGGCTTGATGAAGCGCATGTTGACCACCGTGGCGCCGCTTTCCTGTCCGGCCTGTTCAGCGGGAGAGACCATGCTGCCAAAAGCAAGGATGGCAACCCCTGTACCCTCCCGGCGTCGTTCGGCCTGACCGATGGGCAGGGTGTCGAGATCCTGCGACGGAAAGGTGCCGGGGCCGAAGCCGCGTGGGTAGCGTACTGCAGCGGGGCCATCGTGGCGAAAACCGGTGCTCAACATCCGCCGGCATTCGGCTTCGTCCGCAGGGGCCATGACCAGCATATTGGGTACACAGCGCAGGAAGCTGAGATCGAGATTGCCGGCGTGGGTGGGGCCGTCGGCGCCCACCAGGCCGGCGCGGTCGATGGCGAACAGTATCGGTAGATTTTGCATCGCCACGTCATGGATGAGTTGGTCGTAGGCGCGCTGCAAGAAGGTGGAATAGATAGCCACCACGGGCTTGAGGCCCTCGCAGGCCATGCCGGCGGCGAGGGTCACCGCATGTTGTTCGGCGATACCCACGTCCTGATAACGGTCGGCATACTCTGCGGAAAAACGCACTAGCCCGGAGCCCTCGCGCATGGCGGGGGTGATGCCGATGAGACGTGGGTCGGCGTCGGCCATATCGCAGATCCAGTCACTGAACACCTGGGTGTAGGTGGGGCCGCCGCCAGCGGGGCGGCTCAGGGGCTCGCCAGTATCCGGATCGTAGCTGCCAACGCCGTGGAAGGCGCAGGGGTTTTTTTCCGCCGGGGCGAAACCCTTACCCTTTTTGGTGACTACATGCAGAAACTGCGGGCCTTTGAGTGACTTGAGGTTGCCCAGGGTCTTGATCAGGGTGTCGAGATCGTGGCCATCGATGGGGCCGATATAGTTGAAACCGAGTTCTTCGAACAGGGTGCCGGGGATCACCATGCCTTTCATGTGCTCTTCGGCGCGTCTGGCCAGCTCCCACATGCTGGGGATGGTGCTGAGCACTTTTTTCGAGCCCTCGCGGGCGGTGAGGTAGAGCTTGCCGGAGAGGATGCGCGCCAGGTAGTTGGAGAGTCCGCCGACGTTGGCGGAGATGGACATGTCGTTGTCGTTGAGTACCACCAGCAGGTTGGCATCCAGGCTGCCGGCGTGATTCAGCGCCTCGAAGGCCATACCGGCGGTCATGGCGCCGTCACCAATCACCGCCACCACCTCGCGTTCTTCATCGGTTTGCCGGGCGGCCAGGGCCATGCCCAGGGCGGCACTGATGGAGGTGCTGGAATGACCGACGCCGAAGGTATCGTAGGGACTTTCATCGCGTTTGGGGAAGCCGGCGATGCCACCCTGCTGACGCAGGGTGTCCATGCGCTCACGGCGGCCGGTGAGGATTTTGTGCGGGTAGCTCTGATGGCCAACGTCCCACACCAAACGGTCGTGGGGGGTATTGAATACGTAATGCAGGGCGATGGTGAGTTCCACCGTGCCCAGGCCCGAGGCCAGGTGTCCACCGGTCTGGCCCACTGACTGGATTAAAAATGCGCGCAGCTCGTCGGCCAGAGGGGCGAGCTGATCTGGCGTCAGTAGGCGCAGATCGTCGGCGTCGTTGATGTGCTCCAGCAGGGGGAACTCGGACATAGTTGCTTGGGTTGTCTGGTTGGATTGGGTGTGCCATGGCGCTTGATCCCACTGGCTGCGTGGTGAGCGGCCAAGCTAAGCGGCGCATTATAGCGAAAAATCATCCCCTCCGGGGATTCATACGGGGATCGTGGATGAAATGGTGGGACAATGTGGCAAAATAGGCGCACAGGACGAATCGGTTTTACCGTTCGCTGCCTGTGTTTCGGTACGCCGTACTGCCGAATTCCGTAAACGATTGAAGGTGTCTCCTGATAGGGGCGCAGTATCATTCAATAGGATGTCAGGATACCAGGCAGCCTGTTTCGATAATTAACAATGGGGCCGCAAGCGGACATGGAAGATGACAAGACCCGGGTTTCCCGCCGACCTGTCCAGCCGGCAAATCCATCGGTTTCATCGCACGTCGGTGAAATGGATTCGCAACCGGGCATGGAGGAAAATGACAAGACCCGGGTTGCTCATGCTCATCGATCTTCCCCGCCGGTAAATCCACCGGTTTCATCGCACGTCGATGAGGTGGATCCGCAGGTGGACATAGCAGCGGAGAAGACCCGGGTTTTTCATCAGCATACCCGGCCGGCAAATCCATTGGTTTCGCCACATGCTGGTGAGGCGGCTCCGGGAGGACTGATCAATAACCGGTTTTGTCTCGAATATATGCTCGGGCAAGGTGGCATGGGCATCGTCTATGCTGCGCGGGATTTACGTAAAGAGGAGCTGGGGGATTCCGACTCGCGGATTGCGATCAAGTTGCTGTCGAAGAATGTCCAGCATCTGCCCAATGCGTTGCGCATGTTGCAGCAGGAATGCACAAAGGCGCAGGAACTGGCCCATCCCAATGTGGTGACGGTCTATGATTTTGATCGGGATGGTGACATTGTTTACATGACGATGGAATTACTCGCCGGGCAGTCCCTGGGTGAGTACATGGCTGACAAAGGAGCCCCGGCATCCGGGCAGGATGCATTTGCCGATATGAGCGAGCGTCTTGCAATCATCTCCGATATCGTACAAGGGCTGGCCTATGCCCATAAACGGGGTATTGTGCATTTCGACCTGAAACCCGGCAATGTTTTCATCACGGATGATGGCACGACAAAGATCCTGGATTTTGGCATTGCCCGTGCCGTACTGACTTCGGGCAACAAGGCGAGTGGTGCTCCCGGATTATTTGACGGCATGATCGCGCTGACCCCACCCTATGCCAGCCTGGAAATGCTCCGCAGCATGCCGCCAGACCCCCGCGATGATATCTATGCGTTGGCGATTATTGCCTACAAGCTGCTGGCAGGGAAACACCCGTTCGACGAATTGTCGGCGACGGATGTGCTGCGCCAAAACCTGAAGCCGGAACGCATTCCGGGCCTGACGGACCGGCAATGGAAGGGGTTACTGGGCGGGTTGGCCCTACAGCGGGAGGACAGAACTCTCTCCGCCGAGGCGTTTCTCGAAGCCCTGTTGCCCAAAAAGGTTGATCGCCGCTATTGGCTGGCCGTCGGCACGGCATTGACGGCGGTTGCCGTGAGTCTTTTTTTCTGGCTACAGCCCCCGCAAATTGTCGCTCCCAGCCTGTTTGAAAATCCACCGCCTGCGGCTGAACTGGCTGAGGCGGACAGAAACCGGGTTGAGCAGCTGCTGGAAATCGCCGAGGTTCATATGATGGTCGGGCGCCTGATTTCCCCTGCGGGTGCAAATGCACTTGATGTTTACAACCAAGCGCTTAGCATACACCCCTATAACCGCCGGGCAATTCAGGGGCTGAAAACCGTATTGGACAGACTGGCGCAAGCCGCCGAGTCGGCACTGACTGACGGCGAGCGGCGCCGGGCCGGGGAATTGATTGACAGCGGGCTGAAAATCTACCCGCGAGACAAAAAACTACTAAAAATGAAACAACAGCTTACCGAGGAAAAGCCATGAAACATCTCCGCAAGGATATGCAGGAAAACACTATGTACACGGGTTTTTCCCTGAAATTCTTACGGCGCGGCATAATGGCGTTCGCCGTCACACTCATTGTCGGTTGTGCGGCAGGATTGAACGGGTCTGATAGCGCATCGCAGGCCGAGGGAGACGCTGCAAAAGTATCGCCGGACAAATTCCTGCCTGTTGATTGTCTGCTGCCTCCGCAGGTGCGAAAACTGGGCGCGCAAATGACCTACCTGGCCGCCCGCAGACCGATAAAAACCACGGCGCTGGATTGTGAAATACGTGGTGGTGAATATGTTGCTTACGACCGGGCCGACTATCGCACCGCACTGCAAACCTGGTTGGAACAGGCGAAACAAGGTAATGCCGAGGCACAAACCTATGTTGGCGAGATTTATGAAAAGGGTTTGGGTTTACCGGCAGATTACAAAATGGCCTTTGCCTGGTATTCGCGGGCGGCAGAACAAAATTTTTCGCGTGCGCAAATCAATCTGGGCTATCTGTATGAAAAAGGCCTGGGTGTTCCCCGGGACATGCTCAAGGCATTGAATTGGTATCGACTGGCATCGGGCATCGAGGACGATCATCTTGACTATTCCTCGAACATCGAGGTCAAGGCATCCACGCTGGCGCAGGAGAAAACCGAGGTACTACGACAGGAAATACAGCGGCGGGAGCAGCAAGTGGAAAATCTATCCGCCTCCGTCGCCGATATGCAGGAACAGCTACGGCAACGTGAAGATACGTTGCATGAGGCCAGGCAACAACTTGCACAATTGAATCATAAAATGACGCAGGACACGGAAAATGATGCGCGTCTGAAAGAGCTGAAGGCAGCCTATGCCGCACAACAAAAACGTATTGCTCAAACGCAGGCCGCGGTTGTCGCGCTACAGTCGCAGATGTTGCAGGTGCGGACGCAGGTGATGCGACAGGCAGGCAATCTGACGACCCAGCGGCAAATGCTGGCGATGCAGGATATCGCCGGCCCCTCCATTGAGGTGTTTGACCCCGTGATTGTGGTGACCCGGGGTAGCGGGCCGGTGGTGCGGGTTCCCCCGGGTAATAAAGTGCGCAGCATCAAAGGGAGGATTACGGCTCCGGCAGGGTTGAAACGGGCATCCATAAATGGCGAATCGTTATCCCTCGATGGGGATGGCATTTTTCAGACAAACGTACCGGTTGAGGGCAAGGCGGAAATTTCGATATTGGCCACCGACAAGCAAGACCGGACGGCCAGTTTCTCTTTTGTCATGGAGCCCGCCCGTCGCATGGCTGCGCAAGGGGACAGTCTTTCCCGGATTGGTGTGGCGGCTAAAGGCGTTAATTTCGGGCGCTACTTCGCACTGGTCATCGGCAATAATGACTATCCGCAATTTCCCACGCTTGAGACCGCGGTTAATGATGCGCAGCGAGTGGCTGCGGTACTGCAATCCGACTATGGTTTTGACACACGGCTCCTTCTCAACGCAGACAGATATGCGATTCTTTCCGCGCTGAATGATCTTCGGGGGCAGCTGACGGAGGCCGATAATCTGCTGATTTACTATGCCGGTCACGGTGAGCGGGATCCGGAAACCCTGCAGGGATACTGGCTGCCAGTGGATGCCGAACAGGAAAATACCGCCAACTGGATAGCCAATTCGACCATCTCTGATTTACTCAACACACTGAAAGCCAAGCATGTTCTGGTGGTCGCCGATTCTTGTTATTCCGGCTCCATGACGCAAAGCTCGGTGGCGCGCATCGATACCCAACTGGATGATGAGCACCTGAAAAAGTGGCTGAAGGTTATGGCAAAAACGCCCTCCCGCACGGTGCTGACATCCGGTGGTGTCAGCCCTGTACTGGATGGCGGTGGTGGTGAGCATTCTGTTTTTGCCAAGGCCTTTATTCAGGAGCTGGAACAAGACATCGGTATTATCGATGCGTATAAAATCTATCTGGGGGTGTCGGGGCAAGTCAAAACAAAAGCGGCATCCATCGGGTTTATACAGCGGCCAACCTATGCGCCCATTCGCCATACGGGCCATAACGGGGGTGAATTCATTTTCGTTAAAGAGAGTGAAAAAGGGTGATAGTGCGCTGAATTTTGCTTCGGCTGTCTTTATATTTTCTATACTCTCTTGCACGCTTAAGCCATGTAGGGTGGGCACGTTTTTTGTGCCCACGCGGTTGGCGCATAGTTCGCATAGTTCACGTGGGCACAAAAAACGTGCTCACCCTTCTACATGGTTTTTTGTGGGGAGCCGTCAGGGCCAGTGCATTACAGCCATATTGTTGGCGCTACTGTCTGGCGCCTGCACCACCCCTGCCGCGCGCAATGATTCGTTCGCTGCCGCGAGTGGTTTTACGCGTCAGATTGTCACCGGAACTGACTTTTCGCATCTTGTTTTTATGGCCAACAACAGTGCGGACACTCGTCGCGAAAAACCTGTGTGGCATGTCTATATCGAAGGAGACGGCACTCCCTGGGTTCGGCGGCATGTTGTCGCCACCGACCCCACTTCGGCGGAATCACTGATGCTGCAATTGATGGCGCAGGATTCACACCCGGCTATTTATCTGGGGAGACCCTGTTATCACGGAATGCTCAGAGACCCGGCCTGCAATCCCTGGTTGTGGACCTATGGCCGCTATTCAGAGCGAGTCGTTGAGAGCATGAGTGCGGCACTGGCCTCGCTGGTTAGTGACAATGCCATTACCTCACTGGTGCTGATCGGCCACAGCGGGGGAGGGACGTTGGCGATGTTACTTGCGGAGCGGGTGCCGCAGGCCCGGCTCGTTGTGACATTGGCCGGTAATCTGGACATCGACGCCTGGACGGCCCGGCATGGATATACAAAGCTGGTGAGTTCATTGAATCCTGCCCGTCGCCCGCCTTTGCCGCGTCATATTGAACAGTTGCACTACGTGGGTGAGGACGACAGCAACGTGCCGCCGGAAATGCTTGAGGCTGCTGTCAGCCAACAAAAAAATGCCAAGATGTTTGTTCTGAATGACTTGGGGCACGAGCATGGCTGGGGTGATTACTGGGCGGAAATTCTACACGCAATGGATTTTTCGGGGAGGAGTTATGAATAATTTTCTATGGATGTTTTCAACTGTCGGGATCCGGAGATTCAGCGGAAAGCCTTTTTTTCTACGGGCATTTTCATTGACTATTTGTTCGCAGATGTTTCTGCTCATCATAGGTTTTTGTGTGGTGAGAACCAGTTTGGCGGTGGGGCATGAGGGACTTCGAATAACGAACATTGTGCAAGCTCCAGGCAATCCTGTTATATCCGGCGCTACCGTAGACTATACGCTCACGGTGGAGAATACCGATGTCCTGAATAGTCGGTTTGGCGAAATTCGGATAATGTCGGCGGGACAAAATATTAGCGGTTCATTCACTTCGAGTGAATGCAATGAGGATGGATACGGTTCTGCTTTTTATTGCCCGGAAGAGGTCAATGCTGACCAGCCAGTGCAGTATACCTTTACCTGGCAGCCGTCTGTGGGGCAACACGACCTTGAATTCACTGTTGACTGCTCTTCTAACTGCGAGGGGAATACTTACTCCGTTTCGACGAATGTCATCCAGCCTTCACCGGGCACTATTCAATTCAGCAGCGCCGATTATCAGGTCAGCGAAGAGGACGGCCAGGCGGCAATCACGGTGACTCGAACCGGTGGCAGCGCCGGTGTGTTGTTGGTTCGCGTAGTGGCTGGTGGCGACGGTGACACGGCGACAATGGGAGAAGATTATTCCTTCCCGTCGTCTAAGGCGTCTGATGTACTCAGATGGTCAGATGGCGACATGGCCGTGAAAACCCTGTACCTCGACATTGTGGCCGATTCATTGCTGGAGGGGGATGAAACCCTGACCCTTCAGTTGCAGGATCTATCCCTCCAAAAACCCGCAGGTTCAGAAATAAATGCCGCTGCGGAGAGAGTCGAAAATGTACAAGCCAATGCGGTGGGCAGCCTCAGCCGGGCAACGTTAACCATCAAGGACTCAACGATCGGCCCATCGGCGGTGGATCAGCTCAAGGCCATTTCCGGTAATAATCAGCGAGGTGTGCCGGATGGTGCACCCCTGGCACCCTTTGTTATCACTGCCGTCGATGTCTCAGGAAATCCCGTTGCTGAGGTATTTGTCGACTGGGAAATCCTGCCCGCGGATGGGGGGACGCTAGAACAGACAACGGTGACCGATGCCGATGGCCGATCCAGCAACATACTGACCCTGAATACATCTGAGCGTCTGATTGTAAAGGCTATCGTGGGCTCGGATGCCGTCACTTTTGTGGTCAATGGTGGCATCGCTGAGCAGCCAGGGCTCACGGGAAATCAGCGCTCCGTGGCAAGGGCGATGGATACCATGTGTCCCGCCCTGGAGGATCTGCTTGTCACGGAAGAAGTGTTGAGCGCCGGACAGAGCGATTTGCTGGCAACCTGCCGCCGCCTGAAGAGCGATGATCTGGCGGCTGTGGCCACGAATCTGGATCTCCTGGCCCATGAGGAGGTATCGGCCCAGGGCCGGATTGTGATCGAGACCGCCAAGCTCCAGTCTGCGAGTATCCACCGACGGCTGACGGCCCTGCGGGCTGGTGCGCGGGGTGTCAGTCTCTCGGGCCTGTCGATCAACATTGATGGACAGACCCTGCCTGAATCCGTTGTTGCTGCGCTATTTGGCGCTGGGGCGCGGGGGGGCTCGGCGGGTAAAGAGGCGCAGGGTATTGCCCGCCGCTGGGGGGGCTTTGTGAATGCCAATGTCATTATCGGCGACAGGGATAAAACAGATCGGGGCACGGGTTTCGATTTCCGTGCCCGGGGGGTCACCGCCGGCGCCGACTACCGTCTATCCGATGCACTGGTCGTGGGTAGCGCCTTGGGTTACGCCAGCAAGGATTCCGATTTTAAAGGCGATGCCGGTAACCTGGAGATGGCTAGTTGGCACCTGTCGGCTTATGGCAGCTACTACCGGTCAGAAAGATTCTATCTGGATGGTCTGCTCAGACTGGGTAGAAATAATATCGATACCGACCGCCGAATCAATTTGCCGGGTGATCCCCAGCAGGAGGGTGTAGGTCGTACGACCGGTTGGGAGTATGCCGTCAGTCTGAGTGGTGGCTATGAATATAGCCGCAATGCGCTGACTGCCGGCCCCTATGGACGCTTGGGATTTATTCAGACATCGATTGATGGTTACACTGAGTCGGCCTCGAATCCCGGTGGTGTGGGTGCGGGTTCGATATTGGTGATCGATGATCAGGACGTGGATTCCATAACGGCGGTGCTGGGTGGCCAGGTCACCTATGCGATCAGTGTCCGCAGTGCGGTGTATCTCTTGCAGCTCAATGGTGAGTGGGAACATGAGTTTACGGACAATTCGCGCGCCATCGCCGCGCAATTTGTCTATGACCCGACCCGTACCAGCTTTGAAATTCGCTCGGACGACCCGGATCGGAACTATTTTAACCTGGGTCTGGGCGTGACGGCGGTCTTTGCCAATGGGCGGTCAGGCTTTATTCATTATGAAAGTCGGCTGGGGCAGGATGATGTGCGGCAATACTGGATCAATGGCGGTATCAGGATAGAGCTGTAGTTAGGTAGGGTGGGCAGGTTTTTCATGCCCACGCGGAATATGTGTCAATCGCGTGGGCACATAAAACGTCTAGGCTATTTCGTATATCCGGATTGGCGGCGTCGGATAATTTGGAATGAGCTAGCTCCTGCGATGGATGATGTACTCGGCGATATCGCGCAAGGGCTGCCCGGCATCGCCCAGCGGCGCGAGGCTGTCCAGCGCCTCCTGATGCAGGTCATGGGCCATGCGTTTGGCCTTGGTCATGCCCACCAGTGCCGGGTAGGTAGGCTTGTTGCCGGCCAGGTCGCTGCCCTGTGGCTTGCCGAGGATGGCGGTATCGCCCTCGATATCGAGGATGTCGTCGCGGATCTGGAAGGCCAGCCCCATGCATTTGGCGTAGTGATCCAACTGCTCCAGCAGCGTCTCGTCGCTGCCGGGCTGGCTGAGGGCGCCGAGGCGCACGCTGGCGCGGATCAGTGCGCCGGTCTTGTGGATGTGCATATCTTCCAGTTCGGCGAGGGTGATCTCATGGCCGGCGGCGGCGAGGTCGATGGCCTGACCACCAGCCATGCCGCGTGAGCCCGAGGCCAGGGCCAGGGTTTCCACCATGCGCAAACGCAGGGTGGGGTCACTGACCATGTGGGGATCGTGGGCAAGGATATAAAAGGTCAGCGATTGCAGGGCATCGCCCACCAGCATGGCGGTGGCCTCGTCGAAGGCGATGTGGGTGGTGGGCTTGCCGCGGCGCAGGTCGTCGTCGTCCATGGCGGGAAGATCGTCATGCACCAGCGAATAGACATGGATCAACTCCAGTGCGCAGGCGGGGCCGTCGAGGCGTTGCAGTGGTGCTCCGAGGGCAGCGCCGGTCATGTAGACCAGCGCCGGGCGGATGCGCTTACCGCCGCCCAGTGCCGCGTAGTGCATGGCCTCGTGTAGGCGGGTGGGTGGAATCCGGGCCGCGGGCAACCAGTGTTGCAGAGCCTGCTCGGTGCGGGCTTGATAGGTGCTCAGCAGTGTCGACAGCGTCATGATTCGGTCTGCGGATCCCGTGGCTCGAAGTCCACGACTCCAGTGTCCTTGTCCAGCAGGATTTGCACCTTCTGTTCGGCCTCTTGCAGGGCGGTCTGGCAGGCGCGGGTCAGCTCGATACCACGCTCGAAATCCTGCAGCGATGCCTCCAAGCTGGTTTCTCCCTGCTCCATGCGATTCACCAGTATTTCCAGCTCGGCGAGGGCGGATTCAAAGTCGAAGGTCTTGGTTTTTTTCTTTACCACGTTGTGTTTACCAGGGTGATTAGGGGCGTAACGTTACCTTCGCCTTCAGCAAGCGTCAAACGGGCGTGTTGCAATCACCGTTTTCGTCGGTGTGGGCGGCGGGCCACTCTTTTGGGAAAAAGTCCTAATCGTCGTAGCACCCGGAAACCTCGATTCAGTCCACCCCGCCATGTAAACTCCCGGGGTCTTACATTTTTCCATTTTTTGACAGGAGCCGTATGAGCAGTCAGTACGATGCCTCGTCCATCGAGGTACTGAGTGGCCTGGAGCCGGTGCGCAAGCGTCCGGGCATGTATACCCAGACCGAACGACCCAATCACCTGGCGCAGGAGGTCATCGACAACAGTGTCGACGAAGCCATCGCCGGCCACGCCCGGCGCATCGACGTCACCCTCTACAAGGACGGTTCTCTGCAAGTGGTGGACGACGGCCGTGGCATGCCCGTGGACATGCATCCGGAGGAGGGCATCCCCGGTGTCGAGGTGATCCTCACCAAGTTGCATGCCGGTGGCAAGTTCTCCAACAAGAACTACCAGTTCTCCGGTGGCTTGCACGGCGTTGGTGTGTCGGTGGTCAATGCCCTGTCGAAACACCTGGAAGTGTGGGTGCGGCGCGATGGCAAGGAGTACAACGTCGCCTTCGCCGATGGCAACCGCATCTCTGCGCTGGTGCAGATCGGTACCGTTGGCAAACGCAATACCGGCACCACCCTGCGCTTCTGGCCCGATCCGCAGTTCTTCGATTCGTCCAAGTTTTCCGTGCCACGCCTCAAGCATGTGTTGCGTGCCAAGGCCGTGCTGTGCCCCGGACTGAAGGTTAGCTTTTTCGACGAAAACAGCGCTGAGAGCAGCGAATGGCTTTACGAAGACGGTCTGCGCGACTATCTCATGGATGCCTTGCAAGGCATGGAGACCCTGCCGCCGGAACCCTTTCTCGGCAGCTTCAAGGGCGACATCGAGGCCGCCGACTGGGCAATACTGTGGTTGCCCTTTAGTGGGAACCGAGGGGGGGGCGATTCCATTGCCGAGAGCTACGTCAACCTGGTGCCCACCGCCCAGGGCGGCACCCACGTCAATGGCCTGCGCACCGGCCTCACCGAGGCCATGCGCGAGTTTTGCGAATTCCGCAACCTGCTGCCGCGTGGTGTCAAGCTGGCGCCGGACGACGTGTGGGATCGGGTCAGCTACATACTTTCGGTGAAAATGGCCGATCCCGCTTTTTCCGGTCAGACCAAGGAGCGCCTGTCCTCGCGCGAGTGCGCCGCCTTCGTCTCCGGCGTGGTCAAGGACGCCTTCAGCCTGTGGCTCAACCAGCACACGGAAATGGGCGAGGCCATCGCCGAACTGGCGATCACCAATGCCCAGAGCCGCCTGCGTGCGGGTAAAAAGGTCGCGCGCAAAAAGGTCACCCAGGGCCCGGCTCTGCCCGGCAAGCTGGCCGACTGCGCCAGCGCCGATCCTGCGCGCAGTGAGCTGTTCCTGGTCGAAGGTGATTCCGCTGGTGGCTCCGCCAAGCAGGCCCGTGACAAGGAGTTTCAGGCCATCATGCCCCTGCGCGGCAAGATCCTCAACACCTGGGAAGTGGATCCCGCCGAGGTGCTGGCCTCTCAGGAAGTACACGATATCGCCGTCGCCATCGGCGTCGATCCCGGCTCCGACAATCTCAGCGGCCTGCGCTATGACAAGGTCTGTGTACTGGCCGATGCCGACTCCGATGGCGCCCATATCGCCACCCTGTTGTGCGCGTTGTTCCTGCGCCACTTCAAGCCGCTGGTGGCTGCCGGCAACGTCTATATTGCCATGCCGCCGCTGTTTCGCATCGATATCGGCAAGGATGTCTATTACGCCTTGGACGAAGCCGAGAAACAGGGCGTGGTCGAGCGCATCAAGGCGGAAAAGAAAAGAGGCAAGATCAACGTACAGCGTTTCAAGGGCCTGGGCGAAATGAACCCCATTCAGCTGCGTGAGACGACGCTATCACCCGATACCCGCCGCCTGGTGCGGCTTACCATTGAAGCCGGTGATGATACCCATCAGTTGATGGATATGCTGCTGGCCAAGAAACGTGCCTCGGATCGCAAGGTTTGGTTGGAGAGTAAGGGAGATTTGGCGGAAGTGTGACTATGTGGGTGGGTATCGACCACGATTCACACTGCCGGTGGGCAATGCCCACCCTACATGGTCTGGTAATCACTCAGGGCTGTGTGGTAGCGCCCACCATTTTACGGCAGGGATGCTGGAAAAATATCAAGGAAGAGAATATATGCCAAACTACCGTCGTTCAGCGGTGCCGGGAGCAAGGTATTTTTTTACGCTGGTAACGTATCGGCGGCAACCCATTCTGGTCAATCCGGAAAGCCGGACAATATTACGACAGGTGATCGAGGATGTCAGACAGCAGCATCCTTTCACCATTGATGCGTGGGTGTTATTGCCAGATCACATGCATTGTCTCTGGACATTGCCGGATCAAGACGCCGATTATTCCCGGCGTTGGGGAATGATAAAGGCCGGGTTCACCAAACAGGTAAAGCCACTTTTTCAGCGCGGTGCACGGCTGAATCAATCAAGGCAACGGCATCGGGAAGGCACGATATGGCAGCGTCGTTTTTGGGAACATCAAATCAGGGACGAAGTGGATTTCCAACGGCATATGGATTACATCCATTTCAACCCGGTTAAACATGGATTGGTGACAGAGATAATTGCGTGGCCGTATTCCACGTTTCACCGTTATGTCAGGACGGGTGTATATAGCAAGGATTGGGGGGGTGATTTCAATGCGCCGGATACCGGGTTTGGCGAATAAACCGTAGGGTGGGCATTGCCCACCCTAGTGTGGTGTAACGTATAAAGCGCACCTATCAGAGGCCTGCAAATGCCCCAAGACAAGGCGCAGTCCGCCGTTAATGGCCCCCTCCCTTAACAAGGACTGGAACGCAGGATTGGGGCATTTGCGGGCCTCCCTCCGGGCGCGGCGGGAAGCCGTCATCTGCGGCGTTGCGTCTCTTGAAAAGG
>DRKN01000202.1 GCA_011051755.1 Gammaproteobacteria bacterium
AACTCGAAGATTCAGACCATCAAGTCGAATGCCAGGGGTTATCGTTCATTCGATGGATTCAGAAATAGCATATTGTTTTATTGTGGTGGCCTGAAAATGGCCCCATAGGCCTTCACACAATTCTTCGAAGAACCGATTTTCTCAAGGAGCAGAGGTGGACATTTGTGACATTCGCGCACAGATAAACGACCGGCTCACGACATTGGATTTTGCGCAGCGTTTATGGCAATTGTTCAGAGCACTTGTTAGCGGCACGATTGACGGCTTTAAAAAGGCGTTTGGAAAAACGGCGGAAATAATCATGGAGGCCATTGATGGTCGTGTTGAAGAATTTTTTCTCAGGCGCTCCAGTTGGATGTGTTTACGCTAAAATGGAGTTTAGGTCATGATGGAGAATTGTCGGATAACGGCGAATTTGAACTCCGAAACTCGAGCATGAAAAGCATCGCTATCATCTTTTTTCAAACCCGCTTTCATCGATTAGATAAAGCGGTTTCCGATGGCGCTCCCAGCAAGTCATTGGCTTGCTAGGGCACCTGCCTCATAACCGCCGATGTATCCCGTTCTACTAAAGTGATGCAGCGATTATTCATCGCTATCGGGCATAATTTCGGCTATCCGTTCCAAGCCCTACAGATACAACCGGGCGTGGGTTGAATAATCAGGGTGCCGCGTCAAGAAATGATCGCGAAATACATGACAATGGCCGTTAAAACGTTTTCCTACTTTTTCAAGCGGGCTTTTGCCATGTCGAATCCTCTTAGTAGAGAGTGTTTTCGGGCGAACTTCTGCTGATCCCCTTGCTCGTTTTAAGCCCCATTAACATAGGGCTGAATATAGCGTATTTCTTTATATTTTCAATAGAATAAGCGTGACAACGTAGAATTTAGATCCGATTGCCCTGCCGTTCACGGCCTTGTTTCTTGACACCCCAACGCGAGTACTATAACTTCTCCGCCACTGCTTCAGGTGTCCCAACGGGTATCCACCCAAGGGATGAAACGGGAAGCCGGTGCGTTCCTGACACACGAACAATTCCGGCGCTGCCCCCGCAACGGTAAGTGAGTTACGGCGGATCACACGGCCACTGCGTTTTTAACGTGGGAAGGCGATCCGCCCATATACCCCTCACGAGCCCGGAGACCGGCCTGAAGCCTGTTTTTTTGGCGCAGCGGAGGGCTGTTCGTCAGAAGGAAGCCGTGCGTTTTTTGCATTCTCCTTCTCCCTGAAAATCCTCTGCCGGTATCGCCTGCCCGTGACCTTCAATTTCGCAGAGGAAAATAACCCGTGAATATATCCACCACCCCGGCAGCAAAGGCAGAAAACAGTATTTCATCACGCCTGACCGCCAGTCTCACGGCACTGGCCCTGGGCCTGATCATTCTGTTCGCTGTCGGTTTCGTGCAGGGTGCCAACGACGTCATCCACGATGCCGCCCATGACACGCGGCATACCATGGTCTTTCCCTGCCACTAAGCCAGGGATAGCAAAATAATGATATTACGCACACTTCTGATCGCCGCCCTGGTGGCTGGAACACTGTCCGGCATTGCCTTGACCGCGATACAGCAATTGCAAGTGACTCCGCTGATCGTCGAGGCTGAAACCTACGAATCCACCACCGATCACGCCCATGGCTCACACGCCGCTGACACATCCAGCGCCGACACGGACGATCAGCGACTGCTGCTCAGTCTGCTATCCAATATTCTTGCCGGCATAGGTTTTTCGCTGGTCGTCGCCAGCGCCATTACACTCTCCAGCCAAAAAGGATGGCGCAAGGGACTGTTGTGGGGGGCGGCGGGATTTTTGGTATTTTTTGCGGCGCCAGCGCTCGGGCTTCCTCCAAAACTTCCGGGCACCGCGGGGGCTCCCCTGCTGGATCAGCAACTGTGGTGGATCTCTACGGCTGCGGCCACTGCGGTGGGCATTGCCTTGCTGGTATTTTCACGGCCCGTTGCACTCAAGGGTATTGGCATATTTGTTTTGCTCATCCCACACATCGCGGGAGCGCCACTGCCGGAACAGGCCCAAGGTCTTGCACCCGAGCCTTTGCTGCAACAATTCATTATCGCATCGACCATCACCAATGCGATCTTCTGGCTACTGCTGGGTTTACTGGTCGGCCATTTCCTGCGCAAACTGGATGATACCTCCCCGAAATGACGGAGACCGTAAAACCGATGTCCGCCGACGCACGCCATCGCCAGCGCATGCAGCGCAAAAAGACCATCGTCGATGCCGGTATCGCCAGGGCCCGTGAGGAACGCGGCCTGATCCTCGTCCATACTGGCAATGGCAAGGGCAAAAGCAGCGCCGCCTTTGGCATGGTGGCCCGTGCACTCGGTCACAAGATGCGTGTCGCCGTCATTCAGTTCGGCAAGGGCCGTACCGCCACCGGCGAGGCATTGTTTTTCCGCAACATACTGGCTGATGATTATCACGTCATGGGCGAAGGTTTTAGCTGGGAAACCCAGGATCGGACGCGTGACATCCACGCCGCCGAGGCCGCCTGGAAAAAGGCCGGCGAATATCTTGGCAACCCCGACTATGACCTGGTGGTGCTGGATGAACTGAACATCATCCTCAAACACAACTACCTGGCGCTCGATGACGTTTTGGACACCCTGCGACGACGCCCCCATATGCAGCACGTCATCGTCACCGGCCGTGCCGCGCAAGCCGCACTGATCGAACTCGCCGATACCGTCACCGATATGCAGGCCACCAAGCATGCCTATCAGGCGGGGGTGCGGGCACAAAAGGGGATCGAGCTGTGAGCACGGCGATGCATTGCCCCGCCCTGCTCATCAGCGCACCGGCCTCGGGTCAGGGCAAGACCACCATCACCGCGGCACTGGCGAGACTTTATCGCGAGCAGGGCAAAAAGGTGCACATCTTCAAAACCGGCCCCGACTTTCTCGACCCGATGATTCTCGAACAGGCCAGTGGCCTGCCGGTGTATCAACTCGACCTGTGGATGGGGGGCGAGACACACTGCCGGCAATTGTTATACAAGGCGGCCTGCGAGGCCGACCTCATTCTGATCGAAGGCGTCATGGGCCTGTTTGATGGCACGACCTCCAGCGCCGATCTGGCCGAACGGTTTGGCATTCCGGTCATGGCCGTCATCGATGCCACGGCCATGGCCCAGACCTTTGGCGCCATGGCCCATGGCCTTGCCCATTACCGCAAAAACCTGCCCTTCGCCGGTGTCATCGCCAATCGTGTCGCCAGCGCGGGGCACGGCGACATGCTTGCCGAAAGCCTGAATGGAATACCGTATATCGGCGCCCTGGGCCGTGACCCGGCCTGCGAACTTCCCTCGCGCCACCTTGGACTGGTACAGGCAGAAGAAATCGCTGACCTGGACACACGGATCAATACCGCAAAACAGCATTTTGTGGATGCCGGGTTTGATTATCAGCCGGCACCCGTTGCCTTTGAGCGGGCCAAAAACCCCCCGCCCGCGGTTTCCCTGCACGGCCAACGCATTGCCGTCGCACGCGACCCGGCCTTTGCCTTCGTCTACCGCGCCAATCTTGAATTACTGGAAAAAATGGGCGCCGAGCTGTGTTATTTCTCACCACTGCACGATGCCTGTCTGCCCGACGCCGACAGCCTTTATCTGCCCGGTGGCTACCCCGAGCTGCATCTTGAGGCGTTGGCCAATAACACCGCCATACACGCGGCCATCAAGGCCCATCAGCAACAGGCCAAGCCCATCGTCGCCGAATGTGGCGGCATGCTTTACCTGCTCGAAACACTCACCGACAAGGAAGGTCGCTCGCACAGCATGGTCGGCCTGTTGGACGGGCATGCAAAAATGCAGGGGCGTCTCGCCAACCTGGGCATGCAGCGCGTCGAACTCCCCGAAGGCATCGTACACGGCCATACTTTCCACCATTCGACACTGGATACCCCTTTGACGCCGGTGGCCATGAGTAAAAGCTCACGCAAACGTGGCCGTGGCGAGGCCATTTACCGCCAAGGCAGGCTGCACGCGTCGTATCTGCATATGTACTTCCCCTCCAATCCGGCGGCAAGCGCACGCTTGTTCATGCCATGACGCAGAAAAACACCGGCAAGGTCTGGTTCGTTGGCGCCGGGCCGGGCGATCCCGAGCTGCTGACCGTCAAGGGTCAGGGCCTGATCGCCCGGGCCGGCGCCATCCTGTTCGCCGGCTCACTGGTTTCCGAGACCGCCATGCGCTGGGCCGGCGAGGGCTGTGAAATACAGGACTCCAAGGGCATGGACCTTGCCGCCATCACCGACTGGCTGATCGAAAAGGCCCGCCGCAACGACATTGTGGTGCGTCTGCAAACCGGCGACCCCGGCCTGTACGGCGCGCTCATCGAAATGGTGCAACCACTGGACGCCGAGGGTATCGCCGTGGGCGTCGTGCCGGGTGTCTCATCGGCCATGGCCGCGGCCGCCGCTGGCGTGGAAAGCCTGACCCTGCCGGAGGTGACACAAACCGTCATCCTCACCCGCGTCGAAGGCCGCACGCCCATGCCCGGGGGAGAATCACTACAGGCACTGGCCCGGCACCATTGCACACTGTGTATTTTTCTCTCCATTACGTTGCTGAAAAAAGTACAAGGTGAACTCCTTGCCGCGGGCTGGCCTGCAGACGCCCCGATACTCGTCGTGCACAAAGCCAGCTGGCCGGGCGAAGAAAAAATCATTCACGGCACCATTGGCGATATCCGTGAAAAATGCCAGGCCGAAAAGATCAACAGTCAGGCCATGATCATCGCCAGCCCAACCATCGGCGCACGGCAGTGGCCGCAACTGAAAAAATCCAGACTTTACGACCAGGCCTTCAGCCATCGCTTTCGCAAGGCCAAAAAGACACCGGAAAAAAAACAGGAAACCAGCCTATGAACACCGCCATACTGCTGGTCGGGCACGGCTCACGCCACCCGGCGGGTAACGATGAAATCAATCGATTTTCCGCCGAGTGGAAAACCATGAATCCACAATGGCGGATCGAGACCTGCTTTATCGAGTTTGCCGATGTGCTGCTGGATGAGGGCCTGGACAATGCCGCCAGGGATGCCGAACGGGTCATTGTCGTGCCATTGATCCTCAATGCCGCGGGCCATGTAAAGATGGAGATTCCCCATCACATCGACAAAGCCCGCCAGCGCCACGCCAGCGTCGAGTTTGTCTACGCGGCGCATCTCGGCGCCAATGACAGCATTTTTAGCATCCTGCAACGCAGGCTGCGCAAGGTCATGGCCCAGTTGGACATGCCGGATCCGAAGACCACGGGCGTCGTCTTGCTGGGCCGTGGTTCCTCGGATCGGATCGCCAATGGAGAAGTCGCCAAACTGGCCCGCTGGCTGTTCGATGAAAACGATCACACACATGTGGACATCGCCTTTACCGGCATTACCTATCCACGCCTCGAAGCCGTCATCCGCCAGCAGGTGGCCCTGGGCATGACACAGATCGCCATCCTGCCCTATTACCTGTTCGCCGGCACACTCATCGAACGTATCAAGCGGCAGGTGGAACGCCTGCAACGACAGTACCCGCAGATCGCCCTTGCCCACAGTGACTACTTTGGGTTTGAGCCCGAGATCTACGAGCTGCTCAATCAACGCGTCAACGAAACCCGTGGAGAAACTGCCCGCATGATGGAGTGTGATGGCTGCCAATACCGGCAGCTGGCCGAAGAACATGGTCACGGCCATGCGCATGATCACGCACACCACCATGGACAGCATGAGGGCAAGGCCGAGGTGGCAGCATGAGCAATACCGTCACAGAACAGCTGACCCGGGCCGGGCAGAAAATCGAACACGACTCCTTTGCCATTGTTGACAGGGAAACCGGCGAACACGCTTACCCGCACGATCAATGGCAGATCGTGCGGCGCATGATCCATGCCACGGCCGATTTTGAATTCAATGGCCTGACCCGCTTTCATGCGCATGCCGTCGAGGCCGGGCTGAAGGCCATCACCGCTGGCGCCAATATCATTGCCGATGTCGAGATGATCTGTGTCGGTCTGTCGCAACCGCGCCTGTCTCACTTCGCCGTTACGACGCATCATTTCATCGCCGATGACGATGTGATTGCACAGGCCAGGGCCGAAAACACCACGCGTGCCGTGCAGGCCATGCGCAAGGCGCATGCCCAGGGCCTGCTCGATGGCGCGATTGTCGCCGTCGGCAATGCACCGACGGCCTTACTGGAAATAGACCGCCTGATAAAAGAGGCAGACGCCAGGCCAGCGCTCATCGTCGGTATGCCCGTCGGTTTTGTTTCGGCGCAAGAATCCAAGGACATCATCAGTGAACTGACGGCGATCCCCTGGATCATCACCCAAGGCCGCAAGGGCGGTTCGACCCTCGTGGTTTCCGCCCTGCATGCCCTGCTGGCACTGGCCGAGGCACAGCGAAGAACACAGTAGAGAATAGTTCTACTCCGTTACATTTAACTTGCTGAATAAACAACTCCGCAGCAAGCTATCTCGCTGCGCTCGACTTTCGCTACGCAAAAGCGGGGTAAGGGTGTTGACTGAGTCTTGAGAGTCTTGGCATACCGTCATTCCCGCGCAGGCGGGAATCCAGCGTGCAGGAAACGTCAAGCGCTCTGGATGAATCGCTCCGGCGAAAACCGGATTCCGATCTCTGGATTGCGGCTAAAAACAGGCCGGAATGACGATAATCGCAGCACCATGAGTTAGCGCTTTTCTTAAAAAACCTACTTTTGCTAGGCGATCTGCGGGGAATTCGACCCAGAGGGATTAAAGTAACAGAGTAGAAATGAAAAACATCGCAGGAAAACCGCCGTCCGTTACACCGCCATGGAAAAAAACAAACAAAACAAGAAAAAAAGCAAAGGTTCGCGCAAGGGCTTTACCACCGGGGCCTGCTCTGCGGCGGCGGCGCGTGCGGCGGTGCTTGGCCTGTTGCAGGGCAAAGTGCCGCAAGATGTCGAATGCCAGCTGCCCAACCGGCAACGGGTTCGGTTTGCCGTCACCGAGGGTTATTGTGACCAGGGGCGCGCCCATGCCGTGGTCATCAAGGATGCCGGTGATGACCCTGACTGTACCCACAGGGCCCCGCTGACTGCCGACGCACGCCGCTTACCCGAACGGGCGGGAGAGGTCGTCATCAAGGGTGGCAAGGGTATCGGCACCGTCACTATGCGCGGCCTGGGACTGGCGGTGGGCGGGCCCGCCATCAATGGCACGCCGCGCAGGAATATCGAAGAGAATGTCCGTCTGGTGGCAGGTTTGTTGCTGGAACACGACGGTCTGGAAATCACCCTCTCCGTCCCGGGCGGCGAAGAGATGGCCAAAAAAACCCTCAATGCCCGGCTGGGCATCGTCGGCGGCATCTCGATTCTCGGCACCACCGGTATCGTGCACCCCTACTCCACCGCGGCCTTCCGTGACAGTGTGATCCAGGGCATACAGGTTGCGGCCAACCAGGGGCAGGACACCGTCGTGTTGACCACCGGTGGTCGCACGGAAAAATTCGTCATCAAAGAACTACCGGAACTGGCGCCTGCCTGCTTTGTGCAGATGGGTGATTTTCTCAAATACGCCCTGGATACGGTCATCAAAGAAGGCATCGAACACGTCATCATCGGCGGCATGGTTGGGAAACTGACAAAAATGGCGCAGGGCGAAACCATCACCCATGCCGGACGCAATGCCGTGAACACCGGCCTGCTGGCGGAACTTGCGGCCGGCATTGGCGCCAGTGATGCCATCTGCCAGGACATCCGTGAGGCCGAGACGGCGCGTTACGCCAGTGAACGCATGGAAGAAATCGGTCTGCTGAGCGAGTTCTATCAGGCACTGGGCAGCAAGGTCATCGAAACCCTCGCCAGCCGTTACCCGAGCGGCTTCGATATCACGGTTTTGATCTGTGACTTTGACGGCAACAAGCTGGGGAAAATCATGCAGGGAGAACGGCATGGCTGAACCCTGCCGGATCATCGGTGTACTGGACAACGGCATCGAGGGACTCGATCCGGCGGCCTTGTCCTGCCTGAAAACGGCCGATGTGATCATTGGCGCTGGCCGCACCCTGTCCCTGTTCAAGGATATTTTCAAATCCGGTGCAGAACAAAAAGACCTGACGGGCAAACTGAAACAAATCCCCGGCTGGATTACGGCGGCGCAACAGGCGGGCCGCTCCGTGGTCGTCCTGGCCACTGGTGATCCGCTTTGTCATGGCATTGGCGCTTATTTATTGGCCAGGATCGGTCGTGATCGTTGTGAAGTCATGGCCAACACATCGACGCTACAATTGGCTTTCGCCCGTTTGGGTCTGGCCTGGCAGTCTGCGCACATCTGTTCAGTGCACACGAAAGACGCCGGCGAATGGCATGAGCGGGCGGATCGGGCGCATGGCCTCTACCCCCTGTTGCAGGCCTGCCAGCAACATGAACTGTTGGCTATTTTCACCAGCCCGGAAAACAGCCCGGACCGCATTGCCCGCATGCTGCGGCACGAAGGCATGGCCGACCGGTTTATCCTTTCCGTGCTCGCACGGCTATTGACCCCCAAAGAAAGTATTTTTCAAAAATTGACCATCGATGACGCCGCCGGCAGGGTTTTTCCTGATCCGAACATCCTCATTTTACAGCGCCGTCCGCCACTGGCAGAAAAAGTGTTGTTCGGCCTCGACGATGAGCGTTATGCCCAACGCAAGCCCGGCAAGGGGCTCATCAGCAAGCGGGAAGTGCGCGCCGTGTCACTGGCCCGTCTGCAACTCACCCGCAGCAGCATCATCTGGGATATCGGCGCCGGTTCCGGCTCCGTGGGTCTTGAAGCGGCACGGCTCTGCCCGGCGGGTTATGTGTACGCCATTGAAAAAAATCCGGCCGATGCCGGTATCGTGCGGCAAAACAAGATCGACATGGACATTCACAATTTCCGCTTATTCAATGCCAGGGCGCCGCAGCATCTCGACGACTGGCCGGATCCGGATGCGGTTTTTATCGGTGGCTCGGGCGGTGAACTCGAAGCATTGATCAGGCTTTGTCTTCAGCGCCTCAACCCCTCGGGCTGGCTGGTGATGAATGTTGTCACCCTGGAAAACCTCAATACCGCCATCGACACCCTGAAGCGACTGGCTGCCGACTGGGACGTGATTCAGTTGCAGGCCAGCCGCAGCCAGCCCATTTTGCACATGCAGCGTATGCAGGCCGAAAATCCGGTGTGGATTGTTTGTGCACAGCCCCCCCGGGACAAAAGCGATCAATCAACATGACAGATAAAAATAACAATAAAACCGGCACACTGTACGGCGTCTCTCTGGGCCCCGGTGATCCGGGTCTTATGACACGCCGTGCCTGGGATATCCTGCAATGGAAAAATATTTTTTGGGCCTACCCGGTCAAAAACAGCAACAGCGACAGTTATGCGCTGAATATTGCCCTGCGCAGTGGCCTGGCAATGCCGGCGGATAATGCCGCGCTGATCTTTCCCATGACCCATGACGTGGAAAAACTGGCCAGGTACTGGCTGAACGCGGCGCAACGCGTGCATGAAATACTGCGCCGTGGACAAGACGTCGCCTTTCTCGTCGAGGGCGATGCCTCCACCTACTCCACATTCGGTCACCTCGCGCGCACGCTCAAGGCGCTGGATGAGGCGCTAACGGTAGAGACCATTGCTGGCGTCACTTCCTTCAATTCCGCCGCCGCCCGATTGCAGACGCCGCTGGCCGATGTCGATGATACCGTGGCCATCATCCCGGCCGGTTACGGACTTCATGTCATCGATGACCTGTTACAGCGATTCGACACGCTGGTTTTGCTCAAGGTCAAGCCCCTGCTCGATGAGATCATCGACCTGCTCGGCAGCCGTGGCCTGCATGAGCACAGTCACTTTATCGAAAAAGCCGGGACAGCCGAAGAGCGCATTGTCCGCGACATCGCCTCTCTCAAGGGGCAAAAAGTCAATTATCTTTCATTGATGATCATCAAAAACCCCGGACGTGAACGCGGCGAAATCATTCGCGGCTGCCGCAAAAAAAGCACCGGCATCCCCCAGCAAGAAAAATGCATATGACAAACGACAACCCACGTATCGGTTTGATCGCCATTACCAAACACGGCGCAGCTCAGGTCAGCGGATTGGCGCCCCAACTGCCCGCGGCGGAAATCGTCGTCGCGGAAAAATTCGCCGCTACCCTGTGCGACCTGCCCAACAGGATCCGCGTTTACCGTGGTGCCTTGCGCAGCCAAATGGCCGCTCTGTTCCGGGACTACGATCAGATCGTATTTTTCGTATCACTCGGCGCCGTGGTGCGCCTGATTGCACCGCATCTGCAATCCAAGGATGAAGACCCGGGCATTCTGGTGGTCGATGATGCGGGGGAATTCGTCATTCCCGTGCTGTCGGGCCATGTCGGTGGCGCCAATGCCTATGCGGAAAAACTCGCCGTACTGCTGCGGGCCACTGCGGTGATAACCACCGCATCGGATGTCGGCAAGACCATTCCGGTGGATATTCTTGGGCGTGAACTGGGTTGGCGGGTCGAGGCCCCAAAAATCAATATCACGCGTGTTTCCGCGCACGTCGTCAACGAAGAGCCTATTGCCTTCGTGCAGGAGTGTGGCGCCAGGAACTGGTGGACACGGCCAACCCCACTGCCCAAAAACATTCATCTGTTCGACAGCCTCGATGACGTCGACATGGCGCGCTTCAAGGCGGTGCTCTGGGTCACCCGGCGCGATATTTCCGCATCCCTCTGGCAGCGACTCGATGAACGTCTGGTGGTCTATCGCCCGCCACAGGATCAGCAGGCATGAAAGTCATCCTTGGCATGGGCTGTGATCGTGGTACCCCACAGCAGACCCTGGAAACCACTGTCGACTTGGCATTGCAGGAAGCCGGCCTTTCGCGTGATGCCATTTTCGCACTCGCCACCATCGACAAAAAGAATGACGAAGATGCCCTGCTGGCACTCTCGTCGCAACATGGCTGGCCCCTGAATTTTTATTCAGCCGCACAACTGTCGGCCGTTGAGGTGCCCAACCCCTCCGAAGTGGTTCGCAAGTACATGGGCACACCCGCCGTTGCCGAAGCGGCCGCCCTGCTGGCCGCCGATACCGGCATGGAAGATTTAATTGTCGAAAAAGTCAAATACCGTGGCGCGGACAACCGGAACGCCACCGTATCCATCGTGAGAATACGCAATGCGTCATAGAATCATGGAAAAAAGTAATGGAAAGAATAGTGGAAAAAAATAGGAAAAATAGTGGGAAGATTTTATTGGTCGGCTTCGGGCCGGGGGCCGAAGCGCACATGAGCGTGCGGGCCCTTCAGGCCATCGAAGAGGCCGACGTGGTGATCGGCTATTCGACCTATATCAACCTGGTCAAAAACCTGCTTCATGGCAAGGAAGTGATTCGCAAGGGCATGACCGAAGAGATCGACCGCAGCATCGAGGCCTATGAACAGGCACGGCAGGGGAAGACCGTTGCATTGATATCGTCTGGAGACATCGGTGTCTACGGCATGGCCGGGCCCACCTATGAAGTCCTGTTGCAATCGGGCTGGCGGCCCGGTGATGACATCGACGTTGAAATCGTGCCCGGCAGCACCGCCCTCTCCGCCTGCGCCTCGCTGGTGGGGGCGCCGCTGACGCATGACTTTTGTTCCATCTCACTGTCGGATCTGCTGACCCCCTGGCCCACCATTGCCCGGCGTATCGACGCCGCCGGCCGCAGTGATTTCGTGCTTGCCCTGTATAACCCGAAAAGTGGCCGCCGCACCCGGCAGATCGTTGAAGCACAGCGCATTCTGCTGCAATACCGCAAGCCGGATACCCCCGTGGCCATCGTCAAATCCGCCTACCGTGAAGCACAAGACATGCAAAGGGTGCGGCTGGATGAAATGAAGGATTGCAAGATCGGCATGCTGACGACGGTACTGATTGGAAACAGCAGCACTTATTTCGAGCACGACCTGATGATTACGCCACGGGGTTATGCCAATAAATATAAAAACCTGACCGGCGAGGCCATCGAGGGCGAAAAGCGCGGCCGTTCGTTGAGCATGGGACTGTCCGGCTGGAAGCGCTGTGTACGTGAATATTTGCGTGCGGGCAATGACTATTCATTGCGTGATGTGGCGCGCCACTTTGACAGCCCCACAGGTGAAATCATCGCCGCCATCAGTGAAGCCGGCCCGCATGCTGCGGACGGTGCGGGTGACTATACGGCTGCGCCGGTATTGCACACGATTGCCAGCGTCATCGAAGCGGCCAAAGGCTGGGGTTTGTTACGTGTGGTCATACGCAACGATGCCGCCGCCGTCAGTGAACTCATGGTGCATGCCGGCGATTTTTCCCTGCGTCGCGACTGGCTGAACATCGAAAACGAACACTTCCACCTGCATGTCGACTGGACAAGCATACAGCAGGCCTGGTTGATCCGCCGTGCGGACAAACTCCGCGGCGTGCATTTTACCGATGCGAAAAACGAGACGGTCTTCAACCTGTCCCTGGTGCGCAAAAATGGCGTCTTCGACGCGGACGCCCTCAAGGCCTTTGAACAGGACTGGACAGCCCTGACTGAAATCACTGAAGTGGAGAAAGCCAGCAATGAGTAATCTGCAAAAACCCAAGATGATGAGCTATGCACGGCACATGCTGGTGTGTGTCGGCCCCCGCTGTAGCGAAGACGGTGAATCGCAGGCATTGTTCGATCTGCTGGGCGACAAATTCAAGGCGGCAGGCATCGACAAGGGGGCATTGCGCGTCAAGCGCACCCGCAGCCACTGTTTTGCCACCTGCAAGTCCGGCCCGGTTCTCTGCATCCAGCCGGACGGCATCTGGTATTACAACGTCACCGAGGCCAACCTGGATCGCATTATCGATGAACACCTGGTCGGCGGCCGGCCGGTTGAAGACCTGATCTATCACCGCCAGGAAGCGGCCTGTGCCACAAGCTGATACAGCGGTTTTTTCCACCGCCGAGCGCGAAACACTCTACAAAATCATCGCGGCACGCCGCGACATGCGGCATTTTTTAGCGGATCAAACAATCGCTGATGAGGTACTCACCCGCATCATGGCGGCCGCCCATTCGGCCCCCTCGGTCGGTCTGATGCAGCCCTGGCGCTTCATTCGCATCACGGACAAGCCACTGCGCGAAAACATTGCGCGGCTGGTCGACGAAGAAATCCGCAAAACCGCCGATGCGATGCATGAGCGCAGGAGCGAATTCCTGAAACTGAAGGTCGCCGGCGTTCGTGAATGCGCCGAGCTCATTGTCGTGGTACAGGCCCCCGATGACGGCACCGTTTTTGGCCGCCGCACCCTGCCCATGGAAATGGCCCTGTGCTCCACGGCCTGTGCCATTCAAAACCTGTGGCTGGCTTCGCGTGCCGAGAATCTGGGCATGGGCTGGGTATCGTTGTTTGATCCGGATGCGCTGGCGCGCTTACTGCACTGCCCGCAAGGCGCGCTGCCCGTGGCCCTGCTCTGCCTGGGCCCGGTCAAGGCGTTTTACGCAAAACCCCTGCTGATTGAAACCGGCTGGCGCGAAGGAAAAACACTCGACAGTGTCTTGTTGACGGACAAATGGTCTGAAAACCGGCGGGAAAACAAAAAATAATATGCCTCTAAACAATTCTCCGTTTGAAGCATGTACTATCGAAAAATATGCAATTTCCCTATATGTAGGGCGGGCACTGCCCACCATTACGGGCTGGGTAGAATATCATTGGTGGGCAGTGCCCACCCTACGTCAGGAAACTGAAAATTGTTTAGAGGCATAAAAAATAATGAGTATCGCCATGCTGGCCGCCCTGACTCTGGATCACCTGTTCGGCGAGCCGCGACGCTGGCACCCGCTGGTCGGTTTTGGCAGGCTGGCGCAGGCCATCGAGGCCCGCATCAACAACGACCGGCTCAGCGCCCCGGCACTCAGGTCTCGCGGCATACTGGCCCTCTCCCTGCTGACCATCCCGGCGGCCATGCTCATCGCTTACATGACGTATAACCATAATACGTATCGCATTGTCGAGATATTGGTTCTTTATTTCGCCATTGGCGCACGCAGTCTGCTTGAACATGCGCAGCGCGTCGCTGATGCCTTGCTGTCAGGCCGTCGCGACGATGCACGCCTCTTTACCGGCCATCTGGTCAGTCGCGACACCGCACAGATGGACGAAACGGACATGTCCCGCGCCACCATTGAGTCCACGTTGGAAAATGGCAACGATGCCATCTTTGCGCCCCTGTTCTGGTTTTTCGTCGGTGGTGCGCCGGCGGTGATTTTCTATCGGCTATGCAACACGCTGGATGCCATGTGGGGCTACCGGACGTCACGCTTCGTGCATTTTGGCTGGGCGGCGGCGCGGCTGGACGATGCACTGAATTACATTCCGGCGCGCCTGACCGCCTTCACCTATGCCTGCCTGGGCCGGTTTCAAACCGCCCTGCGCTGCTGGCGCACACAGGCCAAAAAATGCAAAAGCCCAAACGGCGGCGCCGTGATGTCATCCGGCGCCGGCGCCCTCGCCCTTCAGCTGGGTGGTCCGGCGATTTACCACGGCAAATGGGAAGACTGCCCACGGCTCGGCTGCGGCGAGCCGCCGCGCGCCCACGACATCGTGCAGGCGACACGCCTGATTCGGCGCGGCATCGCGCTCTGGGTCGTGATCGCCCTACTGATTGCAGGCGGGTTGAGCCTTGCTTGAGCATGGCGGCAAACTCATTCAGGCTGCACGCCGCTACTCGATTCCGCTCGCTGCGTGGCTCGATCTGTCGACGGGACTCAATCCGCGGGGATGGCCCGTCGGCAGCATACCCGCTGCCATCTGGGCGCGGCTGCCCGAGGAAGACGATGGCCTCATACCGGCGGCCCGTAACTACTATGGTGGCGAACCGCTCTTGGCCGTCGCCGGTTCTCAGGCGGCGATCCAGGCCCTGCCCCGGCTCCGCGATCCGTCATCACGCATTGCGATACTCCATCCGGCCTATGCCGAGCATGCCCATGCCTGGCGATCCACGGGTTTTCATGTCACCCCCCTGTCTGCCGCCGACGTGGATGAGGCGGTCGATGAACATGATGTCATTCTCCTCGTCAATCCCAACAACCCGACCGGGGCACGTTTCAGTACCGCACAGTGTCTGCGCTGGCACCAGCAACTGCGGCAGCGCGGCGGCTGGTTGATCGTTGACGAGGCCTTTATGGACGCCACACCAAACAACAGTCTGGTTCCCCACGCCAGCCAGGCTGGGCTGATTGTGTTGCGTTCTCTGGGAAAGTTTTTCGGTCTTGCCGGTATCCGCGTGGGCTTTGTCTTTGCCGAACCAACGCTGCTCAGTCGACTGGCGGAACGGCTCGGCCCCTGGCCCGTCAGCGGTCCCTCACGCCATATCGCCAAACGGGCCTTGCAGGATATCGTCTGGCAGACAGACACACGCCAACGACTCACGCATCAGGGGCAGCGTCTCCACTGCCTGCTCAGCGACTACGGTCTGCCGGCGGATGGTGGCACCCTGCTTTTCCAATGGATAAAGACGCCCGATGCCCCCGCTATCCATGAACGACTGGCCAGACAGGCCATACTGACGCGCCGGTTCGAAAACCCCGCCAGCCTGCGCTTCGGCCTGCCGGCAGACGAGGCGCAATGGGCACGGCTTGAACAGGCCCTGGTCACATTGAATCTGCATGGCCATGCCGCCGGCGGGGCGCGGCAATGAGCGTATTGATGATACAGGGCACTACCTCGGACGCCGGCAAGAGCGCACTGGTGACCGGACTTTGCCGCGTTCTGGCCCGCCGCGGTCTGCGTGTCGCTCCCTTCAAACCACAAAATATGGCGCTCAATTCCGCGGTAACCTGCGATGGTGGCGAGATTGGACGTGCTCAGGCCCTGCAAGCCCTGGCCGCCGGCATCGAAGCACATACCGACATGAACCCGGTTCTGCTCAAGCCCAACAGTGATACCGGTGCACAGGTCATTATTCAGGGACACGCGGTCGGCAACATGAATGCGCGCAGTTACCATGATTACAAGGTGGTTGCGAAGCGGGCCGTACTCGAATCCTATCGGCGTCTGCAATCACGTTATGATGTCGTGCTGGTGGAAGGCGCCGGCAGCCCGGCCGAAATCAATCTGCGCGCAAAAGACATTGCCAACATGGGTTTTGCCGAGGCGGTGGATGCCCCCGTGCTGCTGGTTGCCGATATCGACCGCGGCGGTGTCTTCGCCCATCTCGTCGGCACCCTGGCATTGCTCAGCAACAGTGAACGCCGGCGCATCAAGGGCATGGTCATCAATCGTTTCCGTGGCGACCTCGCCCTGTTGCAACCCGGCCTCGACTGGCTCGAACAAAAAACCGGCAAACCCGTGAACGGTGTCCTGCCCTTTCTGCATGGCCTGCATCTTGACGGTGAAGACAGTCTGAGCCGCCGTGACAGTATCGCCAGCAGCGACACTGCCCTCAACGTCATTCTTCCCGCCCTGCCCCACCTGAGTAATCATACGGACATCGATCCGCTCAACCTTCATGCGCAGGTGAATCTGCAATTCGTCCCGGCGGGCCAGGATATGCCCGCGGCCGATCTGATCATCCTGCCCGGCAGCAAGAGTGTCCGCGCCGATCTTGCCTGGCTGCGCAAGCATCACTGGCAAGACGCCATCCACAAACACCTGCGCTATGGTGGCCGGGTGCTGGGTATTTGTGGCGGCTACCAGATGCTCGGCAAGGCCATCCATGATCCACTCGGCGTGGAAGGGACAGCGGGTTCCTGCGCCGGGCTGGGATTGCTCGATATTGAGACCACCCTTGAGACTGGCAAACAACTACGCAATGTCTCCGGGCAACTGCTCAGCGATGGCGCAGCAATCAATGGCTATGAAATTCATGTGGGCGTGACCAGCGGCCCCGGGCTGCAACACGCATTCGCGCAGCTGGGCACACGCTGTGATGGCGCCGTCTCCGCAGATAAAAAGATCATCGGCACCTACCTGCATGGCCTGTTTGAAAACGGCGAAGCCTGCCGGAGCCTGCTTGCCTGGGCCGGACTTGAAGACATACAGCATGCAGATTATCGCCAACGCCGGGAAATGGACATCGAGCGTCTCGCCGATGCCGTTGAACAACACCTCGACATACGCTTCATCGACCGCCTGCTCGGCAGTGATCACGTTTCGGCCGGTTATTCTGCCGCCGGTTCTTGAACATCCAGCAGAATTTTGTTGTGTCGAACGATTTATCCGGCGATGAAGTTATTCTGCGAGCGGATTTTGAACATCCTCTGAAATACCACGCAGCCTGTTTTTCCACTGCCGATGCTCGACCATGATGGTGACGATCTCATCAATATTGTCCGTCACCGTGATGTAATCGAAATCCTCTTCCGAGATCGTGCCGTTGCTCAGTAGTGTGCCGCGCAGCCAGTCCAGCAGTCCCTGCCAAAAAACCGAGCCGAACAGTACCATTGGCATGGGATAGATCTTCATGGTCTGCATCAGGGTCAGGGCCTCGAAAAATTCATCCAGGGTACCAAAACCGCCAGGCATGCAGACATAGCCCATGGAGTGCTTGACGAACATCACCTTGCGCACGAAGAAATAACGGTAATCCAGGGTGAGATTTTGATAGGGGTTGGGTGTCTGTTCCTTCGGCAGACTGATGTTCAAGCCGATGGACTTTACTCCGGCTGGCGCCTGCGGCCCGATTGCGCCCTTGTTGGCGGCTTCCATGATGCCGGGGCCACCGCCGGTAATGATGGAAAAACCCTCTGCGGCCAGACGGCGTGAGATCTCTTCCGCCTTCTGGTAATACTTGTTTTCCGGCGGCAGGCGCGCGGAACCGAAGATAGAGACGGCGCACTCGATGCGTGAAAGCTTGTCGAAACCTTCGGTAAATTCACTGATGATGCGGAACATCCGCCAGGATTCGTCACCCTTGAAATCTTCAATCATGGCCGATCCTCGTTGTTGGTACACACAACACAGTAGCGGCAAATCCGGCTGCCAACCTGAGTGACGCTGGCTTCCGTTGAAAACACCGTATTCCGGGTGTCTGAAACGCCGTACAGTCTGGATTCCCGCCAGCGCGGGAATGACGGTCTTCCATGCCTTTCAAGCTTAAGTCAGTCGCTGTCGCCTCTAAGCTGATGACTAACGTCATCAACCGCGCACCGTCATCAGCGCGCAGGCGTCAAAACATGAAAATCAACGTCACCGTCCAAAGACGGTGGTTTTGAGCCAGTTAATGGAAAATAAACCACATCCTTCGAAACCGGGGACTTCACCCGCCCGTTTTATGCCAGCGACAAAAAAACCGCCGGCAGATCTCCTGCTGGCGGCTTGTGCGAAAAAAAACAAGGTTCAGATCACCTTCGAAAAACGCTGCTCCCTGGATTGGCGCAGATACTTGTCGAACACCATGCAGACATTGCGAATCAGCAGGTGGCCGACGGGTAGTACCGCAATCACGCCGTCACGAATCGTCAACAGGCCATCCTCCTGCAACTCCGCCAGCTGTTTCAGTTCCCGTGCGAAATAGTCACGGAAATCGATGCCGAAACGTGTTTCGATATCGGCCTCGATCAGCGAGAAATGGCAGATCAATTGACTGATCACCTCGCGCCGCAGCAGGTCGTCGGCATCCAGCTCAAGGCCGCGGAAAATGGCCAGTTCACCGGCATCGATCGCCGCGTAGTATGCATCCAGGTCTTTGATATTCTGACTGTAAGTCGCGCCTACCTTGCCGATGGAGGTGATACCCAGGCCGATCAGATCGCAGTCGGCATGGGTCGAATAGCCCTGAAAATTCCGATACAGGGTACGTTCGCGCTGGGCCACCGCCAGCTCGTCATCGGGTTTGGCGAAGTGATCCATGCCGATATAGACATAACCCGCTTTAGACAGCTGTTCGTTGGTATTTTGCAGAATATCCAGTTTTTCCGCCGCCGAGGGCAGATCGGCCTCGTTGATGCGGCGTTGCGGCTTGAACATTTCCGGCAGGTGGGCGTAATTGAATACCGACAACCGATCCGGCTCGGCGGCGATGATCTTGTCCACCGTGGCGGCAAAGCTTGCCACCGTCTGATGCGGCAGGCCGTAGATGAGGTCGATACTGATGGACTTGAAACCCACCTTGCGCGCCTCGCTCAAGGTCGCAAAGGTTTCCGCCTCGCTCTGGATGCGGTTGACCGCCATCTGCACCTTCGGGTCGAAATCCTGTGCGCCCAGGCTCATGCGGTTGAAGCCGATCTCGCGCAGCACATCGATAGTTTCGGCAGTGGCCTCGCGCGGGTCGATTTCGATGGAGTATTCACCCGTATCGTCATCGTGCAGGGGGAAATGTTCACGCGTCACCCGCATCAGTTCGCGCATTTCGTCGTGACTGATAAAAGTGGGCGTACCGCCGCCCCAGTGCAATTGATCGACCCTGCGATTGTCATCGAACAGTGCCGACTGCAAGGCAAGTTCCTTGTGCACCCGTTCAAGATAGGGCTGGGCGCGGCTGCGATCCTTGGTGGAGACCTTGTTGCAGCCGCAGAAAAAGCACACGGTATCGCAGAAGGGAATGTGGAAATACAACGACAACGGCGTGGGTTTGCCGGCCGCCCGGCTCGCCACGTTGGTGCGTTCAGCCCAGGCGCGGTATTCCGCCTCACCAAAGCCTTCATGGAACTGCACCGCGGTGGGATAAGAAGTGTAACGGGGGCCGGACTTGTCGTGGCGGCGGATCATGTCGAGATCGATGACGAGTTTCTGCTCCATCGGTTGCATAGCGGGGCTCACAATTCGGTAAACGGGTTGGCAATAACGGAGATTATAGCCTGAGCTACGGGCCTCAGTCTCCCGCTGACGGTGCGCTCGCAAAGAGCGGCCGGTATTCGTGCAGTTGCGCTTCGCCGAGCAGGAACACGCCGTGACCACCGCGCTCGAATTCCAGCCAGTTGAAAGGAACCCCGAAAAACCTCTCGGCCAGCGCCAGTTGGCTGTTGCCGACCTCCACCACCAGTATCCCGCCAGGCTTGAGATAGTCGGCGGCCCCGGCGAGGATACGGCGCACGATGTCCAGGCCGTCATCACCGGCGGCCAGCGCCAGGGCCGGCTCGTGATGGTATTCCTCGGGCAGGGCCGCCATGTCTTCGGCATCGACATAGGGTGGATTACTGACGATGATGTCATAGCGACGCCCGGCCAGCGGCGCGAACAGGTCGCCCTGATAGAGGGCCAGGTGGTCTTCGAGGCCATGGCGCCGCAAATTTTTCTGCGCCACGACCAGCGCATCCGCCGACAGATCGCAGGCATCCACCTGGGCCTGCTGGAAGGCCAATGCGCAGGCAATGGCGATGCAGCCACTGCCAGTGCAGAGATCCAGCACGTCGTGCACCTGTGCGGGGGGGATCCACGGCGCAAAGCCGGTTTCGATCAGCTCGGCGATGGGTGAACGCGGCACCAACACGCGTTCGTCGACATAGAACGGCAGGCCGGCAAACCAGGCCTCATGGGTCAGATAGGGGGCCGGCAGGCGCGTGTCGATGCGCCGCTGTAGCAATTCAACGACCGTGCGACGCTCCACCGGTGTGAGGTGGGTCTGGGTCATATAGGCGGGAATATCGTGCGGCAGATGCAGGGCATGCAGCACCAGGGCATAGGCCTCATCGAGGGCATTGTCGGTGCCGTGGCCAAAGTTCAAGCCGGCTTCACGGAAGCGGCTCGTGCCCCAGCGCACGAAATCACCCAGGGTGGAAAGTGATGCGACCCGTTCATCGGCAGCGGACATGGTATTTCCTGAAACAGCTCAAATAGCCGGCCAGTTTACGTCAAACACCGCCCAAACCCCACCGCTCGAAGTTGACGACCCAGGGATTCCTCCGGGAGAATGAGCAATGTCCCTGTCCAGCCGTCCCACCGACAATCCGTTGGAGTCCACCATGACCCACCGCCCATTTTCCTTTGGCAGCTTTCTCACCACGCTGCTTAGCACGCTTCTGCTACTCACCTTCGTTGGCGGCACATCAGCCGCACAGGCGGCATCCGCCCGGGAAATCGACATCAAGGTCAATGACGCATTGAAACGTTTCAAGAAAACGGTGGGTGGCGCCAGCGAGTTTCTCGACTCGGCCAAGGGAGTGCTCGTATTCCCGGAAGTCATCAAGGCCGGTATCGGTATCGGCGGAGAATATGGAGAGGGTGCCCTGCTGGTTGGCGGCAAGACAGTGGATTACTACAATACGGCTGCAGCCTCCATTGGCTTTCAGCTTGGCGCGCAGATGAAAACCGTAATCATTGTCTTTCTACAGAAAAGTGCGCTGGACAGATTTCGCAATAGTGACGGCTGGGAGGCCGGCGTGGATGGCTCTGTGGCCTTCGCCACCCTGGGTGCTGGTGCCAGCATCGATTCAACCAGCCTCAATAAACCCATTGTGGGATTTGTGTTCGGTAACAAAGGGCTGATGTACAACCTGACCTTCGAAGGTTCAAAGTATAGCCGACTGGACAAATAGCCCCGTGCAGGCCGTCAGTCCCACGGCCTACGCCTTGAAACGGCTTACCAGGTCGGAAAGTTTGCGGCGAATGCGCTTGTGCTGGATTGGGCGGAATGGATTGCTGGGTTCGGACACGCCATTACGGCATAAGGCGAAACGTCGTCGCATCAAAATGGTGATGCAGGAGCTGATCCACCCACCCGGAACGATTTAAATCAGTGTCATTTGGATCGCGCGCAATGATCCACCACGGAAAACAGTAGAGAATGTATGGACGAACCCAACAACCAGGCGGATGATTGTTGAGTATTCCTTTCGTCGGGGTCAGTCCAACTGCAACTCGATCATGCCATTAATAGATACCGTGACTGTTTGTGCACCGGCTTCAAAGCTGGGTGAGGTGCGCATATCAGCCATCGTCGCCATCTCCGCACGCATCATTGGCTGCATCGGCGCCCCTCCGGTATTAATGGCCATTTGTACCACCCGATAGCGGCTACGCCCCATCTGCTTCGCCACCAGCTCTGCACGTTGCTGAAAAAGCGCAATCGCCTCGGTGATCAGGCTTTCCTCCACCGCATTGCGACGCTGGGCAGAGATACGATACCCCACTCTTCCCACCGCCAGCCGTTCCTGCAGCTTGCCGATCAGCTGGCTCAGTTTGGCAATATCCCTGCTTTCCAGGCGCAAGCTTTGCCGCACCCGCCAGGCCGACAGGCGCTGTTGCTGATAAACGGGATTGGTCTGATAACCCAACGTCTGCACCGTAATCCCACTGACCTTTTTGGCTTCACCGATGGCCCACTGGATGGTCGAATTCACTTCCTCAGACAGTAACGATGGATTGCTGCCCTCGCGGTACACAGACAGCGTCGCCTCAAGAATATCGTTATCGACCTCATCCGAGGCCGTGGCCACCAGACTGATACGGTCGTAGTGCGCATCATCATCTTTGGCGCCGGCAACAGCCACCGTTGAAAGCAATAATAAACAGCCAATCACATAAATTGACAAAAGGCAGGGCAGGCGAAATGCCGGCATGGTTCTCTCCTGATCATGTTCATGAAATCGTTCCGACAATGGTAATATAGATCGGTAGCACATCGCAGCCTTATCATAAACTTTATTTCGATAGTTTCTCGATAGGGGTCAGGTTGATTGTATCATTAATGATAGAAGATAGGGGGCATTAATTGAAATCAAGAGAATCAAAGGATCGATTCATTGCATTATTATTAATGAGACAATGTTAGAGTAGAGAGCAGCGTAACACTATGTAGATATATTAACGCAGCACCCCCTCATCAAACCGGACACGCGGTTCTCCCGCATACGGCTTTCCGATGTTCTTCAAGCATGCACATCAGTTGATGCTTGGCTTATAGGAATCCGTTGGTGCTGCAAACACCACCGTATTGAACCTCCCCCATCCTGCACAACGTATCTTCCACTACATGCCACTCTTACAACCCCGGAGGATCGGCCCGAAACACTCATTGTCAGTCGGGCAGCATCAGTTTTCCCCTTCAGACTAGTGTGGTGTAACGTATAAAGTGCACCTATCAGAGGCCCGCAAATGCCCCAAGACAAGGCGCAGTCCGCCGTTAATGGCCCCCTCCCTTAACAAGGACTGGAACGCAGGATTGGGGCATTTGCGGGCCTCCCTCCGGGCG
>DRKN01000203.1 GCA_011051755.1 Gammaproteobacteria bacterium
GCCAGGCCCAGCCAGGCGGCACTGCGGCCGGTGACAGTGCTGATCCGGTCGAGTCGCTCAGACAGGGAAACGAGTGTGGTGGATACCAGCGAAATAACACCCAGCGAGGGATAGGAAAATCCTTTTGCAGATCCGACGAACGGCTGTCCATGGAACCGTCGCCGTTGGTATCGACAAGATAATAGGGGGGTGCGCCTTTCGGTGTAATTTTAATCATGTACAGCTGCCCGTTTACCCGGTATTCCTCAATGGTCCTGTCATCGCGCTGGATGATGTTGACCTCGGGTTCGATCTGCTCCTGTTCGCGTTCACTGGGTGTCGGCGGTGGTGCGGTATTGGGTACCGTCGTTTCGTCGATTGCCAGGGCATGGCCGGCGAACAGCAGGGCGGGCAGAAACAGTAATCGGGTAAAGTTTGGCATGGTGGCGTCCTTGAAACGAGTGGGCACGCGTGGCGCTGATAACGGCATTTTCCAGCACTATGGCCGGGAATGCTACCATCCGTGACAGATTCAACCGGGACCACGCAAACATGACCACCGATCAACAGCCGCCGTTCATTATGGTGGATGGCTCTTCGTATCTTTATCGTGCCTTTCACGCACTGCCGCCGCTGACCAGCTCAAAAGGCCAGGACACAGGTGCAATCTATGGCGTCGTCAACATGTTGCGCAAGTTGCTCGACAGCTACCAGTCTGATCGTGTCGCCGTGGTTTTTGATGCAAAGGGTAAAACCTTTCGCGATGACCTGTACGAGGCCTACAAGGCCAATCGGCCCTCCATGCCACCGGAGCTTTCTTCACAGATAGAGCCGTTACTGGCCATTGTACGGGCCATGGGTCTGCCGCTTTTACAGGTTCCGGGGGTTGAGGCGGATGATGTGATTGGCACGCTGGCAAAGAAAGCCACGGCTGCCGGCTGGCACACGGTGATCTCCACCGGGGACAAGGATCTTGCCCAACTGGTCAACCCCCAGGTCACCCTCATCAATACAATGAATGACACGATACTCGATGAGGCCAGTGTGCCGGAGAAGTTTGGCGTGCGGCCGGATCAGATCATCGACTACCTGGCCCTGGTGGGGGACACCAGTGACAATATCCCTGGTGTTCCCAAGGTTGGCCCGAAGACGGCGGCGAAATGGCTGGCGACCTACGGCACGCTGGACAACCTGGTCGCACATGCCGATGAGATAAAGGGCAAGGTCGGTGAAAGCCTGCGTGACTCACTCGATCAGTTGTCCCTGTCAAAACAGCTGGCGACGATCCACTGTAATGTCGATCTTGACGTCAATCTCGACGATATGAGCGTCGCCCCGGCGGATACCGAAGCATTACGTCGCCTGTTCGAGGAGCTGGAATTCCGTACCTGGCTGCGTCAGCTGGACGGGGGTGATAATGATGATGCCGCCACAGACGAAAACGAAGTTCCGGCACTGGAAACCGATTACCAGACGATCCTCACCCAGGCCGAATTCGATGTCTGGCTGGCGCGGCTGCGCGATGCCGCGTTGATCGCCTTTGATACCGAAACCACCAGCCTGAATTACATGCAGGCCGAAGTGGTCGGGCTGTCGTTTGCCGTCGAACCCGGGCAGGCCGCCTACCTGCCGGTTGCACACGATTACCCGGGCGCGCCGGAGCAACTGGATCGTGACGAGGTATTCCGTCAGATCGGGCCGTTACTGGCTGACCCGGCCGTGGCCAAGCTTGGCCACCACCTGAAATACGACCGCAGCGTACTGGCCAATCACGGTGTTGAGTTAAACGGTATTGCCTACGACACCATGCTGGAGTCCTACATCGTGGACAGCACGGCCAGCCGCCACGATCTCGATTCCCTGTGCCAGAAGTATCTCGGTCATACCAATATCAAGTTCCAGGATGTGGCGGGCAAGGGCGCGAAACAACTGACGTTTAACCAGGTGCCACTGGAAACCGCTGCGCCCTACGCTGCTGAGGACGCCGACATGACGTTGCGCCTGCACCGCAAGCTGTGGCCGAAGCTGGAAGCCGAACCGCGCCTGCGTGAGCTGTATGAAACGCTGGAGCGCCCCTTGATCCCGGTGTTGGGCGACATTGAGCGCACGGGCGTCAAGGTTGATGTCGAAATGCTCAAAACACAAAGTCGGGAGCTGGCGGAGCGCATGCAGGAGGTCGAGGCTGAGGCGCATGCTCTGGCCGGTGAACCGTTCAACCTCGGCTCACCGAAACAGATACAGGCCATCCTGTTCGACAAGCAACAGCTGCCGGTGCTGGCCAAAACCCCGAAAGGCGCACCGTCCACTGCCGAGCCGGTATTGCAGGAACTGGCGCTGGACTATCCGCTACCCAAACGGATCCTTGAGTACCGCTCGCTGAGCAAGCTCAAGTCGACCTATACCGACAAGCTTCCGCTGATGGTTAACCCGCAAACCGGACGCGTGCATACCTCCTATCACCAGGCTGTCGCGGCCACCGGGCGGCTGTCTTCGTCGGATCCCAATTTGCAGAATATCCCGATCCGTACTGCTGAGGGCCGGCGTATCCGTCAGGCGTTCATCGCCGAACCGGGTTGCCTGGTACTGGCGGCCGATTATTCACAGATCGAGTTGCGCATTATGGCGCACCTGTCCGGTGATGAAGGGCTGGTGCAGGCCTTTGCACGCGGTGAAGATATTCACCGTGCGACGGCAGCCGAAGTCTTTGCTGTCACCCCGGATGCCGTCACAAACGATCAGCGACGATCCGCCAAGGCGATCAATTTCGGACTGATTTACGGCATGTCAGCGTTTGGTCTGGCCAAACAGCTGGGCATTGCCCGCGGTGAGGCCCAGCAGTATGTCGATCTGTATTTTGAGCGCTACCCGGGCGTCAAGGCCTACATGGAAATGACCCGCGAGCTGGCTCGTGAGCAAGGTTATGTCGAGACGCTGTTCGGCCGGCGTCTTTACCTCCCGGAAATCAGGGCGCGCAACGCACAACGTCGCCAGGCGGCGGAACGCACGGCCATCAATGCGCCCATGCAGGGTACGGCAGCCGACATCATCAAAAAAGCCATGCTATCTGTGGATGAATGGATTAAAGCGGGTACATGTGGCGTCAAGATGATTATGCAGGTACACGATGAACTGGTGCTTGAAGTCAAGGCATCCGATGTCCCGGTTGTCCGGGAAGAAGTTTGCCGACACATGGAAAAAGCGGTCGTACTTTCCGTTCCGTTGCTGGTTGAAGCGGGTGTTGGTGCAAACTGGGATGAGGCTCACTAGACGAATGTCCAAGCTTCATTGAACCGGCAAACCAATTAAATTTTTTTATTGACCGATGATCTACTACACAAAGGGGTATAACTTGTTCTATAGTGGGGCACAGAGAGCGAGTAAATCTTGGTGTAGACAAAGCGAGGGGGCTGGTCACACAGCATCATTTGATTAACCAAAGATAGTAGTCCAACGACTGGAGCGTTGCCGACTGTACGCTCCCCGTTCGAACTCGGAACGGGAATTCCTCCAACCCGGTTTCCCCAAGCCGGGTATTTTTAACCCCGGTGCTTCCCCCCCTTGCACTCCGGGGTTTTTTTTGTCCGCAGGAAAGGCCTTATTCAGTTAGCCAGCTGTCCAATATCCGGCGTGCCTCGTCGACGCCGGTTTTTTTGAGTGATGAAAACAGCTGCACACTGGCGTGCGGATGGAACTCGGGCAGGCGTTTGCGCACGGCCAGCAGATTGTTGCTGGCAGGGCCGCGCTTCAGCTTGTCAGACTTGGTCAGCAGAACATGGACGGGCAGGTCGACATCCGCACACCAGCGCAGCATCTGCTGGTCGTGATCGGTCAGCGGATGGCGGCAGTCCATCAACATGATCAGACCACGTAACGAGGCGCGTGATTGCAGGTAGTCCGCCATATTGCGTTGCCACCTGTCCTTCATGGCTTGTGGCACTTTTGCAAAACCATAGCCGGGAAGATCGACCAACCGCTGACCGCTGGTCAGCAGGAAAAAGTTGATTTGCTGGGTACGTCCCGGGGTCTTGCTGGTACGTGCCAGCGCCTTTTGATCCGTCAGCGTATTCAGGGCACTGGATTTGCCGGCGTTGGAGCGTCCGGCAAAGGCGACTTCAGCGCCGCTATCATCGGGTGCGAGAGAGGCATCAGGGACGCTGGTCTGGAAGGTGGCGCTACGGTAGTCGATCATCATGCGGGCTATTGTCGCATACCCACCGCACCGGCTGACACCCGGGATAATGAGGGGCACACAGCAATAAATTCACTAAATCATCAAGAATTTGTTAGAGAATAAATTGTCTTCAGGCAGTTAAAGTCGGGTTTTTGGTCTTGGATAACAGTGGCTTGTGGGAATTTCGCCGGGGTTGAGAGGTTGGCGGGCCTTACCAATTACAGTTGACCCGAAAGAAGACCGCTGGTATACAGTTGGCCTCTTTTTTGGGTGGTGATCCGCGATCAGCGGGTGGCATGCCTTCCATCGTGTTTCTGGAGAATGTAACGACATGAATAAGTGGCTTGTATTAGCAGCAACGATTTCACTGACGACCAGCGCGGCGACCACTATGGCGGCCGGCGATGTGACGGCGGGCAAGGCCAAGTCTGCAAGCTGTGCAGGTTGTCACGGGATGGATGGTAACAGCGTCAACCCCGAGTGGCCGAACCTGGCGGGACAGCATGCCAAATATATCGCCAAGCAGCTTGGCGATTTCAAAGCGGGCACAGACCGTAACAATGCCACCATGAGCGGCATGGTGGCAGGATTGAACCCGCAGGATATGAGCGATCTCGGCGCCTATTTCGCCAGCCTGCCGGTCAAGCAGGGTGTGGCTGACAAAGCGCTGGCTGAAGCCGGACAAAAACTTTACCGCGGCGGTAACCCGGCGACCGGCGTTGCTGCCTGTATCGGCTGCCATGGTCCGACCGGCGCGGGTAACCCGGCGGCTAATTTCCCGTCACTCAGTGGCCAGCATGCCAAGTATATTGAAAACCAGCTGAATGCCTTCAAGACCGGAGAGCGCAAGAACGACGCCGGAAAAATGATGCGCAGCATCGCTGGAAAAATGAGCGAAAAGGAAATCAAGGCCGTTGCCGCCTATGTACAGGGTTTGTACTGAGTAGCCTGCTCGCTGACAGACCGGAAGGGCGGCCATCAGGCCGCCCTTTTTATTGATAGAATGCGCCCCGCATGAATCAACCCTCCCACCGTCGTCAATCCCGAATGCGTCCGGCGTCCATCGCGCTGGAATTTCTGGGTTCCATGAACCTTGCGATCACCCTGTTGGTGGCAATTGCCATCGCTTCCGTGGTCGGCACGGTGCTGCAACAGAATCAGCCCTACCAGGATTACATCATCAAATTCGGGCCCTTCTGGTTCGAGGTATTCAACACACTGGGTTTATATGATGTTTACGGCGCCGGCTGGTTTTTGGCAATCCTGGCGTTTCTGGTGTTGTCCACCAGTGTCTGCATCTGGCGCAATACGCCGAACATGTTACGGGAGATGCGCAACTTCCATCTTAATATCCGCTACAAATCGCTCAAGGCCTTTCACCACAAGCGGGAATGGGAAGTCGAGGCGCCACCACAAGA
>DRKN01000204.1 GCA_011051755.1 Gammaproteobacteria bacterium
ACCAAACTGCTGGATTCACATTCCTGGAGCACCGTTAAACTCGATCTTTATGGTCTGAAGTTCTTTTATCAGCACGTCCTCAAAAAGCCTTGGATGAAGGTCGATTTGATCAAGCCACCGAAGGCGACACGGCTTCGCGATATCGGTCCAGAAAGAGAAAGGAAGAGAAAGGGGTCGAAGAGAAAGGGGTCGGGTATGTTGCGAGAGAAAGGGGTCGTGCGAGAGAAAGGGGTCGGGTATGTTGAATCATTCTCAAAGTGCGGAATAAAGGGGCGACGACAGAAATTCGTCGCTTGCTATCTGAGAAAAAGGAGTTTAGACAAAACATTCCGCGTATTTTAACGATGATAAAATCAACCTGACCCCTTGTCTCTTGCTTCTTGAAATACTTGGGCGTTCGCGGGATATTCGGTGTGGTAATGCCCCAAAGTGGAGGGAGGAGGATATTCCGCTTGCAATGACCGGCTCGAAAAAATACTGTATGTTAAATCAGTATTGTTTGGGGGGATATTGTCATGGATTCGACACGCTATTCTTCACCTTTTCTGTGTTCGGTTTCTAATGCTGTTTGTACGCGTCATTACAGTCACAGTAGGGAAAAATTTATATCGGCTGGATTAAGCGCTTTATCTGTTGTCATAATAAAGAGCATGTCGAGGTGCTGGTGGCTGCCGCCATCGCTTCCATTAGCAACCAGCCCTTTGACGCCGCCCGTGAGCGGAAGATGCAGCGCGCCGGTACCGCCAATGCCAGCCTGAACAACCGTGAAGTGAATGCCCATTGCCGCCCCAGCGATGCCGATGCCGCCTTGCTGGAGCAGGCCATCGAACGGCTTGGCCTCTCCACCCGCGCCTATCATCGTATCCTCAAAGTCGCACGCACCATCGCCGATCTGGCAGCGGCGGCGGAAATTCACACTGTCCACCTCAGCGAGGCCATCACCTATCGCCGCCTGGATCGCCCGGTCAATTCCGTCTGAGAGTGACAGTCGATCCATCGGATGTGGTACATTCAGGGCCATTTTCCGTTTCTTTTTCACAGGCTTCATTTCCATGAAACACCCCGCCGCAGATTCACCGGTCTATTTTCCTGTCTTTGCGGGCCTTCTGCTGATATTGCTGAGTGCCTGCGGTGAAAAGGGCAGTTCCAGCAGGGGCAGTCATCCGTTGGTGGAAGACAAGGTCGCCGCCCTCTTCACGGCCTTGCAAGTCGAGGACTACGACGCTGCGCTGGCCCAATACGACGAAGGTTTTTTCAAAACACAGTCGCCGCAGGCCTGGCGTGAAAAACTGGAGGCCTTGCAGGGCGAAAGCGGCTCGTTGCGCGAATGGCATCTGCGCCGCAGCCAGGCCGATGCGCGTGTTTCCGGTACATTTTTTCTCCATGAATACACCAGCGTGCACACTGGCAACAAACGCCTGCACCACCTGATGACCTTCCTGTGGTCCGTCAACGACGAAAAACTCCTGTTGTTAGGCCACAAGATCACGCCGTGGCAGGCGGGCGGAGACTAATGCAGATACTGCCTGCTATCCGCTGCTGGCCTCTGGCTCTGCTGCTGGCCAGTCTGGCGTTGCCGGTGTGCGCTGAGTATCCGGCGATGCCGGTACGCGTGGCCGAGGCGGTGCGGGTGACGCTGGCGCCGGAACAATGGCTGGCGGCCACGGTAGTGAGCCGCCACGAGGCGGAGATTGCCGCCGAGGCGAACGGTCGCCTGTTGTCGGTCGCCGAGATCGGCACAGAAGTGGCGTCGGGGGAAGTGCTGGCGCGTATCGACGACACTTTCGCCCAATTAAAGGTCGACGAACTGACCGCCGCGGCGGCGCGCGAGGAGGCCTCGCTGCAATTCCTGCACAGCGAGATGCGCCGCCTGACCCGCTTGGCCAAACAGAACAACACGGCGCAGACCCAGCTCGATGACGTGGCGTCCAGGCAGCAGGCTGCCGTCAGCGAACTGAACATCGCCCGTACCCGTTTGCAGGAGGCACAGGAGCAGTTGCGTCGCCACCAGCTGCGCGCTCCCTTCTCCGGGCTGGTGGTCGAGCGGCGCAAACGCGGCGGCGAGTGGGTCGGCACCGGCGACACGCTGTTGCGGCTGGTCGATACCAGGGCACTGGAGGCACAGGCCTCGGCACCTCTGGCGGCACGGCGTTTCGTGCGCCCCGGTGATCGTTTGACCGTGACGTTTGATGATGGCGCTGCCAGCGGCCGGGTGCGTACCCTGGTGCCGGCGGCGGATGCCCGTTCACACCGCCTCGATCTGCGTGTGACCCTGTCGGGTGACGATTGGAGCATAGGCCAGACCCTGCGCGTGGCGATTCCCCGTGCGGCGGCGAGCGAAGTGCTGGCGGTGCCGCGCGATGCCCTGTTGCTGCGCGGCCAGGGCGCGGCGGTGTTTCGCATTAATGCGGAAAGCCAGGCCGAGCGTGTGACGGTGACGCCGGGCATGGCCAGTGGCGATTTGATCGCCGTTAGCGGAGACCTCCAGCCCGGCGACCGGGTGGTGATCCGTGGCGGTGAACGCCTGCGTCCGGGGATGGCCGTGCAGATCCTTGGTGACAGCGGTGGGAAATAGGCCGTGATCCTTACCCGGCTCGGCCTCGGCAACCCGGTGGCGGTGGTGGTGGGGGTGCTACTGGCTATCCTCTTCGGCCTCATCAGCCTGGATCGCCTGCCGGTTCAGCTCACCCCCGAGGTGGAGCAGCCGCAGATCACCATCACCACCCTGTGGCGCGCCGCCGCGCCGCAGGAGGTGGAGTCCGAGATTATCGAACCGCAGGAGGACGTGCTGCGCGGCCTGCCGGGAATGACCGAGATCCTGGCCCGCGCCCAGCGTGGCCGTGCCCAGATCGTTATCACCTTTCAGGTGGGTACCGACCTGCGTCGCGCCCTGCTGGAGATTCTTTCCCGCCTCAATCGCGTGCCGCGCTATCCCGAAGATGCCCAGGAGCCCACCCTCAGCGCCATCGGCGGCAACTCGCGCGCCATCGCCTGGTTCATTCTGAAGCCGGTGGACGGTAACACCCGCGACATCGCCAGCTACCAGGATTATGTGGAAGAAGTGGTGCAGACCCGCTTCGAGCGGATACCGGGTGTGGCCCTGTCCGAAGTGCGTGGCGGGCGTGAGCGCGAGGTGCGCATTACCTTCGATCCCTACAAGGCCGCCAGCCTCGGCGTGCAGTTGCCCGAGGTGGCGCGTCTGGTGGGCGGGGCCAGGGACATCACCGGTGGCTACGGCCACGTCGGCAAGCGTCGTTACACTCTGCGCTTTGCTGGCCAGTACGCTCTGGGCGATCTGGGGGAGATGGTGCTGGACTGGCGTGACGGCAATCCCGTCTACCTGCGTGACGTGGCCGATATCGAGGTGCGCATGGTGGATCGCACCGGCTTCGTGATCCAGAACGGCGGGCCGGCGATGGCGGTCAATGCCCACCGCGAGACCGGTGTCAACGTGCTACAGGTCATGGCGGGACTCAAACAGGCGGCGGAAGAACTGCGTGAAGGGCCGCTCAAGCGTGCCCAACTGAGCCTCGAACAGGTCTACGACGAGACCCTGTACATCGACCGCTCCATCGACATGGTGCAGACCAATCTCGGCCTCGGCATGCTGTTGGCGGTGGGCGTGCTGTGGTGGTTTTTTCGCCGCCTGCGCGCCACCCTGATAGTAGCGGTGGCGATCCCTGTCTGCGTGGTGTCTTCCTTTGTCGTGCTGGACGCCGCCGGGCGTACCCTCAATGTCATCTCCCTGGCGGGTCTGGCCTTTGCCGTGGGCATGGTGTTGGATGCCGCCATCGTGGTGCTGGAGAGTGTGGTGCGTCTGCGCGAACGTGGTATGGGGGCGGTCGAGGCCGCCGAGGAAGGTACGCGCCGGGTGTGGGGGGCGCTGCTGGCCTCCACCGCCACCACCGTGGCCATCTTTCTGCCGGTGGTGTTTCTCCAGGACGAGGCCGGGCAGTTGTTTGCCGACCTGGCGCTGACCATTGCCGTGGCGGTCAGCGTGTCCTTGCTGGTGGCGGTCATCGTGCTGCCTGCGGCATCGGCCAACTGGCTGGGGCGGACGGCAATGCGCGATTCCCATGCCCATTGGTGGGTGGCCGGCAGCCGTCTCATTATGCGGCTGACGGATACGCCGCTGCGCCGTAACCTGTGGATCATCGGCCTGATCACGCTGCCACTGGCCCTGGCCTGGCAGCTCAAGCCCGAGGCGGACTACCTGCCCGAGGGCAATCGTAATCTGGTCTTCGCTTTTATCCTGCCGCCCCCCGGCGCCAATATCGATACCCTGGAAAAGGAGCTGGGTCGCGTGGTCGCCCAGCGCATGCAGCCGCACATCGACGGCACGGCCGAGCCGGCGGTGAACAACTATTTCTTCGTCGCCTTCGCGCGCGGTGTGTTCATGGGGGCGCGAACCATGGATCCGGACAGAACCGATGAACTGGTGCCGCTCATCAACCGCATCGTCGGCGGCTTTCCGGATACCATCGCCTTTGCACGGCGCGCCTCCCTGTTCGGCGGCTTTGGCGGCGGGCGTACCATCGACATGGATATTCAGGGTGCCGATATCGAGTCGTTGCTGGCGGCGGCGCAGGCCGGCTATGTCGCCCTGCAGGAAGCCATGCCCGGACACGAGCCGCGTCCACGCCCGGGGCTGGATCTGGCCGAGCCGGAGTTGCGTCTGCTGCCGGACGAACGGCGCATCAGCGAGGCGGGCTGGAGCCGTAGCGAGGTGGCGCAGATCATCCGTGCCCTGGGCAGCGGCCTGCTGGTGGGAGATTATTTCGATGGCCAGCAGCGCCTCGACGTGATCTTGCGTGGCCCGGACTGGCACAGTCCCGAGACCCTTGCCGATACCCCCCTGGCCACCCCCGGCGCGGGTGTGCAGCCTCTCGGTGAATTGACCCGGGTCGTGCGTACCGCCGGGCCGGACGAGATCCGCCGTATTGACCGCCGGCGCACCATTACCCTGGAAGTACAGGCGCCCGATGACATGTCTCTGGAAGGCACCATGGCGTTGCTGAAGCAAACGGTGAACCCCAAGGTCGAGCCGCTGTTGCCTGCGGATGGCGAGATTCACTACGGCGGCACTGCCGATAAGTTACAGCAGGCCTTAAAGAGCATGAGCAGCAGTTTCTGGCTGGCCATCGCCTTGCTGTATCTGCTGATGAGTGCGCTGTTTCGCTCCTTCCTCGACAGTCTGTTGGTAATCCTCGCCATCCCGCTGGCCACTGTGGGTGGCGTGATCGCCCTGCATTTGACCAACCTGGTGGTGTTTCAGAGTATGGATCTGTTGACCATGATCGGTTTCATCATTCTGCTCGGCCTGGTGGTGAACAACGCTATCCTGCTGGTGCATCAGACCCGGGAGGCCGAGCGCGCCGGGCGCAGCCGCCGCGATGCGGTGGCCGAGGCCGTGCATCTGCGTCTGCGGCCGATCCTCATGAGCACCCTCACCAGCATCTTCGGCATGTTGCCACTGTTGCTGATGCCGGGTGCGGGTAGTGAGTTGTACCGGGGGCTGGCGGCGGTGATCGTTGGCGGCATGAGTGTCAGTACCGTGTTTACCTTGATTCTGCTGCCGAGTCTGTTGCGGATTGGCGAAGGAAAGATGGCGACGACATGAGCCTGGGGCAATGGTTGGCGGATCTCTATATCCTGAGGCGTAATATCAGCGCCTGGCTGACGGCCGTGGGGCTGCTGGGCCTGCTGCTGTGGGCCTGGCTGAGCTGGCCGGCGGAGCGGGTCTCGCTGGAGCATGTTGCCGCTGAGGTAGTGTCAGCGGCGTCAACGGAGAATGCCCTGTCCGTCGTCATGGTACGATTGTCTGATGGCCGGCAGGTGCGCCTGATTCTTGCCGCCGCCGACCGGCCGGCCCCGGGCTCGCGCCTGCCCCTGGTGCACGAACGCTATACCGACGGCAGTGAGACCTTTGCCCTCGACCGCATGCAGTGGTTGCTGGACGGCATGTCTGCAAGCCCATAGATCGAGACGCTGATGACCCAGACCACCGACGAGATCCTTGAACGCCTGTTTCCCACCGCCGAGTGCGGGCTGGAGCCGTTGCGTCAGGGGGTGGAAAAGGTGTGCCTGCCAGCAGGGCAGGTGGTGTTCCGCCGTGGTGATCCCTGCCGCAATTATCTGTTAGTGGTGCAGGGCTCGGTGCGCGTGCAGGTGCTGGCCGCCAACGGCCGCGAGATCACGTTGTATCGGGTGCGCGACGGGCAGTCCTGTGTGATCACTACTTCCTGTTTGATCAGCGTCGAATCCTATCCCGCCGAAGGGGTGGCCGAGGAAGAAACCACGGCGTTAGTGGTGCCGCAGGCAGTCTTCGATCAGGCACTGGGATCCTCGGCCGAGTTTCGTCGTTTCGTTTTTGCCAACCAGGGCCAGCGTCTTGGTGACCTGATTCAGCGTGTGGAAGATGTCGTCTTCGGTCGTATCGATGTGCGCCTGGCGCGCCTGTTGATGGCTTTGAGCGGGCGGGGCGCGCAGTCCATTGCCATCACCCATCAGCAATTGGCCAGCGAGCTGGGGTCGGCGCGTGAAGTGATCAGCCGTCAACTGAAGCAATTTGCCGGGCGGGGCTGGGTCGGCATCGGTCGGGGGGCGATTGACGTGAAGGCGCCGGTGGCGCTGGATGAGCTTGCCCGGCAAAGTGATTGATCCGGCCTTACTGGTTTTTGTTAGACTGCATGGCTGCCCGCCGCAAAAATGGCAAGAATCTGGTGCGTATCGCCACTGATTGACCCGCCGGAAATAAAAGATACATTTTCTCTCTATCTTTAGAGAGGACATGTATTGATTTGGCGTTGATTATCCAGACTAAGGCGTTGGTGAAATCTTTTTTCAGAAATGAAGCTGAATTCTTTGCTGCTGGCCAGGTAGTATGTTTGCTGCAACGGCGCATTGATTATGTGACATTGTCACTGCACTTTATTGGGATAGGGCACAGGATGTGGATAACTTGAGTCAATGTGAAAGGAGAGTGTCATGACGAATGTAGGTGGAGCTGACCGGGCTATCCGGGTCATTGTGGGTGCTGTCGTGGTCGGTGCGACGGTAGTGGGTCCCTGGTCCGATGTTTTATCGCCCTGGGGATATATTGGCGTTGTGCCGTTACTGACCGGGTTGATCGGTGTCTGCCCGGCATATTCTTTGATTGGCTTGAGCACGAAAAAACACGTTGGCAAGACCCCCTAGCGTTATTGATAGAGACAATAGCGCCAAACCCCCATGGGCATGTCCATGGCGGTTTTTTTCATGCCATTATTTATTCGCTGCTGCTGGTTGCGACTGATGATAGCTCAGTGTTTTTTCAGCTCGATGAGGACATAACCCATGGCCTCGTAATTACGGATTGCCGTTGGCCCGGCGGGGGTTACATCGACATAATCCGGGAAATCATTGGCACTCTTGCCGCGCCATGAGGCGAGGGTGCCACAGACGTGCACAGGGACATCATCGGCCACCAATGACTGCACTGCCTGGTGTATTTCGGCATTGTCCGCCTGCCGGTTTTTCATCAGGGCGAATTCCTCCCGGCCATGGGAGACGACGGCCAGACCGATGTCCGGAAAGTGTTTGCGCAGCTGCCGTACATAGCGATTGATGGCGGGAATGGCCCATTGCAGGGCGTCTGCATCGTGTTCGACGATTTCAAATATTACGCCGAAGGGGGCGTCATCCTGTGCCAGTAATTGCCCGATGGCCTCCTGATTGCCGGCCTGCACAGCCGGGCCGACCAGCAGCAAACTGGCGAGAAACAGGTGGATCAGGCTGTGTTTTTGGTGGGATTGGTGCATAGTGTCCTCTTTGTTTTCATTACTGGCTCAGGTAAATTGAGTCTGCGGCAGCTAATTCTACTCCGTGGCATTTAACGTGCTGAGTCAATATTCCCGCCTCAAGGGGCGGGGTACTGGGAGGAATTCACCCGCTACGCATTGTTCAACGCTGGTTCGCAGTACCATAAAGTAGGCGCTTTTCTTAAAGGGCCTACTTTTGGTAGGCGCGCTGTGGGGAATTGACCCCTCAGAGATTAAAGTAACAGAGTAGAACTAATTCGTTACGTCATCGACAGACGGGAACCCATTGGCAAAATCTTTCTATTTATTACAGCATGCATTGAAACTATGATAGACCGTATTCGTCAATTTTTTGCAACACACCTCAGCCCCGATAGCGCCAGTGGAGATAGCCAGGAACATCGTTTGCGGTTGGCCTGTGCGGCATTGCTGATCGAGGTGTCGCGTGCCGACGATGAGATCACCGCAGAGGAAATGGCGGCGGTTTCCCTCGCGGTTCGCAAGACTTTCGGCTTGTCGGCGGCGGAGACCATGGCGTTGATTCAGCTCGCGGAAGAAGAGGCCGATGGGGCCACCAGCTATCATGAGTTCACCTCGCTGATCAATGGCAGCTACAGCAAGGAGCAGAAGATTCAACTCTTGGAGCGGCTCTGGGAGGTGGTTTTTGCCGATGCGGAAATGGAGAAATACGAGGAACATCTGGTGCGCAAGCTGGCCGATCTGCTGTATGTACCACATAGCCAGTTTATTGCTGCCAAGCTGCGTACCCAGGCCCGCCTTCAGGGCAGTGAATAGAGGTTGTCGTGTATTTTACAGCTTGGGTAAACTTCCGGATAGGTGGGGTGGCGGAAACCAGGAGGATGCGTGGTTGATGTAATTCAGGCTTCAGCAGCGAAAACGGTTGCGGGGGACACCACCTGTTTTTGTATTTTGATTGCCGATGATATCGAGACCAATCGTGATCTCCTGTGTCGGCGTCTGGGCAAGATGGGCTTTCGGCTGCTCACGGCAAATAATGGTCTTGAGGTGCTGGAGTTGCTCACCCGGGAATCCGTTGATCTGGTGCTGCTGGATCTCATGATGCCGCTCATGGATGGTATCGAGGTGCTGAAACGCATGCGTGAGGATGTGCGTTATCGTGATATTCCGGTCATCATGATTACCGCCAATGATGATGAGGAAAACGCCGTGCGCTGCATCGATATGGGTGCTGAGGACTATCTCGTCAAGCCCTTCAACTACACCATGCTGCGAGCCCGGGTCAATGCCTGCCTGGAACGCAAACGCCTGCGGGATCAGGAGGTGCGCTATCGTGGCCGCATCAAGCGCCAGAACGATGAGTTGGAAGAGCGTGTGCACCGCCAGGTGCGGGAGATATCCGAATCGCAATTGGCGACCATTTTTGCCATGTCCAAGCTGGCGGAATCCCGCGACCCGGAGACCGGCAAACACCTGGAGCGCATGCGTGAATATTGCCGGCTGTTATCCAGGCAGTTGGGACACACTGCGGACTATTATGCGGAGATCAATGACACGTTCGTGGACAATATCTACGCGGCCAGTCCCCTGCACGATATCGGCAAGGTGGGCGTGGATGACGCGGTATTGCTGAAGCCGGGAAAGCTCACGGAGGAGGAATGGGTCTTGATGCGGCGTCATCCCGTGCTCGGTGCGGATACCTTGCGTGAGGTCGACCGTCAACATCCGGGCAACAGCTTTATCCGCATCGGTATCGACATTGCCGAGAGCCATCATGAAAAATGGGATGGTAGTGGCTATCCTTACGGCAAGCGGAAAAAAGAAATTCCCCTGGTGGGACGGATTTTGGCCTTGGGGGACGTGTATGATGCTCTGACTTCCCAGCGCTGTTACAAAAAGGCCTTTAGCCATGAGAAGAGCCGGTCGATTATCGAGGAGGGTGAGGGCCGGCACTTTGATCCGGATGTCGTACAGGCCTTTCGGGAGGTTGAGACAGAGTTTTTGCGTGTCCGCCAGGATTTTCAGGATGCAGAAGACTGATGCTAGGTTGTGAATCTTGGCTTTATGTCTGCTCCAGAATCAAGGTTTGCTTTTGCCGCCAGGCGGTTTGCCTGTCAAGAAAGTACAGCGGATGCAGCCTTACGGGCCGCGCAAAGACTGCAATTTTAATAGAAGCGCCCTGAAGACCGGAATCGGGCAGGGTGGAGCCATGCTCACTGGCGGTCATATGAGAGAGGAAGCACAAGATGCCAAAAGTACTTTTGGTGGAAGATAACGAAATGAACCGCGATATGCTTTCCCGGCGCCTGCAGCGCAAGGGGTATGACGTTGTGTTCGCGGTGGATGGCAGTGCGGCCGTCAGTATGGCCAGTATCGAAAAGCCGGCCCTGATTCTCATGGATATGAGCCTGCCCATTATGGATGGTTGGGAGGCCACCCGGCAGATCAAGTCAAACCCCGATACGCAGACCATTCCGGTGATTGCCCTCACTGCACACGCGATGGCCGGTGATCAGGAAAAGGCGTTGGCGGCAGGTTGTGAGGATTACGACACCAAGCCGGTGGATTTTCCGCGCCTGTTGGGCAAGATGGAGGAATTGATCAGCGCCTGACATTCTTTACATCCTGACCGCCGGGGTGGTCGGCCCCGTCTTTCCCGGGTATTTTTTCCCTCAATATTGCAGGGCCTTTCCTTTTTCCTTGCGAAGTGTAGTGTTTACACACAAAAGCCGGGATTGCTAAGATGCCTGCAAGCCCATGCCGGGTTATTCACCATTTATCAGCTTGCAGATAAAAAAGGATCAACATGCTGTCAGAAAATCAGCTCAAGACGCCGGAACGCCGGGCTCGTTCCCATCAGGAGATTCACCACCTGGTCGAATCCCGTACCGATGCCCTGTCTTTGTACAGCGAACTGGCGGCCAAACAGCCTTTCAAGCCGGATCACGATCTGCAGGTCTTGTTGCAGAGCTTCTGCGAATCATTGGTCGATTACACCGCCAGCGCCCATTTTCAGCTCTATCGTCACATCGATGAAGAGCGTGAGCGCCGCACGGCTGTGCTGCAGGTTGCCAATGATATCTATCCTTCCATTGCCGAAATCACTCAGTTGATCCTCGATTTCAATGACAAGTACGATTGCGAAGATCACTGCATGAATCTGGGCGAACTGGCCAAAGACCTGTCACTGCTGGGCGAACGGTTGGCCGACCGTATTGAACTGGAAGACCGTCTGATCAAGGTGCTGGCGGCCAAGCGGCAGGTGAATTGACACCGTCAAATCCGACGGGCTGGATGAACAATCTTACCCAAGGCCTGTCCCATGCCTTCGTAGTGCCCCCTATCGTTCAGCTAATGCAGGTACCCTCGTATGCCCCGCCCCTTGTCGATACCGCCAGTCCTAAAATTCCGCCGTTGGTGGCTGTTACTCCTGTTGACCTTGACGCCGTTTGGTGCGGGTTCCGTTATGGCGGCTTCTTCCCTGAGTCTGATCTATTCCGGTAACCTCGATGGAGAGCTGGAGCCCTGTGGTTGCAGCGAGGCAGGCGATCTCGGTGGTCTCAAGCGCCGCGCCACCCTGCTGGATCAGTTACGGGCGGAAAATCCGCAGCTGGTGGTGATTTCTTCCGGTGGACTGCTGCACGTGGAGGGCAGTGGTGACCGGCTCAAGAGCGAGTACATTCTTTCCGGCTTCAAGCGGCTGGGTTATGACGCCATCGGCCTGCAGTGGCGCGATCTGGCTCTTGGTTCGGCACAAGTGCTGGAGGCCGGCCTGCCCTGGGTGGCCAGCAATTGGCACGATGACAGTCTGCCAGTATCACGGCTGATCGAGCGCGGCGAAGCGCGCATCGCCTTTTTCAGCTGGCTGGATCCTCAACAGTCACCCCTGCAGCAGATGCAGGGGAGCCATACGCTGGTTGATGGCGACGTTGCGGGTTTGCATCGTGCGTTGCGCCAGGCAAAGGCCGACGGTGCCATTACTGTGTTGGCCACCGAGCTGCCGCTGAAACTGGCGGCCAGCGGGCTGGGGCTGGAAGACGTGGATATCCTTATCCAGCGCTCCGCTTACGAAGAATACGGCGAACCTTCCTTACAGGGGAAAACCTTGGTGCTGCAACCCGGCTCGCGCGGCATGCGCCTGGGGCGTGTGGATCTGACCCTGGCCGATGGGCGGATCGAGTCGTGGCGACATGCGGTGTTGCCCATGCCGGATACTATTGCCGATGCGCAAAAAATGCGCGGCTGGTACGAAGACTACAATGCAGCGGTCAAGGCCGCCTACCTGAAACGCGTGGAACTGCGCAAGCAGCGCGAGCAGGGACAGAGTCCTTTCGTGGGTGAGGAGGTCTGCCAGACTTGCCACCAGGCCGCATACAAGGTCTGGTCCGGCAGCGATCACGCCATCGCCTATGACGATCTCGAAGCGGTCGGCAAGTCCTTCGACCCTGCGTGTATCCAGTGCCACGTGGTGGGCTTCGACAAACCCGGTGGTTTCGTCGACATGAGCATGACCGGCCATCTGATGGGTGTGCAGTGCGAATCCTGCCACGGTGCGGGCCGTGCCCATGTGGAGGCGCAGGGCAAGGTGAGCCTACCCAACAGCGATTGGGATAAAGAAAAGATGTGCGCCCAGTGTCACACCCAGCCGCACAGTCCCGGCTTCGTGTTCGACAGCTATTGGCCGAAGATCCGCCACTGATCCCGGCTCCGGGTTTGCCCATTCCGCCGTATTCTCCGCAGCCCGCCTACCAAAAGTAGGTTCTTTAAGAAAAGCGCCTACTTTTGGTGCTGCGGTTATCGTCATTCCGGCTTGTTTTTAGCCGGAATCCAGAGATTGCCCCACTATGAACTGACAGCACAATACCCGAATGGCACGGACTTATCGTTGAAAACACCTTCATTGCGGGCAGAACGAAGAAGTGAAGGCCTGGACAAAAGCGCCTTGTGTGTTGAACGCCTGCGGAGCGAGTCATCCGGAGGAGTACTTGAAATTCCGTACATTCTAGTGTGGTGTAACGTATA
>DRKN01000205.1 GCA_011051755.1 Gammaproteobacteria bacterium
ATATTCTCTATAAGAGTTCATAGGATAACACTGCATTTATTGGTGTCCAAGGATCATCTTGGCCACGTTGTGATGAATTGTTTGGCCTCGGATCCATAAAATTGCCCATTAAATACATTTTTTAGTTGTTATTATTGGTGCAGGGGTGAGTAGTTACCATTTTTTCAACAAAAGGCCGTAAACAAATGACAGCGAAAAACGCTGATTCTGAAGAACTTCAACCTAACGCTATCCTTTTCTACGTTAAGGATCTTCCTAATATTGCCTCGTTATCTGGTTTAGCCTGCACCCTTCTTGCCATTTATTTCAGCATTCAAGGGCTTTATGCAGCAGCGATGATTGGCATGATCTGGGCGGTTGCTTTCGATTGGGCAGATGGTCTCATTGCACGAAGAATGAAAGGGCGCACGGGTAATGACCGTATTTTTGGAGGCCAACTTGATGTATTAATAGACATTGTTAGCTATGGTGTTGCGCCGGCTATTTTACTTTTAAGTTATGGAAATTTTGAGCTTGTTTATCTAGCTGGGGCCTTTTTTATGCTGGCAGCGAGCGCATTACGACTAAGTTATTTTTCAACTTTCGGTCTTGCCGGCGGAACCCACTACACAGGATTGGCGCTTGACAACAACAGCATCATCCTTGTTTTTATATTTTTATTTGAAAGCCTTTTTAGCCAGAGTATTTTTTCTATTATTCTATACGCTAGCAGCCTAGGTCTCGCAGCCTTAAATGTGTCACGGATAAAAACACCTAAATTTTCCGGAAACCCCACCAATGTTATTATTCTCGCTACCTATACACTGGCAATAACAGCTATCTATGCCTGGAAACTTCTATCGAATAATTAATAGAAGTGGATTTTTGAAGAATAATGGTTGAGTTAACCTTAACAGCGTATTTTTTATATTCACACTAAAATACTATCCAAGCTTAGTCGTGACCTGGGAAGCTTTGCGTTATAGTCTTTTTGAAAGATATGGACAGCAGAGAGAGAGAGAGAGAGAGAGAAACCAGTCAGGCTGCGATTTCCATCGACACATGAAACCTAAGCGGTGAGCGATATCCACCAGCGTGTCGAGACGAAACTCATTAACCATTCCCTGCTTCAAAGCACTGACACGCGGCTGGGTGACATACAGCAGCGCCGCCGTCTCTTTCTGTTTCAAGCCCCTGTCAACCAGCTCTTCGTTGATGGCTATCAACAACACTGACCTTAACTTTAAATTCTCAACCCGCACCGGGTCATCTACCAAAGCATCCCAGACACTATCAAATCGATCACTCATTTCCGAAACCTCTTAACCACCTCGCCCAACACTCGTCTGCCCACATTGATATCCGGCTTGGACGTTTTTTGCCTCTTTATTATGGAAAGCATGCAAGACATAAACCGCATCCTCGAACCTGGCAACATAGATGATACGGTAGTGCCCTTGCTCCTGGATGCGGATTTCACGTACACCTTGACCCATTGAGGTCACCGGCTTCCAATCAGTAGGCTCCAGACCTCGCTGGATCCGATCCAACTGATAACCCACCTCTCTATTTTGCATCGACGGGAAAGTCCCGAATCGCCTCAAGAAAGCGGCCTACGAACTCAATATCCCTAATAAATAAGCGCCTCGTAGCCGGTAACCAAGCAGTCGGGAACCACCCGATTCATGAGCTGCCAAGTCCGGTTCAGATGAGGGAAGGGGGAAAGAGCCTACCGAACCTGTCACGACACGCTTCACTCATCCCCCATCAAACAACCCTCTGCCATTTGAAGAATCTGATGATATTGCGCTTCCGGCAGAATCGCCGGGGCGGTCTCCATAAAACGCTGTCGCCAATGCGTGATTTTCCGTCACACCGACGCTGCCGCCTCAGCCGGAGGTCGCAATATTTCGCTGTTTGATGGTCACCTTATAGATCGCCCAGCCGTTTCCTGATCTCGGTTCAGTGGCCCAACAGCGCTCCATCACGCCGCGCTGCAGCACGATGTAGGCAAATAGTGAAGTGTCCCAAAATTGTCTCAACGTAATTTTTTGGAACTGAAAGAATTAGAGACTTAACTCTATGAGCGCGCTATCTAGCTGATAACTAAAGAGAATGGCGGAGAGGCAGGGATTCGAACCCTGGGAGGGGATAAACCCTCAACGGTTTTCAAGACCGCCGCTTTCGACCACTCAGCCACCTCTCCGGTCATTTCCGCCTGCCGGTTTCGGGCTTGAAATCAGTCAAACCCGACACAATGTCCTTGGAATACGGTACAGTACGCAAACGGGCGGCTATAATACCCGAATCCCGCACCGGAATGCCAACCGTTTATTGGCCGGTTTGACCCCCTCAGAAACGGAACTTATACTGCGAGTCATGTCCAATACGTACTATACTGTAGATGTCCGGTATTCTTTCCGGAAAAAACCACGCAAAAACGGAGATCGTTGACCCATGAACCAGTATTCCAATGCTGTCACCAGTATCCCGGCCTCAGCACTGGCTACCAACAAGCTGATTCGCAACACGTATACGTTGCTGGCCATGACACTGCTGTTCAGTGCCGCCACAGCCGGTGCCTCAATGGCTTTCAACCTGCCCCATCCGGGCCTGATCATCACTCTGGTAGGCTTCTTTGGCCTGTTGTTCCTGACCCACAAGTTCAGCAACAGCTCACTGGGCCTGCTGTTCGTGTTCGCCCTCACCGGCTTCATGGGTCTGACCCTCGGCCCCATCATCAGCACCTACCTGAGCATGCCGAATGGCTCCCAGGTGGTTATGACCGCCCTGGGTGGCACCGGCGCCATCTTCCTTGGCCTGTCCGGCTATGCGCTGACCTCGCGCAAGGACTTCAGCTTCATGGGCGGTTTCCTGATGGCCGGCATCCTGGTGGCCTTCCTCGCCGGCATCGGCGCAGTGGTCTTCTCAATGCCTATGCTGTCGCTGGCCGTTTCAGCCATGTTCGTACTGCTGATGAGTGGCCTGATCCTGTATCAGACCAGCCAAATGATACATGGTGGTGAGACCAACTACATTCTCGCTACCGTGACGCTGTATGTCAGCATCTACAACCTGTTCCTGAGCCTGCTGCATCTGCTGACGGCCTTCGGCGGCGGCGACGACTAATCGTCTTCCTACCACCCCTGGCCACAGCCCCGCTCATGCGGGGCTGTGGCTTGGCGGTACATGGGCATTAGAGATCGCGTACGCCCAACACATCCCGCACCGCCGGACGGATCTTTTCCGCCATTTCCGGCGCTTCGATATCCATCACCTGCTCCACCACCCATTGGTTGTCACCGGACGCCATGACCACCGCCACCTGTTGTCCCAGGTAGCGATTGAAATCGTAACCGGGATCGCCTTCGTCAAAGCGGCACTCCGCATAATTGCCAAGCCGCTCATTGAAGCGGTCGATAAGATCTCCCCGGTAATCCCCAGGGCCCAGCAGGTCGGTCTTGTTGCTGACGAGGGTCTCGAGCAACTGGCCGGCAATGCCATTAATCAACGGGCCACGCTCCTCCTCGGGCAGTTTTTCATAAATCAGCCGGTCGATAATATGCAGTGAATAAATGGAAAATTCTGCAATAACGTCGATGGCCTGACTGTCCTGCAGAAAGGAAAAACCTTCTTTTTCCATGTGCAGAAAACTGTCCTTGGCGAGCTTCCAGATATTGATCGCCACGGCGCTCGACAGGCTGTCCAGCGTCTTTGGTTTCCCGGCGCCTGTCCTATTCCGTTCTGAGCGATCCGATCGATGCCAGCGTGTTCTGAGTCGTACCGCCATTATCTTCTCCTGAGCCGATATGCTGATCATCCTAAATCACCCGTATCGACAGGTGAATACCAATATAGGCATAGGAAGCCGCAACATTCTCGCAGCATTGCCACGGTTAAACCCTTTTTTACACGGGCCACACTGACGTCAAGAAACGCCCTTGCACGCCCTACAAAGCTCACCGCCAGTGCGCGGAAAATCGCCAATTCTGCGGGTATGCGCAAAGAGATATTCCCTGCAACCCTCGATGCCATCATCATTGGCTTGAGCCAGGCGGCCTTGCACACCGCCCGCCCCTGTGAACCCGGGAGGAAAAATGGATCAACACGACATGGATCTACAGAGTGGTATTTCCGCCTTTGAGGCAAAGGAATTCACCCTGGCCCTGCGCCTGCTATCGCCCCTTGCGGATGAGGGAAACAGTGAAGCCCAGTACCGTCTGGCGATGATGTTTCACAATGGTCTGGGCCGGGTACAAAACGATGCAGCCGGATTCAAGTGGATGTGCGCAGCGGCCGGGCAGGGCCATGCCTTTGCCCAGCACGGCCTGGGCATCATGTACCTCTACGGTGAATGCACGGAAAAAGACGAATCACAGGCTGTTGAGTGGTTCCGGCGCGCCGCCGAACAGGGGCTTCCCGGCGCACAGATGACACTGGGTATGATGCATGAAAATGGCCAGGGTGTGGAAAAAAACGAGGAAGAGGCACGCCGCTGGTACAAACTCGCAGAGGCAAACCACTAGCCGGCTGTTGGAAAAAGTATCCTGCCCGAATGCTACTGACTTACATGATCTCAACAATTCATGTTTTTTGACCTGGGGTGGGCACTGCCCACCATCGTTGACTGGATAGAATACAATCGGTAGGCAGAGCCCACCCTGCAAAAACTGTGGTGAATGCAGAACTATCGCGGGCATGGCCCGCGCCTACAGACAGAGACATTGCATGTCTGCGCCACCATATGACAAGCGGATGCATATCTTTTTGCCGCTTGAGGGAGATGCTATCTATAATACAAGAAACATCAAACATAAAATAGCCAGACAATAAAAACGGGCCAACAGGCCCGCTTTATTGTTCTTTGGTGGAGATTATTTGCCAGCCCAAGCGTTGAAATTCACATCATTTTTAGACTCGCCATCAGTATAGCCCGCTTCATAGGCCTCATTGACTCGCTGCTCTTCGCGCTTGGGGTTCTGCAGATAACCACTTGCCCAACCCACTACGTAATCACGGGAAACATTGGCTTTTTCCATTTTGTCGATGGCTGCATAATATTCTTCATTCATGAAACAGTCCTCCCAGTCAGGTGCGTCGGTTCCTTTAGCCGGTACCACAGCTGTCATCTCTGTAACAGGGGCTATTACAGTAAATTAGACAATGCTTATGGTAACCAATTTACATCAGATTTCAATCCATTTATCCCTCGTTCATCTTATCATTTATATTAATATACATATTCGGTTTATCTATTGCTCTTGGCTGATAACTCCCCGCACCTCATCCGCCTTACCCGCTACAATCATCTGCTAAAGGGTAACTGTTCATCATGGAAAGTGCATTGATGAAAGCTGAGCGGAAAGGTATGAGCAAGTGCATCAGGATCCCATGTCTTTCCATCATTGAGCGGCTTCCATATTCGAAAGTCATCGTGCGCATGGCACACGCTACGGGCGGATGGATAGGCGTCTCCCTGTAAATTCAATAACTCCGTAGTGAACTGAAAGTTTCTAATCAATGGATCTTCGTCATCCCGGCGCAGGCCGGGATGACGAATTGCCCGGCTAACAACCCGCTACGCCTCAGTAACCGCCCTTGCGGCGTGATTCCGGCAGGCCGGCAATACGCCCACCCTGTTTGCTGGGATCCTTGGGAAACAGTTCATAGACGTCCTTCTGACCCAGTTTTTCGCTCCACTTGGCCGACATGGCCTTGACGATATTGCGTGTATTGGGCTGATTCTGACCGTTGTTGATATATTCGTCACGCAGGTATTCGATCAGATCCCAGTGTTTCCGGGTCAGTTCACCCACCTCATCCAAGCGGGCCATTTCCTCGGCCAGCTCTTTGCTCCAGTCGTCAAGGTTGAGCAAATAACCCGTCGCAGTGGTCTCGATGGTCTTGCCGTTAAATTCAATCGCCATTGCTTTCTCCTTAATCGTTGGTTCCTTAATCTTAAAGATCTCTGTATGACCTGCTCTTTCATCATTCCGACGCGGGCCGGAATCCAGAATGTTCAACGCATGAAATGACGGATCGGCCGGGCCTGTCATCAACCACCGCTCAATCATCGTTTTCTCGAAAAACAACTAAAAAACTAAAAAACAACTGACCGTCAGTCCAGAGACTGGATTCCCTTGTGTGGAATAAACAGCCCACAGCCTAGTACTCTGTGCGGCCCCAGGCCCTGCCTCTGTAGTCGCAGAGACTCGTCATAATCCAGATCTGCAATCATCAGGCTACGGGTCTGCACATCACCCACAGGGGTCTTAATGAAACGCGGGGCGCCACACAGCAACTTGCGCGGCTGGATATTCAGTCCTTGCAGCTGACCCGCCACCCAGTCCAACAAACGCTGTTCGCTTTCGAGATCATGATCCGTGGCCAGATAGCGCGTGAACAGCGTCGTCAGCACACTTAGCGGCCGCTGTGTCGCGCTCTTCAGCAGCAGTGGATAACCGCCCACATCCAACGTCTCCCCTTGCAGTTCCATGGCATCCCCGATGCGATGCTTTGGTACTCGCAGGGCGAACTTGGTGCGCCGGGACAACTGCAACAAGTCATCCGACCCTTGCGGCCGCACCCAACCATTGCCGGACGCAGCACCGTGAATGGTATGGATGCCGGCACACGGCTCGTCAGGCAACCAGGGCAATACCCGCTGTATCGCCTGCGACAGGTCATGGGCATGATCCACCGGCAGACACCAGCAATCGGTGCCGAAAACAAGATCGATGACGGCATCACCCACGTCGGGCGGCTCGCTGTCTTTATCTTCTTCCCAGTACATGGTTTTTTCGACCTGTCTATTGATCCGGCAAGGTGGCCCAGATGGCTTCACGGTCAATCCACCAGTCTTCCTGTACCAACACATCGACCACGTTACGCAGACGTGGCAGAAATTTGGCCGGATCCGTCAGTTCCATTTTTTCCATCCAGAAATCGAACTGCTCTTGCTTCTGCACATCACTATGACGACGCGCGACGCTGCCCATCATGTGATTGGTGAACAGCATCAGGTTGTCGCGCTGCTTGTCTGCGGCACGCAGATCCACCACATAGTGCGCCACCGCCGCAGCCACTGCCGCACCATCGGAGTCGGTGGGTGTTTCATCGATGATGTGCTGTAGCACCGCCACGCTCAATTCGGGATCGATGGGAAAGGTCACCGCCAGCCACACCCCCTGCCCCAGCGCCGCCAGTGAAGCGGGCTGGTCGGCCATGAACATGATGTTGCAGGCGTGCACGGCCCCTTCCCATTGCGCTGCCGTGGCAAAGGTATCAAAGGCCTCGCGGGCGGTATCGAAGGCCGCTTCGCCCTGGCGCAGGTCAATGAGGATTTCTGCAATACGGTTCTGTATTTCGGCCTTTTGCGTGGGCGCATAAGCGGCGGCCGGTTCAATCAGCGCCTGCTGTGCCGTGGCCAGTTCCCGCCGCAGTTTTTCCACGGAGACCGTTTCGTCGTCACCGCTATCGGCATCACCCATGCCGGCCCCTTCGTCGAGATATTTCATATCAGTCTTCTTCCGTACAGCCCCGGGTGGTTCCCAGCACCGAATACACGCCGGCAAAGGCACCTTCGACACGGTCTTCCCAGTTGGCCGGGGTATCGGGATAATTGGGCTTGATGTCGATCTTGAGATGAATCTCACCCTTTTTGGCCTGGTCGCCAATGACGTGCACCAAGTCGTCGAAGGATTCCAGGCCCGGGTTTTGAATCAGCAGTTCACTCAGATAAATCATGTTGGCTCCAATGGTTATTCGCCGGTCGACGGCCCCACACGCTGATAAAACCGCGCACGATACATCAACCGCCCCTGCCCGGCAGGTGCGTCGTCGTCAAAGGCGCTGCGGCTGTGCAGTATATTGTTGCAGATCACACCCTGGCCGGCAGCCAGCCGGTGACGGAAACTCTGCGGCGAACCCTCCGCCAGCACGGCCTCCAGCGCTCGCACCGCAGCCTGCGTGTCGGCATCCTGCTTCCATTCGATGGAACGGGTGCGTGCGGTGTAGCGCATGTGCAGTTTGCCGCTCTGCGTATCCACCGAGAACACCGGCCCACGCTGCAACGGACGGATCTCGACACCCTCTTCCACGTTGGCGGGGATGCTCATCACGTCCGCCTGCATCAGGGCGGCAATGTGGCGTGGGTTTTCGTCACGCAGACGAATATAGGCGATCTCGTGATCCAGCAGTCTGTTTTCACCGCCCTGCGCCGCCGGGCGTATGCAGTGCAGTACCATGCCGAGCACCCGATGCTGCGGTAAATTATAGTAGCCGTCCGTGTGCCAACTGATGGCGTGGTTGCTATAGGGAATGTATTCGTACCGGCGGCGCCGGGCCGACACCTGCAAGGCCGAAATACCGTCGTCATCGGCATACAGATGGCAATCCAGATCGCGCAACCCGCACTGTACACCCAGATCCGTCAGCAGGGTCTTGTCCTGGGCCTCGCCGGGATGCGCCAGCGTATAGACGGCCATATTGGCGCGCCCACAGGCCCGCAATATCGCCGTATGCTCGGCCTCGCTCAGCGCACGCGGGTTTTCAACGGGCACCATCAGTTCGTCCAGACTGGCAGGATAGTCCGCCAACTTGCGCTCCCGCCAGGCACCGTAGGCCCGCACAGCATCGAGATCGAAGGGACTGTTGTCTGTTTGCATCATGGTTCGTTTCCATAGGGTTCCCCAAGACGGATACCCGCTAAGGAACGGAAATCAAGCAACGCATACAATTTGCATCCCTAAGCAGGCGACCCACACACCGAATTATTAGCATATGCTTATATTGACGGTATTCAACATAACAAATACCCGACAATAGGCAACACCACATCAGGGATAGATGCACCCACTCCAACAGTGATGAAAATGAAACGTCAACAGACCTTTGCCAATGATCGTCACACATTCCGCGTGGGCATGAAAAGCCTGCCCACCCTACCTGGCTTGAATCCGTGACTTCAGGTATTACTAAAGGGATAGCCCTGCCCCGTCGACCTCTCCCCTTTGACCCATTGCGCCTTGACATGAGTGCCATAGACTTCAGACAGTCATAGGTCGACCATCTATATGGCTTCCCGGGAAGCCCAAAAAACAGAGTGGCCTGTCTGAGAATACGCCGGAAAGGCTATGCAAATTTAAAACCAGGAGAAACGGGCAATGGCCGAGCAAACACCCAAAAAACCCAAAAATCCCGAGAAGCACAGTACCTATCTCCCCAAGGAAAAAATCTCCACCAAGCCATTGCATGACACCCCCATGCTGGACAAGCTGGAATCCGGGCCCTGGCCGAGCTTTGTGACCGGTCTGAAACGTCTCGCCATGGATAACAACATGATGGTGGATCTGCTGGGCCAGCTCGAACACTCCTACGAGACCCGCCTGGGTTACTGGAAGGGCGGGACAGTCTCCGTTTTTGGTTATGGCGGCGGCATCATCCCCCGCTTTACCGAGCTGATGGACAAGGACGGCAAGCCCATGTTCCCCGAGGCCAGGGAGTTTCACACCGTGCGTGTGCAGCCGCCGGCCGGCAATCACTATTCCACTGATATGCTGCGCCAGCTGTCCACGTCCTGGAGCAAATACGGCTCCGGTCTCATCGCCTTCCACGGCCAGACCGGTAACATCATGTTCATCGGCGCCACCACCGAGAATACTCAGCCTTTCTTTGACGAGATCAACAGCTACGGCTGGGATCTCGGTGGCGCCGGCCCCTGCGTGCGTACCGGCATGTCCTGC
>DRKN01000206.1 GCA_011051755.1 Gammaproteobacteria bacterium
ACCGAGCCACCCACCACCGGGTCGACGATCTCCAGGTGCGAGGGATTGAACAGCAAGGCGAAATGCACAATGCCGCCCGGGGTGCGAATGTCAGAGGAAAATCCCTGATGATATTTCACGTCACCGGAGCCATTTTTCGCCGCGCCGGCGGACTTGCCCTCGAATTCCTCGAACAGACTGGCCGGGGCCTTGCCGAGAATATTGGTCAGCACATTGAGGCGACCACGATGGGCCATGCCCAGCACCACTTCACTGACGCCCTGCTCACCGGCCTGTTGCACCAGTTGATGCAACATGGGAATCAGACATTCGGCGCCTTCCAGGGAAAAGCGCTTTTGCCCCACATAACGGGTATGCAGATATTTTTCGAACTCACTGGCGGCGGCGATGCGCTCCATGATTTCGCGCTGCTCATCTTCCGCCAGCAACGAATTGGCTTCCGGCCCTTCCAGCCGCTGTTGTAGCCAGCGCTTTTCCTGGGTGTCGGTGATATGCATGTACTCGACGCCCAGGTGCCCGCAATAGGTACGCTTCAGACTGCGCAGGATGTCTCGCAGGGGAGCGCGCGCAGGGCCAACCAGAGAGCCGGTGTTGAACACCCGATCCATGTCATCGTCGTCGAGCTTGTGAAAGGCGGGATGCAGTTCCGGCACCAGGATTGCTTCGCGCAGATGCAGCGGATCCAGTTCGGCATTCTGATGACCGCGGAAACGATAGGCATTGATCAATTGCAACACCGCCACCTGCTTGGCATCAACACAGGAGGCACTTGGCGTTGCACCCGCCGCCGCTGGCTGTGGCGCACGAGGCTGCCGGGCGAGACGCGCAAATTCCTCACGCACCATCGCATGATCCGGCTCCGCTTCGGGCGCCAGTCCCTGCGCCTGCATCTGGCGGAAAAAGTCACGCCAGTCCTCGCCGACGGATCCCGGGTCACGCAGGTATTCCGCGTAACGGGCCTCCATGAAGGGCGCATTGGCGCTATACAAACAGCTGTTTTCGTACAGGTCTTTCATCATCTCTGTGGATGGCATTTTTGTGGTTAAACCCGGCAAGCTGAAGATGGCAAACCTATCGGCATGGGCTGTTGAAGCTTTACTGGCCAATCGGAGTCCCTTTGGGACATCCGTTTGTTCTGATCGTTTCCTTTAACTGTTCCAAGTTATACCATTCATTTGCTATTTGCTTCGATCCAGGCGCTAGCGATTGTGCAGGGCTGGCACCAACGTCCCTCACGAATACGATGAACCTATCCAGCCCAATGTACTCCGCATCGGCCATTACTTACCATAGGCCCTCGATCAGGATATGCAAGGCTCGCGTATGCTCACGGCACACGCGACGCCTCTCCTGTAGTGACCTCAGTGGGGCTCACCACAACTCATCCAGAACGTGCATGACGTCACGGCGACTGATCAGTCCGATGAGGCGATCATTTTTCACCACCGGATAGCGACGATAGGGCGCATCGATGCACTTTGTAAGTTCCAGAATACTCATATCCGGATCAATGGAGATAACGTTCTTGCGCCTATAATTCTCGACCCGGCCACCATAGTCCTCATAATAACCCGCTTCCAGGTCGATGCGCATGCAATCGCGCTCGGTCAGTATACCGACAAGCTTGCCACTCTCATCGACGACAGGCGCCCCCGAAATGTCGTTTTCGACCAGGATGCGCACGGCGCGCAAGACTTCCTGGCTGTGTTGCAAGGTGAACAAGGTTGTCGTCATGTCATCACGCACACACATTGAATGAGACATGCTTACGCCTTCGGTGGCGCTATGGAGTGGTTTGATTTATTCGCGCAGCGGAAAACGCCGTTCTTCCCCAGCGCCTCCATCCAACGCAATGACCACCGATTGCAAAACCCGGCGTGCACCACGATTGATGGCCGCGATTGTGCCGCCAGCGGGTGCTGTATACTTAACGAGTGGATCGTGCCCACCCTACTGAACTGTCCTTTCTGTGTCGTTTGTTCTCGGTTTGTCAGAAATACCGCGACAACTGCAGCACCACCCCACCTCGCAAAGGTCGCATATTGACCCGTATGGCACCGTCTGCCAACACACCTTCACGCAGAAAGGCATCATTGACGAAGGCCGCGACAAAATTCCCCAGCGCCGCGCCGGCCAGTACATCGGAGGGATAGTGCACACCGGCCTCCACCCGCGCCCAGGCGGTACCCGCGGCCAGTGAAATGGCACTCACATCGAGCAATGTGTGCAGTGGTGCCTGCAAATCCAGCCGGGCAAGATTGCGCCGCGTCAGGGTGGCGCCGGTAAAGGCAACGGAGGCATGGCCGGAGGGAAAACTGAGCGTGTCGGAATCATCGGGCCGGGATCGGCCCACGCCGAGCTTGAAGGTCTGCGTCACCAAACCATTGGCTGTCATCGCGCCCAGCTGGATGAGCAAACGGTTGGGACGCCCCGGAGCGGCGCCGTCTTCGGACACCCACAGCGAACTGACAAGGGCGGCGCCGAGCGAGGTATACAGCAGCACATCACTGGCCCGGCGGGCCGCCGCCGCTGAGGCGAACACGGGCTGCTCACGCCGCGCCCGGTTCGACCACGCCTGATCCCTGTCGGTGACGAGGATCAGGGTGGCGCCCAGCGCCGGCAGCCAGGTATTGGGATCCGTGGCCGCCGTCAGCGCCGCTCGTTTCATCTCCGCCGGCGCCGAAGGCAGACTGCTACAACCCTGCAATCCTACCAACCCGACCAGCAGCAAGCCGACACAGGCCCGTCGCTGGCTGCCCGCATTCAACATCCCGCCCATCCGCTGTAAGCACATGCCGTTCGTGCAACTCAGTTCAGTGCCGGCTTCTTGATGGCATGGGAAACCCGCTGACGGGTGATACGCGACAACAACCTGCCAAGCTGGGGCAGATCCAGCGGCTTGTGCAGCAACGTATAGGCGGTGTTGTGTATCGCCTTTCTGGCTAATTGCTCAGATTCCGCGCCACTGTTGCTGAGCATCACGACAACCGCCCCCGGGGCAAGTTTGCGCAGTGACAGATACAACTCCAACCCATTCATCTCCGGCAACAGTACATCGATGAGAATCACATCAAAATGGATCTGCTCTGCCAGTTCCAACGCATCATAGGGCGAGCAGCTCATCGTTACCCGATACCCCTGCGGCTTGAGCAAGGTACGCACACTCTGGCAGACATCCATGTCATCACTCACCACCAGCAGGGCGGTGCCGTGGACATCATGAATCAGGTCGATGACATTCTCGATATCCAATGGCTTGGAGAGAAAGGCCACCGCGCCCTCCTCCAGCGCAGTCTGCTTGAGTTCATCACGGCCATAGGCGCTCATCATCACGACGCGCAGATCTTCATGCCGACGGCGGATGCGCCGAAATGTCTCCACACCATCGATACCCGGCACGCGCACATCCAGCAGTACCACACTGTATTCATGGCTCTCGCACATGGCCACTGCGGTCAAACCATCGGCAACGGTGTCGACATCAAAGCCCTCGTCACTGAGAATGTCGGACAGGGTGGTACGCATATGGGTCTCATCATCGACAATCAAAATACGCTTTGTGGATGTCACCAAGGAAGACTCCTCTTTAGCATTTTTGGGTAACTACTCAGACAGGGAAATTACGGTAAGCTGTTGTTTTATTAATCTAAAACCCTTTCAACATCGCCAAAACCTGCTAGCTTTGGCGATGTTGCTCGGTTTTCTGAAAATCCCCCCTTGAAAAGCAATGAGTTAAGTGCCTGAGTAGTTACATTTTTTTACCCTTTTTTGATATCACGTCAAATCATTCCCCCATCGCCGCACGGTAATTGAATGCGAAAACAGGCGCCATTCAATTCTCCCGCCACCAGGCTCAATTCCCCGCCGAGCCGGCGCACCATATCACGGGCAATCCACAACCCCAGGCCATTACCCTTGGGCTTGGTGGTGAACAGTGGCTCAAACAACCGGGCGCTATCGTCGCCACTGATGCCTTCACCGCTGTCCGACAATTGCAGATCAACCCCCCGGCCGGATACCCGCACCCGCAAGAGAATCTTTCCCTCACCGGAAATAGCCTGCACAGCATTGACCAGCAGGTTACGTAATACCTGACACAGCAGTTGTGGATCTGTGTTCAATGTAAAAGAGGCCTGCGCGGGCCGGTAGCACCATTCGATGCGTGGCGGCAATGCAATATCCGACAACACCTTCTGCAACAGTCGTTCGAGATCGACTTGTTGATATTCCGGCGGCTGGATCCGTGAGGCACTCAGCAGGTCATCGATAATACGATTTGAGGCCGTCAGCTCGGACTCGATGATGTCGAGATATTCCCCGCTCTTCACATCCAGACAGTTTTCCCCGGCCAACCGGCGGCGCAGGTAATAGACCGCATTGTGAATCACCGACAACGGATTACGCAGTTCATGACTGACCGTGGCCGTCAGCTGCCCCAGCATCACCAGGCGCTCCCGTAGCAGCAGTTGTGCCTGCGCATCGGCGCCCCGATCAACTCCTTTGGCATCATGCATACAAACAGGTTTCTCTTCATATGTTCGCAGGAACACGCACTGTGAGCAATCCGCGCCTTCCCACCCAGCGCCGGCCCCAAAGCCAACCTTAGCAGACCCAGATCCACAACCCCAGCCAAACATCCGCCCACCATTCAGTATAAACAATTGGTTTTATTAAACTAATTCGGCACCCACAGCAACCCAGCCGCATGAACAGTAAATATTATCTTGATCATTCACTATTCATCACCTACAGTTGTACGCGATGAATGCACGTAGCTCCTGCACCAGATCCGACATCCGTGAGCAAATTCTCACAGCGGCCTTCGACCGTTTTGTACGCTTTGGTTACAACAAGACCACAATGGCCGAAATCGCCGGCGACTGCGGCATGTCCGCCGCCAATATCTACCGCTATTTCGATAACAAACTCGCCATCGGTGCCCAACTCGCCAGCCAATGCCTGGCGCAACGGGTCACACTGCAAAGCGAAATTGTCGCCCGCAAACAGACCGCCGCCAGTGAGCGTTTACGCGAACTGGTCTTCGCCACCCTGCGCTACACCTATGACCAGTGGCTGGAAGCGCCGCTGGCCAACGAACTGGTTACCGTCATCTGCGGCAACTGCATGGATGTCGTTGAAACCCACAAACAGGATGAACGCGATGTAATCCACGAATTGCTGAATGACGGTAACACCAGCAATGAGTTCCACGTCACCGACCCACAAGACACGGCGGCCGCCCTGCAAACCGCCATGATCCTGTTCAGCACTCCGTTGCTCATGCCTGTTTATTCGCGGGAAACCTTTGAAGAAAAGGCAGCCGCATTGGTTCGCCTACTGCTCACTGGCCTGCTCAATCCGCAAAATAAAGCATGCAGCAAACTGAATCCGCCCGGAAAGGAAGCGAAAACATGAATGCCACAAACCGCACTACCCGTTATGCCCAGTGGGTCGTCACCCATCCCTGGCTGGTCATCCTGGCCACCGTGCTATGGGTGATGGCAGCGGCCAGCGGCCAGCGGTTCCTTGGCTTTACCACCGATTACCGCGTCTTCTTCAGCGCCGACAACCCGCAAATGCTGGCCTTCGAGGCATTGGAGAACACCTACACCAAGAATGACAATGTGATGTTCATCCTGGTACCCAAAGACGGTGATGCCTTCGCCGCGCAGACACTGGAGGCGGTAAAGACCCTGACCGAGAAAGCCTGGCAGACACCCTATTCCATCCGCGTCGATTCCCTGTCCAACTTCCAGCACACCGAGGCCGAGGAAGACGACCTGCGGGTACATGACTTGGTTGGCGAAGAGCGGATACTGGACGAGACAGCACGCCAGGACATCAAGTCCATTGCCCTGCACGAACCCAGCCTGCTCGACAAACTGGTACCGGAGCGCGCCCACGTCACCGGCGTCAACGTCACCGTGCAACTGCCCGGCGAGGATCTGGGTGAAGTACCGGAAATTGTCGCCTTTGCGCGCGACCTGGTCAAAGAGATGCATACCCTCTATCCGGATATAGAGATTCGCCTGTCCGGCATGGTGTTGATGAACAATGCCTTCTCCGAAGCCTCCCAGAGCGACATGGCGAGCCTGGTGCCGCTCAGCTTCCTGCTCATGCTAATTACCCTGGCGCTGCTCACACGCAGCGTCAGCGGCACCGTGGCGACCCTGTTCGTGATCCTCTTCTCCATCCTCACGGCGATGGGCCTGGGCGGCTATCTCGGTTTTCCCATCACCCCGCCTTCAGCCTCGGCGCCGACCATTATCCTCACCGTGGCCATCGCCAACGCCGTACACATACTGGTCACTTTTCTGCATGAAATGCGCCTCGGCAAAGAGAAGCACGATGCCCTGGTCGAAAGTCTGCGCATCAATATGCAGCCGGTATTTCTCGCCAGCATCACCACCGCGCTGGGTTTTCTCAGCATGAATTTTTCCGAAGTGCCTCCTTTCCAGCACCTTGGCAATATGGTGGCGATGGGGGTCATCGCCTCCTTCATTTTGGCCGTCGGCTTCCTGCCCGCCGCCATGTCACTGTTGCCGGTACGGGTAAAACAGATCGGCAACGACGACAGCCACATCATGCACCGTTTTGGTGATTTCGTGGTGCGCCGCCGCACGCCGCTGATGTGGGGCATGGCAGGCGTCATCGTGATACTGGTCGCCGCCATACCACGCAACGAACTCAACGACGTGTTCGTGCACTACTTCGATGACAGCGTCCCCTTCCGTCAGGACGCCGATTTCATGACCGAAAACCTCAGCGGCCTGTACATCATCGACTACTCATTAGACGCCGGTGAAACCGGCGGCATCAGTAAGCCGCAATTCCTGCAAGAAGTCGCCGCCTTCGCCGACTGGTATCATCAACAGCCCGAGACCATCCACGTCAGCAGCCTCAGCGACACCATGCTGCGCCTCAACAAAAACATGCATGGCGACGACCCGGACTGGTACAAGCTGCCCGCAGAGCGCGACATGGCGGCACAATATTTATTGTTATATGAAATGTCGCTGCCTTATGGTCTGGATCTCAATAATCAGATCAACATCGACAAGTCCGCCATCCGCTTCACCGCCACCTTGCAGAGCCTGTCCACCAATGAACTACTGGCGCTGGAAGAGCGCGCCCGCCTGTGGCTGGAGAAAAACGCCCCGAACATCTCTAACGCCGAAGGCACCGGCACCTCGCTGATGTTCGCCCACATCGGCAAGCGCAACATCCTCAGCATGCTGCTGGGCACCGCCGTCGCCCTGTTGCTGATTTCACTGATACTCATCTTCGCCCTGCGCTCGGTGAAGATCGGCTTGGTGAGCATGATTCCCAATCTGATCCCTGCCGCCATGGGCTTCGGCCTCTGGGGCCTGCTGGTGGGTGAAATCGGCCTCGGTCTGTCCATCGTCGCCGGCATGACCCTCGGCATCGTGGTGGACGACACGGTACATTTCCTCAGCAAATACCTGCGCGCCCGGCGCGAAAACGGCCTCAGCAGTCCCGACGCCGTGCGCTATGCCTTCCGCCGTGTCGGCATGGCGCTGACCATCACCTCCATCGTGCTGGTGGTCGGTTTTCTGATACTGTCCCTGTCCAGCTTCCAGCTCAACGCCGGCATGGGTCTGCTCACCGCCATCGTTATCGTCTTCGCCCTGGCTGCGGACTTCCTGTTCCTGCCACCGCTGCTGATGAAGCTCGAAGGCAAAAAGAATATCGCAAAGGCCACTGCATAACCTGGAATGCAACCCCTTTCTCCCCGCAGGAGAAACAGCGACAGGGACGCAACCGCTAGGGAAGAAAAATAGGCGTTTCAGGCGATACAGGGCGCAATTATCGAGAATTGGAGTGAACGTCGAAGCACCGCCACACGCCAAAAGACAAAGGAAAAATCATGCAAAAACTACCCAACTCATCGCTCAAAAGAATCCTTCCCATTACCCTGTTCGGCCTCAGTCTGCTACCGCTGACGGCCAACGCCGAAAGCGCCGAGGAAAAAGGTCTCGCCATCGCCATCAAGGCCGACCAACTCGACACCGGCTGGGGTGACCAGACCGCCGACCTGAAAATGGTGTTGCGTAACCGCCACGGCCAGGAAAGTACCCGCGAAATCCGCAGCCGCACATTGGAAGTGGAGGGTGACGGCGACAAGAGCCTGAGTATCTTCGACGATCCTCGCGATGTGAAGGGCACCGCCTTCCTCAGTTTCACCCACGCCACCAAACCCGACGACCAGTGGCTGTACCTGCCGGCGCTGAAGCGGGTCAAACGCATCTCCTCCAACAACAAATCAGGCCCCTTCATGGGCAGTGAATTCGCCTACGAGGACATCACCTCGCAGGAAGTGGAAAAATACACCTACAAATATCTCCGCGATGAAGACCTCGACGGCCGTCCCACCTTCGTCCTCGAACGCTACCCGGCCTACAAGCACTCCGGTTACACGCGCCTCGTCACTTGGCTGGACAAGGAAATGTATCAACCCCTGAAGATGGAGTTTTATGACCGCAAGGAATCCCTGCTAAAAACCCTCGTCTCCAGCGACTACAAACAGTACCAGGGGAAATTCTGGCGCCCCGGCAAGATGAGCATGATCAATCACCAAACCAAAAAAAGCACCGACCTGTTCTGGAGCAACTACCGTTTCAAGACCGGTCTCACGGATCGTGATTTTGACCGCAACAGTCTCAAACGGGCACGCTGATGAATCCACAGACCGCCAGCCGCCGTAGGAGCGGGCCATGCCCGCGAAATGGATTGCTCTTGCCACAGCGGCACAGAGAGCACAGAGATTTCATGACATTGTATTTCTCCGTGTCCCCTGCGTGGCAAGCGGCCCTTTTATCGCGGGCATGGCCCGCTCCTACGGCAACGTTATGAATCGGCTCACCACCCTCTGCCTCACCGTTCTGCTCTGGCCCGGCAGCATCGCCCTCGCCGGCGAGTGGTCCGGCTACCTCAGTGGCGAATACCGTTATTTTCCCGTCGAGGCCAGCGATCCCCGCCAGCACGGCAACAACCTCTCTTTCAGCGCCCAGCCCGAGTATTACCATGAATGGGACGACGGCCGGCAGAGCATCACCGTCGTTCCCTTCGCCCGCTGGAATCAGGGCGACAACAAACGAAGCCATGCCGACATCCGTGAACTCAACTGGCTCAAGGCCAGCGATAACTGGGAATTGCGTATCGGTATCGGCAAGGTCTATTGGGGCGTCACCGAATCGCAACACTTGGTGGACATCATCAACCAGACCGACTTCGTGGAGAATCTCGACGGCGAGGACAAGCTCGGCCAGCCTATGATCCAGCTGGCCCTGATCCGTGACTGGGGCAGCGTGGATCTGTTCGTACTGCCCGGCTTTCGCGAACGCACCTTTGCCGGCGCCAACGGCCGGCCGCGCTTTCAACCGCGCGTCGACACCGGCCTGACCCAATACGAATCCTCACGCGAGCAACGCAATATCGACTACGCCGCACGCTGGTCACACTACATCGGCGACTGGGACTTCGGCCTCAGCTATTTCCACGGCACCAGCCGTGATCCGACCCTGCTGCCGATTTTGAACACGGGTGGCAAGCTCGTCATCGCCCCGCGCTATGAAATCATCGACCAGTTCAGCCTCGATCTGCAGGCCACCCTCGGCGACTGGCTGTGGAAACTGGAGGCCATTCATCGCAGTGGCCAGGGTAACCGCAACTACGCCGCCGCCACTGGCGGTTTTGAATATACCATCATCGGCCTCTTCGGCAGCAGCTACGACCTCGGCCTGATCGCTGAAACCCTCTGGGACGAACGCGGCGAGAACGCACCCACCCTATTCGACAACGACACCATGATCGGCGTCCGCTTCACCCTCAACGACGCCGATTCCTCGGAACTGTTGCTCGGCCTCGTCATCGACAACAACGATCAGAGCCGTATGCTCAGCATCGAAGGCAGCCGCCGCATCGGTCAACGCTGGAAACTCAGCATCGATGCCCGCGCCTTCGCCAACACGCAAAAAAACAGCCTGCTCTACGGCTTCCGTGATGACGATTACTTGCAACTAGAAATAGCGCGCTATTTCTAACGCACAATCGGCCAGGCAGGGTGGGCACGTTTTTTGTGCCCACGCGCTATATCAGCATGATGATTTAGGCCCCGGGCGCTTCCCCGCAGCTTGAATATTACCTGGAAAGTGGCTCGTTATCGGGCATCACCCCAACCCACACGCTGCACTGAGGCCCGCTGGGATCACTCCCGCTTCAACGAAGACAGGGGCAAGTATCCATAGTCCAGTCAGCCACCACCAGCGATCCCTCTAGGGTTTTCACCTGTCCGGTGTGGAGCAGCGTTGCAGTGTCACGGGCGTATACGGCAAAGAGAAAGGGGGACTGATCAGGGGGGGTAAAAACAAGGTGTAAAAGACCGGCCTTCCGAAACGATAACGCCAGCATTGAAATCTTCATCCCCACCCGGGATGAGATCCCACGGCTCATCCCAAATAGACGAACTAAACTTACCACAGGGAGCCATGTCACGTAAAAACCGCCACGCCGGCGGTAAGATTCCCAGGCGCTGGCTCCTACATGCTTGCAATCCCTTTCCCTCAAGCTTACAAAGGGATTCCAGCCCTTGTCTCAAGGAGCAATCGTATGACCCATCACCTACGGCGTCTCATTATCATCGCGCTCCTGCTCGCCATCGGCGCCGGACTGGGCGGGTACTGGTCGCAGCCAAAGCCGGTGGTGGTGCGCCTGCAAACGGTGGAACGTGGTGACGTGCAGTCCAGCGTCGCCAATACCCGCGCCGGCACCATCAAGGCCTGCCGCCGCTCGCGGATCACGCCGGCCATTGGCGGTGTAATCACCGACCTGCCGGCCAAGGATGGCGCCACGGTGAAAAAGGGCGACCTGCTGCTGGTGCTGTGGAACCACGACCTGGTTGCCCAGGAGGAATTGGCCAAGCGCGAGGCCGAGGCCAACCGCGCCCGCGCCACCGAAGCCTGCGTGGTGGCCGATGTAGCCAAGCGCGAAGCCGACCGCATGGTGCGCCTGCGCAAACAGAACATCACCTCCGAAGAAACCACCGAGCGCGCCGTGGGCGAGGCCAAGGCCAAAGCAGCCGCCTGCCAGGCAGCGAAAACGGCCAATCTGGTCGCCGAGGCGCGCATTAAAGTCGCCCGCGAAAGTCTCGGGCGTACCCTGATGCACGCCCCCTTCGACGGCACCATCGCCGAGGTCAACGGCGAGCTGGGCGAATACGTCACCCCCTCGCCACCAGGCATCGCCACCCTGCCGGTGGTGGATCTCATCGACACCACCTGTCTGACCATTTCCGCCCCCATCGACGAGGTCGACGCCCCCGCCGTGAAACCGGGTCTGAGCACGCGCATCAGCCTCGACGCCTTCCCCGGCGAGACCTTCGACGGCCGCGTGCGGCGTATCGCCCCCTATGTGCTGGAGATCGAGAAGCAGGCGCGCACCGTGGACATCGAAGCGGACTTCATCAACCCCGCCGACACCACGCGACTGCTGCCCGGCTATAGCGCTGACGTGGAAATCATCCTGCAGACGCGCGAAAACGTCCTGTACATCCCCACCGAGGCCCTGCTGGAAGGTCAGCGAGTGCTGGTCTATGACCCGGACAGCGAAACCCTGCAATCACGCCCGGTGGAGACCGGCCTGTCCAACTGGAAATTGACAGAAATCAGCGCGGGCCTGGAGGAAGGCGAACGGGTGGTGCTGTCGGTGGATCGCGAGGGCGTGGAGCCCGGTGCACTGGCGACACCGGAAAATACCGCCGGGCAGGCCGGATGATCACCCTGGAGAACATCCAACGCATCTTCCCGGTGGGCGACCAGAAGGTGCACGCCCTGCGTGATATCAACCTGCACATCAGCGCTGGTGAATACCTGTCGATCATGGGGCCGTCCGGTTCCGGCAAGTCCACCCTGCTCAATCTGCTGGGCCTGCTCGACCGCCCCGATGCCGGCCACTATCGGCTCGACGGGCAGGACATCACGCCCCTCAGTGACAAACAGCAGGCCCGTCTGCGCCGCGAACGCATCGGCTTCGTGTTCCAGTTTTTCCACCTGGTGCCACGCCTGACGGCGGCGCAAAATATCGAGCTGCCCATGATGCTGGCGGGCCAGCCCGTGGACGAACGGCAGCGGCGCGTACAGCAGGCCCTGAAGGACATGGGCATTACCGACCGCGCCGACCATCGCCCGGATCAGCTCTCCGGTGGCCAGCGCCAGCGCGTCGCCATTGCCCGCGCCACGGTGATGCAACCCGGGCTGCTGCTGGCCGACGAGCCCACCGGTAACCTCGACCGAGCCTCCGGCAAGGACGTGGTGGACATCCTCGAAACGCTGCAACAGCGCGGCATCACTCTCATCATCGTCACCCACGACCCGACGCTGGGCGAACGCGCGCAGCGGTGTCTGCACATGGTGGACGGGGCCATCGTCAACGATACCGCCAGCCCGTGAAAACCACCGATATCGCCCGCTATGCACTGGGTTCGCTCAACGGCGCACGCAGCCGCACGGCCTTGATGCTGCTGGCCATGTCCATCGGCGTGGCCTCGGTGCTGGTGCTCACCTCGCTGGGCGAGGCGGCGCGACGCTATGTGTCGGGCGAATTCGCCTCATTGGGCACCAACCTGGTGATCGTCCTGCCGGGCCGCACGGAAACGGCCGGCGGCGAGCCATCGATGCTGATCGGCGACACGCCGCGGGCACTGACCCTCGGCGATGCCCGGGCACTGCTGCGCTCGTCAGTGATACGGCGTGTCGCACCGCTCAATATCGGCTCGGCACCGGTATCTTACGGCGGGCTGGAACGCGACATCCCCATCTGGGGCTCCACCGCGGAGCTGCTGGAAATACGCCACTGGAGAATGGGCCTGGGCCGCTTTCTGCCCAAGGCCGAGTGGGATCGTGCCAGCCCGGTGTGTGTGTTGGGGCAAAAGGTGCGCAAGGAACTGTTCGGCAACCAGCCGGTGCTGGGCGAATGGGTGCGCATCGGCGACCGGCGCTTCCGTGTCATCGGCATCCTGGAATCGGCGGGCGAGTCCCTCGGCGTCGCCGTGGAAGACATGGTCATTGTGCCGGTCGCCTCGATCCAAAGACTGTTCAATACCTCGTCACTGTTTCGTATTCTGGTGGAGGCGCGCTCGCGCGAGGCCATCCCCCGTGTCATCGAACACATCACCCGCACCATCCGTGAGCGCCATCAGGGCGAGGAAGACATCACCGTCATTACGCAAGATGCGGTACTGGCCACCTTCGACGACATCCTCCAGGCACTGACCCTGACCGTGGCGGGTATTGCCGCCATCAGTCTTGGCGTGGCGGGCATCCTGATCATGAACGTAATGCTGGTGGCGGTGGCGCAGCGAACCACCGAAATCGGTCTGCTCAAGGCTCTGGGCGCCCCGGGACAACAAATCGTCAACCTGTTTCTCGCCGAAGCGGCCCTGCTATCCCTGCTCGGTGCGGGATTGGGCGTGGTGATCGGCCTGGCTGGCAACGGGCTGATTGGCTATTTCTACCCAGACCTGCCCATGGGCACGCCTCTGTGGGCCTTCGCCGCCGCCATCGGCGTGGCGCTGGGCACCGGCCTGCTGTTTTCACTGCTGCCGGCACGGCGCGCGGCGAGGCTGGATCCGGTGCAGGCTCTGGCAAGGCGGTGACAACGATGCCCAGCCATTCCCAGCGGAGCGGGCCATGCCCGCGATGGATCACGGTACGAAAGGACAAACGCCAAAGCACAGCGATACAGGAATGGCGAAGAAACAACAGGGGAATCTTTCTGTGCCTTTACGCCTTTGCGTTGGTCACCGAGCGCCGCTTCATCGCGGGCATGGCCCGCTCCAATGCCATTGCGGAGAGGTGAAACATGCTCATCCGTGACCTCGCCCGCCTCTCTTTTTCCGCCATCGTCGCCCACCGCCTGCGCAGCCTGCTCACGGTGTTGGGCATTGGCGTCGGTATTGGCGCAGTGGTTCTGCTCACCTCCATCGGCGAAGGCATCCACAAGTTCGTGCTCAGCGAATTCACCCAGTTCGGCACCACCCTGATCGGCATCAACCCGGGCAAGGCCACCACCTTCGGCACCCCGCTGGGCATCATGGGTACGGTGCGGCCACTGAGCATCGACGACGCCGAGGCCCTGCGGCGAGTGCCGCATACCCGCGCCGTGGTGGCCGCCACCCAGGGTAATGCCGAGGTCAAGGCCGGTGCAAAAACCCGCCGCACCACCGTCTATGGCATGGGTGCGGACATGCCCATCGCCTTTTCCATGCAGGTGCAACTGGGCCAATTCCTGCCCCACGACGACCCACGTTCACCGCGTGCCTTTGCGGTACTGGGCAGCAAACTGAAAACAGAGCTGTTCGGCACGGAAAACCCGCTGGGCAAAAAAATCCGTATCGGCGGCGACCGTTACCGGGTCATCGGAGTCATGGAAAGCAAGGGCCAGGTACTGGGCATGGATCTGGATGACACGGTCTACATTCCCGCCGCGCGTGCGCTGGACATGTTCAACCGCACCAGCCTGATGGAAGTGGATCTGCTCTACGAGGAAGGCGCGGACGTGGATGAAGTGGTCGCCAGTATCAAGCGCATCCTCATCAGCCGTCACGGCCGCGAAGACTTTACCATCACCACCCAACAGCAAATGATGGACGTACTGGGTAACGTACTGAATGTGCTGACCTTCGCCGTCGGCGCCCTGGGCAGTATTTCTCTGCTGGTGGGCGGCATCGGCATTCTCACCATCATGACCATCGCGGTAAAGGAGCGCACCAGCGAGATCGGCCTGCTGCGCGCCCTGGGCGCGGAGCGCGGGCAGATCCTGCTACTGTTTCTCGGCGAGGCGGCGGTGCTGGCCGCCATCGGCGGCATCGCCGGGCTGATCCTCGGTGTCGGTGGCGCACAACTGCTGACCCTCGCCTTGCCCGCTCTGCCGGTGCACACGCCATGGCTCTACGTGCTGGCGGCAGAGATGGTAGCGATCCTCATCGGCTTCGCCGCCGGCGTGCTGCCCGCACGGCGGGCGGCGGCGATGGATCCGGTGGAGGCGTTGCGGACGGAGTAGTCGGTTGGAGTGAACGTCTTTCGTGAACCCCAACGCGCGAAACTCAAACACCCTACCTTGGCCACATTGGGGATTGCGAGTTTCAATCTTGTGACGTTGCCTGTATTGGGGTTCGTACCCCGGCTTTAGCATCCTGCATCGCCCTACTCCTGCGTCCATGCAGTCGTCACCCCAACCTACCGAGCTGAATGAAGGGCAACGGAATCCGATAAACGGATTGCATTGAAGCGCCCGGATTTCGCGTTCCTTCGGCAAACAAACACCCTCGCAGCCATCAGCGGGGAGTCGCCCCCCGGCAATCAAATAAACGTCTTCAACACATCCGAAAATTCCGGCGTGCGCAAATAACCGTATGACTTGTGATTGATGTCACCCCAGTCATTCATCACCAGGTCATCCTTGACCTTTACGCCAGCATAGTTTTCTTCGTAATCGTCACGCAGGTGGATATCCAGCGCAACGGGGTCGCGACGGTCGGCAAAATTAGTCCATTTTTTTACGATACTGGGTGTGCGGATAATCGGGCTTTCCTTGAGAATCATGTGTTTGACGTGTGGCAAACCGAGCGGCGAGCCGATGGTCACGAAATGCTCGATCGACAAGCTGGGGTTGTCCCGGCCCAGTTCACGCAACACGTCGTAGGCGATAATGGAGCCCATAGAGTGCGCCACCAGCATCAGGCGCTTGTTGCGATTATCGATGATGGCCTTTGTCAGGCGACCACGCAACTCCTTGCGTATGGCCTCTTCCTTGTAGTAGCGGTATAGATCCGGCAATTTTTTCTTCAGTACTTTTTCTGCCGTTTTATCCATTTCCAGTTTATCTTTTATGAAATCCAAAAAATCACCGCCCACATCCAAGACACGCGAGCGTATATAATCCATCCAGCCATCTTTGTAATATTTCAAATCGCTGCTTTTGGCTTCACGATAGGCATCCGGTTCGGGATCAGGGCTTGGATACATAAAATCGGCCCAGTGAACGGATAAAAAATCCAGCGAGGTGACTGACAGACTGCTGTTTTTCTGCAGCCCTTCGATCATCGACTTTTCCCACCACTCGGCCAGGATTTTCTCTTCCGGCTTATTGGCCAGACCATGCACACCGATGATCAATTTACTCGATTCATTTGCACTCATTTTCCTCTCTCCCTTTGATTTATTCTGTCGAACGATGCTAACGCCACCGTAAGTGGGATGCAAAGAATTCAAAGGGAATTCCCCCTCTGAGCGAGGTTTTGGTCATATTGCACTGTACGGAGAGGTGGTGTGCAGATGACGCGCATGAGATTACGCTACTGCCATCTCCCACGGTCAGTAGCCTGAATGAGGTGCAGCAGTATTACCAAAGGTAGGTTCTTTAAGAAAAGCGCCTATTTTTGGTGCTGCGAACCAGCGTTGAACAATGCATAGCGGGTGACTTCCTCCCAATATCCCACCCCTTAGGGCGGAAATGTTGACTCAGCACGTTAAACATCACGGCGTAGAACTAAATGGCCGCCGTAACTTCCCGCAGCCGCTGAAGCTGCGACTCCCTGCGCACGACATCCTTCATGGCCTTTTTGAAAAAAGGACGCAGGGTGGATTTCAGGTGTTTTAACGCCTCACGGGCCGGGATGTCTTTCAGGCAACAGAAGATCGCCAGCGCATAGGTCACGTCAAATTGGGACAGGTAGTTCTCACGCTCGACGGCCGGCCCGGAACAGCTGCCGCAGGAACGGATTTTGGCGGTATTGGCGCTGTCCGCCATGGCCACGCCGAAGCCCATGAACACGGCCAGCAGCTCCGTCACATGGGGCCAGTTTTCTTCACCGCCGGGCGGGGGCTCGTTGGCCGTGGTGCCGAGATAATGGGCCAGGGTATGCGCGAAGTGGGCGATCATGACCTCCGGGTCGCGCAGTTGATCCACACGATAGATGACTGGTAAGGGTTGCGCCGCCGCCAACGTAACGGGCATCGCCGCCGTCATCGCCCGGCCCAGACCGGCGACCGGCAAGGCCGGGGGCGGCAGACCCTCTGCGGCATCCTCATCCACCAGCCGGCAGGGCCAGTGTTGCATGCCGGCAAAAAAGCTGACCCTGTCGAAGACCAGCCCAGCCATATCTTCGGCGCTGGATTTCCGGCCGGGAAAATGCGCGTTGCTGGGCGTCACCAGGATCGTCTCGTCACAAAAAATTTGCGCATCGAAGTTGCGCAGCGCCCAGGCGAAACTGTCGAACATCCATTGCAGCGTGGTTTCATCGAGTAGCTGAGGTGGTTTCAGGAACGAGAACAAGACATCACCTCCGCGTAATAAAGGGATTTGGGGAAAATCTGCAAGAAAACGGACATGTTATGGAACATACGGGCAGTTTATCCCGGATTCCGTTGCACTTCATCCTGGCTATGGCATTCAACGGATATCGAGCGCTAGTGTGGTGTAACGTATAAAGTGCACCTATCAGAGGCCCGCAAATGCCCCAAGACAAGGCGCAGTCCGCCGTTAATGGCCCCCTCCCTTAACAAGGACTGGAACACAGGATTGGGGCATTTGCGGGCCTCCCTCCGGGCGCGGCGGGAAGCCGTCATCTGCGGCGTTGCGTCTCTTGAAAAGGGCACGCCATTCCCGGCGAGACGCGCCTTGCAGCTAACGGCTTCC
>DRKN01000207.1 GCA_011051755.1 Gammaproteobacteria bacterium
ATCGAGAAATCAAGCTCAAGACACCGTTGGGTGATGATGTCTTGCTGATACGCACCATGAGCGGCCATGAAGAGTTGGGTAAGTTGTTCGAGTACCAACTGGAGCTGGTCAGCGACATCACCGATGCCGATTTCAACCAACTGATCGGTGATACCATCACCGTGAGTTTAGAGGTGGGGGTTGGCCGTGCGCGCTATTTCAACGGCCATATCAGTCGCTTTGCACAGACCGGTATCAGCGGCCACACGGCCAACTATCAGGCCACCGTGGTGCCCTGGTTCTGGTTTCTCACCCAAACCTCGGATTGCCGTATTTTTCAGAACATGACCGTACCGGAGATTATCAAAGCGGTCTTTCGCGAGGCCGGTTATACGGATTTTGAAGACACCCTGAGCGGCAGTTACAGAAACTGGGTGAATTGCGTCCAGTACCGTGAAAGTGATTTCAATTTTATCAACCGGCTGATGGAGCAGGAAGGGATCTATTATTTTTTCAAGCATGAAGAAGACAAGCACACCCTGGTGCTGGCCGACAGTTACAGTTCACATGAGCCCGTCGCGGGTTATGAAGCGGTCTCCTATCACCCCCCCGCCGGTTCCACGGTGATAGAAAAGGAGCACCTCTATGCCTGGGAAATCACACAGCAACTGCAATCCGGCGCCTTCGTGTATCAGGATTTCGATTTCACCGCCCCCAAAAAAGATCTGCTGGCCATTTCAAACAAAAAGCGCGACCACGCCAAGGCCGATCTGGAGATTTACGACTATCCCGGCGAATACAAGAAATTCAACGAAGGTGATCACTATTCCCGCGTCAGACTGGAAGAAATACAGGCCAACCACCTGCGCGGTCATGGCCATGGCGATGCCCGTGGTCTGAGCGTGGGTGGCTTGTTCAGGTTGAGCGGCCACCCGCGTGAGGATCAGAATATTGAATATCTCATCGTCTCGGCTGGTTATCGGCTGGCAGCGGGTGATTATGGCTCGGGGGATGGTGGAGAAGACAAGGTGTACACCTGTGAGATCAATGTCATCAATGCACAGGAGCCCTTTCGGCCCCTGCGCACCACCCCCCGGCCCTGGGTTCAGGGGCCACAGACCGCCATCGTGGTCGGGCCCTCTGGCGAGGAAATCTGGACCGATGAACATGGGCGCGTAAAGGTACAGTTTCACTGGGATCGCTACGGCGAAGCCAATGAAAACAGTTCTTGCTGGATGCGTGTTTCCCAGGTACATGCCGGCAAGGGGTTCGGCGGCATCGATGTTCCCCGTATTGGTGAGGAAGTGATCGTCTCCTTCCTGGAAGGCGATCCGGATCGCCCCATCATTACCGGGCGGGTGTATAACGGCGATAACAAACCGCCCAACGGATTACCCGCTGCGGCCATGATCAGTGGCATGAAAACCAACAGCACGCCGGGTGGTGGCGGTGACAACAGCATCATGCTGGATGATACCAAGGGCCAGGAGGCCATTACCGTCCATGCCCAGAAGGACATGAATTCGACCATTGAAAACGACCGTACAACCACCCTCGTCGGTGGCCACGATACACTTAGCGTTCAGGCGGGTACCCAAACCGTAACGATTAAAGGTGATACGAGCCTGACCGTGGAAGCAGGCAACCGAACGGTGGATGTCACCGGAAGTTATCAGCTTGATACCACCGATGAGGTCAATATTCAGGCCCCAACCCGGATCACACTGACCTGTGGTGGCAGCTCAGTGACGATTGAGCCTGATAAAATCACGCTCAGTGCCGGTGGTGGATCCAGCTTGACGCTCGACGGCAATGCGCTGATGAGCAGCCCGGGTGAAGCCACGGTTGAAGCCCCAACCTCCACGGTTACGGGGAGCGGTTCCGCGGCAAAAGTCGATGCCGCTGGCGTGGCATTGACCGGGCCCAAGATTTCCCTGAACGGCTAGGGGAGGGGCTGCGATGGCTTTCAATCCCGTCGAACGGAGTCTTCTGGGGCTCTGTCAACACTGGGAAACATTCCGTTCCGATGCCTCAAAGCGACTGCTGGTCTGGCAGGTGCAGGACAATGCGGTGCGGACACTGCAATGTTTTTTTGAGGTTCAAAAACACGAAACGGCGCTGTCCACCCGCGATCTGTTCATTGTCTTCGATACGCCGTTCGAGAACGCGATGCAGTTTTCCAGAGAACTCAAGGAAACGCTCGCCGGGCAATATGACGCAAGTCGTGAAGATCTTGAACAGGAAGGCATCAAGGCGGATTGGCGCTTTAACCCCGAGGATCATCCGGACTCCGCCACGGGATTTTTGCAGGGACTGCATTCCTTCGCCGCCAAATACCATGATGTCGCCGGGCATGTTGCGGCGGTTTTCATGCCTCAACAGGTGGCGGACGACACGGCATTTTGTTCCTGGTTGACGCGAGCACTGAGCGTTGAAATGCCCGAGTATTTACGCCTGGTGGTGATCGATTCGCATGAAACTCCCAGACTGTCATCCTTGACGGAATCGGAGCATCCGCTGATCGCCAATGCATCACCAAAGATCGATGCCCTGGCGATTGCGCAACAGACCTTTGCCGAAGAGGGGGGCGTGGGGTCGGGGGCGGTGTTTCGTAATATCCTCATGGGGCTGATGACCCTGGTGGAAAAAGGCAGTATCAATCAGGTCAAAAGCAAAGCCACGGATGCCCAGGCGTTTGCCCGCAGACAGGGTTGGGCCGACCAGGAGGTGGTGATCACGATGCTGGTGGCGGGGGCGATGTTAAAGGAAAAGCGCTTTGATGATGCTATCCAGGAATACCAGGGTGCCCGTCAATCCGCCGTACAAGCTACCGCAAGCGGTCATCCTGCCGGCCAACAGCTTGTCTTGCAGACCTGGTTCGGTGAGGCCGGCACCCAGTTGGCGGCGAACCGGGATGTAAAGGCCGCCGAATGTTATGACCGGGCGGCGGTGGTCGCGCAGAAAATCCCCGATCTCATCCTTGCCATTGAAGCCTTTCGCATGAGCCTTTTCTGCCATGCCCGCCTCAACAACCGTGACGCCGCCCTGGAGCGGGGCCGGCTTGCCCTGGCGCTCGGCGAACGACTCGAACCCGAGGCGCGCGCCACGACCACCTTGCCGATGGCGGCAATCGATCTGCTGCGGGTGATGGAGCCGGAGCGGGTCAAACGCATGGAAGCTATCAAACAACAGCAGGAAGTGCGCCAGGAAGACGCACGGGTTCGCGCCGAGCAACAGGCCGCCGGGGCCGAAGACGCCCAAGAGTCCCAAGCGCTGCGTGTGATAGAGGCCCAACTTGAAGGCGAGACGGCGCAGGCCGGGCAGGCCGCCCTACAAGCCATTGAAGAGGAGGCCGGTGCGGGGGATGAAGCCTTTCGCCGGCAGTTCACCCATGCGCGAGATCTGCTCGGTGAAGCCTGGCCCCTGAGCCACCTTGTGGCCGCGCCGATTGCCGACACGGCAGAGGCCTCTGCCGCATGATGTCTGCGGCCAAACACGGCGACCCACAACTCGGCATCGACATCCACCTGTGCACCGTGCCCCCGGGTGTACCGGCGCCACTGCCGACGCCGCACATCTCCATGGTGTTCGACCCCTTCGATTACGTCCCTGTCCTCGGCGCCACGGTCTCCGTCTGCGGTATGAAACGGGCGACCGCCGGCACCTGCGCCACCACGATCCATATCCCGCCCGGGTTTCCCTTTGCGCCCAAGCTGCCC